>DAIDHP010000024.1 GCA_027459625.1 Chthonomonadales bacterium
AACCGATATGGGTGCCTCAACCGAACAAAGAACCGCTGGAATGGAAAACGTTTGGCTCGAATTTCATGCCAGACCCGCATTCATACGGATACCGATGGAGCAGTCAGTTGGCGCATGTCAAAACGGCGCAAGGCACTCTCGTCAGGCTTCCGGAGTATTATCATCTCTCCGTTGATGCGAACCAAAAACCGATATGGGTCCCCATCGCACCGAGCGCAGTGCCTCCGGAGACGAAACTTGCGAGCTTGAGTTTTGACCGTCCCTCCGAGCCGATAGCGAAACCCTTAACGACTCCGGATGATCCGAATAGCTGTTGGAAGAATCCGGGACCGGTTGCCGGTCCGTTCAAGGCGCGGATAGGCGACGGCAGCGTGGTTACCTATTACTGGTATCGTTTCGCCGATCAGCCCGCACTGCTCAACGCAGGCCTCACCGATATCGAACGCGAGCATCTCCAGAAACGAGTGGAGATGATTCATCGTTCATGGACGAAGAACCGTGAATATATCGCTCCGCCGACCATGGGAAAACTGGCGGATGTTGATCCAGCGCTAATAGTGACACCGCCTAAAGGCAAGGAGGTCGGATACGTGCCTATTGCGACCCGTCAGGAATGGGGTGGATGAGCGATAAACCGACGCAGTCATTGAAAGCTGTTGCTCTCCGATGGATCATACCTATTTCAGAGGAATGAGCGTTGAGATACTCACATATAATCGAATGCTTATCGGCGATTATCAATTTCGAGCGCTGAGGTACCTTGGTTTTGAGCGGGGCGTGGTATCACTCCCGCAATACCCGCCTTGAGGTACAAGAAGCTGCGTCATTATTGCATCCGTTAGTGTGTCGTTATGAGGATATCCTTATTTCGTCATTTAGAGGGGAAAGCGAAAATGTCAACTGAAACGCGCAAGTCCTCTGAAGGGAAATCAAAAGAGACCAATGAATCCGATATCAACCGCAGAGAGTTTATCTCAGGCGCGGTCGCTGCGGGGATATCATTCGCCAGTGCGAAGGTAAATGCTAAGACTATTACGGGGGACAAGGGGAAACGGGTTATGAAAATCAAACTGGGTGTGATAGGAAACGGGGGGCGCGGGGACTGGATTACCGGGCTTTTTCAGCAGGATGGCGGATACGAGATACACGCAGTGGCTGACTATTTCCAGGAGGTGGCCGACGCATGCGGCGAAAAATACGGGGTGGCGAGGAACAGTAGATTTTCGGGGCTTTCCGGATACAAACGTCTTCTGGAGAGCGACGTGGAGGCGGTGGCGCTTGAGACGCCTCCGTACTTCTTCCCGGAACACGCCGAAGCGGCGGTCGCGGCGGGTAAGCATGTCTATATGGCGAAACCGGTGGCGGTGGATGTTCCGGGATGCGCGAAAATCGAAGCCGCCGCGAAAAAGGCGACCTCCAAGCGTCTCTGCTTCCTGGTGGATTATCAGATGGAAACCGACCCTCAAAACATCCACGTTGTTGAGCAGGTTCGGAATGGGGCGATCGGCAAAATTATCGTTTTGTACAGCCGATATTACGGGGGGCAGTTCGCCGACCCGCCTCTGACTTCCACCATCGAGAGTCGTCTTCAACACCTCATCTGGGTCAATGACACGGCGCTTGGCGGCGGATATCATGTGAACGCCGACATCCATGCGGTGGATGCGGGAATTTGGCTGGCAGGATCGCACGTTGTGTCGGCGGATGGGATATCCCTGAAAGGAAGAGTGGATCCGCATGGCGACAGCGACGATGTCTTCCTTTTGAACTACGAGTTGGCAAATGGGATGATCCTCCAGCATCAGGGACGCAGCTTCGTGGACATGGTATCCATCCCCGATTTCTGCTCGTGCATGGCGCACGGTCAAGGTGGCAATGCATTGCTCGGATATGGCGGGGTGGCGCAGCTAATCAACTCTACCACCGCATTCAAAGAGAATGTGGTGAACCTTTACGAGATGGGGGCTCGAAGAAACATCGCCGCATTCCACCAACTGATTCAGCAGGAGAATTACTCCAACGCCACCGTTCCACACGCGGTTGGAAGCGCAATGACCACCATCCTTGGCAGAGAGGCGGGGTTGAAGAGAGAGAAAATCACAATGGCGCAATTGAAAAAAGAGAACAAAAGGCTGGAAGTGAACCTGCGAGGGCTGAAGGATTAAAATAAAAGCGAGAAACTAAGGGAGGATGGAACATGCAACAAACGGAAATCGTGTCGCTAATGATCCTATCGCTGGCTTTTTGCGCCATGACGGGAGCAAACGCAAGAGACGATAATATCGTCCCACTCAAGAACCCCTTTTTCGCGATGGACACCTGCACCCAGAAACGATACCCCATTTCCGATATCCCGCCTGAAGAGCAACTCGCTCTGGTCAAGAGTATAGGCTATAAGGGGATGAGTTGGACTCTCGGGGATTTGAATCAGGTGGTTGAGGTGGAAAAGGATGCGAAAAAGCTCGGATTGAAGATATTCGCGCTGTATGCTCCAATCACCCTCCAACGCGAGGAGCTATCCTATCCTCCGACTCTCATTCAGGCGATGGATGATCTCAAGGGCACGAATACGCTTATCTGGCTCATGATCAACAGTGACGCCTACGCCAAATCCTCGCCGGACGGTGACAAGACCGCCGTCCAGGGAATCAGAGAATTGGCGGATAAGGCGCAGTCCGACCATCTGCGTATCGCGATCTACCCGCACGTTGGGACATGGACGGAGCGCCTGCAGGACGCTCTGCGCGTGGTGAAGCAGGTAAATCGAAAGAACGTCGGCGTCACCTTCAATCTCTGCCATTGCCTGCAGGTCGGAGACGAACAGCTTATCCCTCAACTCCTCAAGGAGGCGAGCCCTCATCTCTTCATGGTAACGATCAACGGCTCCGACACGAACGCAGCCGGGGCGTCGTGGTCAAAATTGATCCAACCGCTTGGTGACGGGACATACGACATGGTTCCGCTTCTCAAGGAACTGCACGCGATAAGGTATTCAGGGCCGATAGGATTGCAGGGTTTTGGACTACAGGGTAACATCAAGCAAAACTTGGAGCAATCCATGTCCGCATGGCGCAAGCTAACGGGTCAGCGATAGGCGGGGCGCAACGCCCCATGCGTTCACTTCAGTTCCTGAGAGAAAAGCCAAACCCACGTTTCCGGGTCTTCGTATGCATTCCACCAACTGTCATGCCCCACGTTGGGGACCTCGGTAATCTTTGGGTCGCCTCCCGCCGCCTTCAAAGCGTTGTACATGTCGATGTTCAATTGAGGCTGCACCACATTGTCGATCTGCCCGTACCATATCCAAATCGGCATCTGCGCGAAGAGTTTGGCTTTTGACGGGGTGCCACCGCCGCATATTGGCACCGCCGCCGCGAACAGATGGGGGGATAGTGCGCGAGGATATCCCACGTGCCAAATCCTCCCATGGAGAGCCCTGTGATGTAAATGCGCTTGGGGTCGATGTTAAATTCCCGGCGGATTTCATTCAACACCGCCATCGCGTTTGTAGAGGCTTGAGTCATCTTATTCAGAACGGAGAGTTTGCCTGCGTTATTGATAATGGGCGCCCACATGTCGTTCAACGGGCATTGTGGCACAATGACAAAGCAAGGGTACTTGGAGCGATATTCGTTGGAGGCGAGTATGCTCAAATCATTATGAAGTTCAGCAATGTTGTCATTCCCTCGCTCCCCGATACCGTGAAGCATCAGCACAAGAGGATACGATTTGTTCTTGTCGTAATTCCATGGGACCAGCAAACGGAATGACAAGGTGGAACCGTCCTTCGCGGTGTAAATACGCGCTTCGAAGCGATCCTCGCGCTTCAACTCCTGCAGGGGAGTGGGGTTCGCCAAGGCGAAATGCGATGTCATTAGGATCAACAATGCGGCAAAAAGCCACAAATATCGCATTTTTCTCATCTTCACACTCCTTTTCTCTCCGGGATCTGTCGGATCGGCCCGATGAACCAGAGTTGCCACTTTAAGGCAATTGAGGTATTGTATCTCATATCCCACGCTTCATTCAAGCGATCAATCGTGTGAAATAATACAGGAGGACATATATGAAAACTCTGCTGCCCATGCTGTTAATATTAATCGCTTCGGTGACCGCGATGGCTTCCCCATATCCCATTACCATCAATATCTGGAATAAGCTAGCCCCGGGCGAAACCACCGCGAATCCCGGCGTGATTACCTCGGATCATAGCGGAAACATCGATCGCATGACGGATGTCACCTTCCCGCAACTCCTAATCTACGGCATTGACGATAATAAAACCCATCCCGCCGTGCTGGTGTTCCCGGGCGGAGGATACTCTATTTTGGCGGTTGATTTGGAGGGCTCCGAAATCGCCAAATGGCTTAACTCCATCGGTTTTGTGGCGGCGGTGTTGCATTACAGGGTGCCCAACAACCGGGAGGGAGCATTCCAGGACGCGGAACGAGCCATGTCTCTTATAAGAGCGAAGTCCAAGAAATATCGGATTAACCCTAAGGAGATTGGCGTAATCGGTTTCTCCGCGGGCGGGCATTTGGCGGCGCGATTATCCTGCGAGTACGAGAAAAGAGCGTACGAGCCTGTGGACAAAATGGATAAGGTCAGTTGCCGACCCGATTTCACCATGCTGATATACCCCGCCTATCTGATTAACGGCAATACCGGGAAGCCCGCCCCCGAGGTCACCCCGCATAAAGGGATGCCTCCGATGTTTTTAGTTCAAACCATGGATGATCCTTTCCTGGACGCCCCCGCCTACGCGAAATTCCTCGAGAAGGCGGGTGTGAAGACGAAACTATGCACCTACGAAAAGGGTGGACATGGCTACGGATTGCGAACGCCTGCCGACAATCCGCTCTCAAATTGGCCCAAGAAGGCGGAAAAGTGGTTGAATTCGATTTTGCATTAAGCGAACCTAAGATCGGACCGATCCGTCCGATCTGCAGATTTACCGGAGAACCCCGAAACCAAGGAGCGAGCTAATGACCGAAACTATCGCATTGCGCCAAGCTATCACCAGACGCCGATTCCTGCAAACTATGTCGGGAACGTTTCTCGGTGTTTTAGCGGGACGAGCTTTCGCACAGCAAGTGGATACAAGCGGTTGGGTGACATATCATCCCGATCTCTTGAAGACCATGGTGAAACGTAAAAACGACATCTATCCACTCTCCGATCAGGGGAACCGTAAAAAATGGGTGAAGTACAAACCTTTGAACGATGAGTTCAACGGTGACACCCTCGACGCCACGAAATGGTATCCGAACAATCCCACATGGCAGGGAAGGCAACCGGGGTGGTTCGATCCTGAAAATGTGACGGTGCGGGATGGTTGCCTGAACCTAACGATGCGACTGGCAGAGCCTCCGGAAAAGATGCGCGTCTCAGGGTATCACACCTACACCTCTGCGGCCGTGCAGAGCAAGGGGACGGCGCTGTACGGCTATTTCGAAGTTCGGGCGAAACCGATGGCGTCGGCGGGATCCAGTTCCTTCTGGTTTTACAAGTCCGATCCGGATATCTGGACCGAAATCGATGTGTTTGAGATCGGTGGCAAGGCGAAGGGATACGAGAACAAGGATAGCATCACCGTTCACGTTTTTTACACCCCCACGATAAAATCTCACTTCCAAATTCACGATGAATGGGTGGCGCCTTTCCACATGGACGCAGATTTTCACGTTTACGGCTTGGAATGGGATGAAAAGGAGTTGAAGTTCTATCTGGACGGTGTGCTGATTCGTAAGGGACCGAACACCTATTGGCATCAAGCCCTCACCATGAATTTCGATAGCGAAACGATGCCGGATTGGTTTGGCTTGCCCGACAAGGCGGACTTGCCCTCCGTCTACCAGATAGATTACGTGAGGTCGTGGAAGAAGAAAGGCGAATAACAAGCGTATTATTATTCGGACGGATCGGACCGATCCGTCCGATCAGGCATGATCAGCCGTTCCCCTTTTGGGTGATATTACGGGAATGCTCGATTGAGATATCCGGTTGCCTGGTGAAAAAAGTTGGCAACGGATTGGGATCTTGGATGCGGTTGTCCTCAATGATTGCGCCATCCGTCCACTCGACATGGATATCCCCATCGTAATTGGAACTCAGCCGATTATTCCTGATGATGATCTCCCTGTTTCCCATCGCGCCATCGCCATGAACGTATATCGCCGCGCCGCCGTAACCGGATATTCCGTTGTCCCTAAGCGTATTACCCTCGACTAGGGCGTTCCACACGTAATCCGCCTCGTTCCAGTAATACTCGGGGCCAAGGCTGATGGCGGGCATGCCGCACCCGACAATCACATTATCCTTAATGATGCAGTTGGAGCCTTTGATGAGTATTCCCCGTGACCGTGTGTCCCCCAAATGGCACCCGATCACCTTGCATCCCTGACCATCCGCGTCCGGGTTGCTCACCTTCGCACCTACTGGAACATTCAAAGACTTGTCCAAAGTGACAGTTAAAGTGTTATCCCCGTTCGCCTTGATCGCCGTAACCATCGCCTGAGCAAAGAAACCCTTGTTGTCGGATATCCTCGCCGGATCGCCGACTTTTAACCCTGCGTATCCGCTCTCCACCACCATCGTATCGCCGGAGACGCTCTTTACGGTTTGGAAGTTCCCGTGGATGGCGATGCAGTCGTCCAAAAAGACCCCTTTGAAGACACAATCCTCCAAATCCGTTCCAGGGTTCGCGCCGGTGGAATGAATACCGTCCGCCGCATTGGTGACCAACGGCGCCGCGGTGGCTCCCTCCGGCTTCGGCCCGAGCGCCCAAATGCAATGCAGGATATGGTTTCCACCGCCTCCATCCTCCCTCAACGGCGCGAAACCATTACGCATCATAGTGACATCTTTAACGGTGCAGTTACGGCTATGATCCAAAAAAACCTTGAATGGCGGATTCCCATAACGCCCTACTATCCAATCTCCGACGCCGAAATTCAGTTTCGGTTGATTGAAATGGATGCGGAATACTCCGTCGCCGATCGTCTCCATTGCGGGACTCCAGAAATCCCCATTTCCAAGTTTGAGCATCCTTGTTCGCCGGTCCACGATATTCGCCCCTCCGGGGAATTGCGTGGCGTTCTCGGGTGGAATTGGATATCCTTGGTCCGGTTTCCAATCACACCAAGCCTTGCCATCAAGATCATGTCCCATTCCAATCACGCGACCTTGATAGAATGTCACCTCGTTTTGGGATAAAACGACGCCTTTTAGCGTCACATTAGCACAACCTTGAAGGTCGAAAAGATCGTGTCCCGCCTCGGGATCCTGCAAAATCAGTGTCACTCCGTAGGCGGACAAGGTCGCATCCCTCCAACCCTGCAGCGTAAATACGGTGTGTTCCAGTTTCGGTAATAGATACACTCCAGGTCGAATTACGATAAGTCTCGCACCGTTTTCGTAGGCATTCTCAATCTCCCGGGGAAGCGTTTCGGGCGTTTTCGGATTCCCCACCTCCACCTTGCCCGAGGCGGGTTTCACGCTGAGGCGTGCGGATTTGCCGTAGATATCTCCGCTTGTCATAATAGCGCACAAACCCATGCATAAGAGGATCATCATCAAAATAACCGAAGAACGATTCATGAAGGGCTCCAGTCGAAATTCATTGCAGGAATTGGAAGCCTCGATTCGGACGCCTAACTCCCCTAAAGTATAACTGATAAACGCCATTAGTGATATTGGCGAACAAAAGATGGAATGCGCATAGCGGGTATCCTAAAAGAGAAGCAATTTCATCGCCGACAGCGCGGAGTCGCATCATGCAAGCCGCTTTTTGTTTGTTTTGTTTGTTTTCATAGATCCGTTTTCAATCTTAAGCATGGGGGATGTCATGAAAAGAAGATTTATTCACCGTATCGAACGGATTCTCGCAAATCTGTTACTTCTTCTTATTATTAGCTCCGTCTGCCGAGCCGACCGCCAGGTCATCTCCATGGACGCCAATTGGCGATGGGCTCCCGAGCAGGGGATTATGCTTATCCACACTGAGAATATCACCCGATGGCAATGGAAGCCCACCGATGATCCCGCCTATGTAACGTCGGTGATTGCCAATCAGGCTGGGTGGGAATCGGCGCCTGAGGGGGCGGACGTATTCAAGGGCAAAGCCGGATACGCCTGGTTCAAAACAGCCCTTCCACCGATGCCATTCCCCAATCGAGTGATTCACTTTGATAACGTGGACGACAACGCAGTGGTTTACCTCAACGGTCATCGTTTGGCGAAGCACGAAGGGTTCGCACAACCCTTCGATGTACCTTTGGGTAAGGCGTGGAACCCACATGGCACGAACGAATTGGTTGTCCTGGTTCAAAATTTGTCCGGACCGGGAGGCATCCGGGGGGCGGTGATTTTAGGCGCTATTCACGACACATCTCTTGCAAAAATCAATCCGGCTCAACCCAGCTTTAACGACAAACGGTGGAAAGTCGTACAGTTGCCGGATGATTACATCATTCGGGGTCGGATTTCACGCTCCGCGAACGGTTCCCATGGATTTCTGCCTGTTTATCCAGCATGGTATCGCAAAACCTTCCAATTTCCCATTGTATACAAGGGTAAAACCGTGCGATTGCATTTCGGAGGGGTCTACAGAGACGCCAAGGTCTATCTAAACGGTCACTTTCTTGGCGAACACCCTGGCGGTTACTACGCTTTTCGCTTCGACATCGGTCATTGGCTGCATTACGGCGGGAGAAACGTTCTTGCGGTGCGCGTGGACCCAACGTTCTTCGAAGGGTGGTTCTACGAGGGCGGGGGAATCTATCGCCATGTCCGATTGATTGTCACAAACAAGCTGCACGTCGCGTCATGGGGGATGTTTGTGAATCCTTCGGTGACCGGTGTCATTCATTGGAACGCCGCAACGGGAGCGAGCGCAAACGCCAACCTATCCATCCAAACAACTATTAGAAATGATGGATACCAAACCAAGCGGTTCGTTATCATATCCAAGGTCTACGATCCAAAGGGAAGAGTCGTCAAGGAGATAAGATCCATCCAATCGCTTCCCGCATTCCAAAAAAGAACCTATACGCAAAAAACCGGCATTGCGAACGCGATGCTTTGGTCGTTAAACCATACGAACCTCTATCATCTTCATACCATTTTGGAATCCGACGGAAAGATCGCCGATCGACACTCCGTTGAGTTCGGAATTCGCAAGCTCACATTCGACGCCAACCGGGGATTTCTCCTGAATGGCAGGCATGTCATGCTGCAAGGCACCTGCAACCATCAAGACATAGCCGGAATCGGTATCGGGGTGCCTGATAATTTATGGGCTTGGAGGATCAGAAAACTCAAGCAGTTAGGATGCAATGCATACCGCACCGCTCACAATCCGCTTCCCGACGCCTTTTATCGCGCTGCGGATCGTCTCGGAATGCTCGTCATGGACGAAAACCGGCATGTCGGGGATGTGTATACCGCCAAGACCCCACTCGGCGCTCCGTATTCCAAGTTGACCGATCTTCGAACCATGATCATGCAACATCGCAACTTCCCCTGCATCATCATGTGGTCCCTCTGCAACGAGGAGGTGGCTATTCAGGGCACCCCGTGGGGAGCGAAGGTCTTCAAGGCGATGATGAAGGTGGTGCGAAGCATCGATCCATCAAGACCCATCACCAACGCCTTCGCAGGCATTCCGTCGGATTTCGGCAAGGGGTTCATGGAGGTGGAGGACATCCTTGGCAGCAACTATCTGCAAAACTACGCTTGGCTGCATCAAAAATATCCGACAAAGTTGATCTTCGGCAGCGAAGACACTAACATGTACAGTGATCGAGGCGTAGTGCGCACGAACGTGAAAGCGGGGCATATAAACGAATACGGCGCTTGGGTGCAAAAGGGAAAATCCGAACTGGTTTGGGGACACGCGCCGTGGGCGTCATGGCCGATGGTGATGCAAAACCCATTCGTTGCAGGAGAGTTTGTATGGACGGGATTCGATTACCATGGAGAGCCTAACCCCATAGGATGGCCCGATGGCAGCAATCGCACCGGCATGATGGACCTTGCCGGCAACCCCAAGCCCTGTTATTACTACTGGAAATCCTGGTGGACCCGCAATCCTCTGGTCTATATCTTCCCTGCCTGGAATTTCCCGAAGGATCAGGTCGGAAAACCGATACTGGTGCAATGCTATTCCAATTGCGACCAGGTAAGACTACTCTTGAACGGTAAAAATCTTGGCGTGAAATCCATGCCGAAATATGGCACCCTTGACTGGAGCGTGCCTTATCAGCCCGGTGCGTTGGTGGCGGAGGGGATCATCAACGGTAAGCATGTTGCCCACTATATAGTGCAAACCACGAACCCGCCTTACGCTTTGAAACTCATCAATGAGACACCCGGATTGCACGCCAATGGCGAGGATGTGGCGATGATCTCCGTGGAGGTACTGGATAATCGCGGTCGAATGGTACCCAACGCAGGCAATGAAATCCGTTTTTCAGCTAAAGGGGAAGGGACAATCGTTGGTGTGGCGAATGGCGACCCCGCAAGCCATGAGTTGAACGACGCCAATCATCGACGCGCGTTCCACGGTTTGGCAATGGTCATGGTGCGCATGACGCACACACCGGGGAGTATCCTCATCACGGCAAGCTCCCATGGCTTGAAATCCGGCACGATACGAATCACGTCAAATCGGTGAATGAAAGGCGAAGCGGTGAATCTCGAAAACGGGTTAAGAATGACGGGCGAATGCGTAATGAATGTAACATACGATTTATCTCATGAAGCATACTGGCATCATTCCAACGCGGGAACCCTTTTCACAACGGAATTAAGGCAAGGATTCGCATCTCTTTTGCAAGGAGGTTATTATGAACCGGCGCGATTTTTTGAAAGCCACAGCGTTAGCCAGCCTCGCCGCAATGTTGGAGCCTCAACTGGCGCATTCGGCGGACAAACCTCTGCCGAAGCGGAAGCTTGGACGCACCAACGAACACCTTTCCATCCTCGGCTTGGGGGGAATCGTGGTCATGGGGATGTCTCAAAGCGACGCCAATAGCACGGTCAGTTCCGCAATTGACCATGGGGTTAACTATTTCGATGTAGCCCCCAGCTACGGCGATGCGGAGGAAAGGCTTGGCCCGGCATTGAAATCGTATCGCGATAAGGTGTTTTTGGCGTGCAAAACGGGAAAACGGGATAAGGCCGGCGCCATGGAGGCGTTGCACCAAAGCTTGCAGCATCTGCAAACGGATCATTTCGATTTATATCAACTCCATGCCATGACGACCCAGCAGGATGTGGATCAGGTGTTTGCACCTGGAGGAGCCATGGAGGCGTTCACGGAAGCGAGGGATAAGGGATTGGTAAGATATCTTGGGTTCTCCGCACACTCCGTAACTGCCGCGCTTCAATGCATTAACCGATTCGATTTCGACACGATCCTTTATCCCGTAAACTGGGTCTGCTGGTACAACGGAGATTTCGGTTCGCAAATCATGAAATCGGCGAAGGCGAAGGGGATGGGTATCCTGGCGATCAAGGCGATGGCTTTGACGCCTTGGCCGGCGGGGGTGGAACATACCTACCCGCACTGCTGGTACGAGCCGAACTCAGACCCTCAAAAGGCGGCTCTTGGATTGCGTTTCACACTCTCCCATCCCATCACCGCCGCGATTCCTCCAGGGGATGTGCGACTGTTCAATTTGGGGATGACAATTGCACAGCACTTCAAGAGGATCACCAAAGAGGAAACGGAGCAACTCAAAACCGAAGCGAAAGGCATACAACCCATCTTCCGGAATGCGTGATTGCGCTATGCTTTCAATAAAATCCCTCTTCCGTATGCTACAAAACTGGAGGGGGATTTTATTTTGGCTAAATCCGTCTAATCTCTAAGCCAATATTCAACGGGATGGAGAAGAAACTCCTCCAAGGAGACCCCATCCACGCCAACAAGCAAGGTCCGTGTGGGGTGATGTAATTCTTGAAATTCCGCCATGCCGGGCATTAGCTTTCCACTCTCCCGCTTTTAACCTCTATCGCCACTAAGGACTTCCCGGATTTCACTACGAAATCCACCTCATGATTGCCCTCTCGCCAGTAAAACACCTCGCAGTAACCGGTCAGAGCTGCGTTGGTGTGATGAGCCCCTACCGCCGTTTCCACCATCCTGCCCCAAAACGCTCTATCGGCCATAGCCTCCATGGATGTCAATCCGGATTGCGCCATTACAAGGGCGGTGTTCAAAACCTGAAGCTTCGGGCTTGAACCCCGTATTCTCACTGCCCGCCAGGATTGTTGGGGATCCCCGTGATCATACCCGCCGAAGCAAGCAGATCCAGATAATGGGCGAGAGTTGTCGTATTCCCGGCGTCCTGCAGTTGTCCGAGCATCTTGGTGTAAGAAAGCATTTGCCCCGAATATCTGCAGCCCAACTCGAACAGACGACGCAACTATACGGGCTTATCCACGCGAGTGAACAGTAAAAAGTCCCGTGAGATCGTTGTTTCGATAAGCTAATCCTTGACGTAACGAACCCTCCGGCTGAAATCACCCATTAAGCCGGCAGAACCCGGGTATCCACCGAAACAGACATATTGCTCAAGCGTCCACCCAAACGCCTCATTCATCTCAGAATAAGACCAGTGCAGCGTGGGGATCACCTCGAAGCGTCCCGTCTATTCACCGATACACCGCGTTGCACAAGTAATTGCGCGGAACCAAGGATAATCACCTTTAGGTTTCGATTTCGATACGTATCCTCATCCCACATCCTCTTCACGGCTTCGAACCATCCAACAGATTTCTGCACCTCATCCAGAACTATAATCGCTCCCCTGGCAGCAATAGAGTATCGCGCTTTCTCCCATTGCTGCGCAATCCACTCGGCATTACGTAATGATGGCTCATCCGCGCTTGCGTAGATTATCGGTGTATCCATGGAATCCGTAACTTGCTGAACTAGCGTGGTTTTGCCCACTTGTCGCGGTCCCGCCACCACCTGAATGAACCTTCTTGGCTCTTCCAAGCGAGAATGGAGTGTGTGATAATACGGGCGTTTGTAGGTTGCTGGCGAATTACTCATCATATTGAGTAAAATTCAATCATGAACACTTGTCGAATTTATTAAATATAATGTCCCCCTAACGGATATTCTAATGCGCCTTTCCCGACCATGCGGACCCCGAAGTTATCCCGTATATGCTCCATAAAGGTACAAAGTGAGGTTATAATCTCGCTATCCCTTATCGCCATACCTGTAATCCACCACAATCCCGTTAACATACAGCCTGCCATCCTTCACGAATTCCTTACTATGCACCGGAGTCACAACCAACACCATCGCGGTATCCGCCGGAATGATTAGCGTCACATCGTTACGAACATCCTTTTCGATGTATCGATGACGAACCGCATCATAGATATCTGCGGGTTTAAAGCCAACGTCAAAACGAATTCGCTTGACGGAGTCATAGGGATTGTATGTTAAATAGCTCGGAAACGCCAGGGCGTGATAATAGTCCGTCTTCAGCAGATTTAAGATGAGAATCCCCTTCACATCGCTAGGCTTCACAATCGCGCAGAGTATCCCGACATGCGAGGAGCCGTACAGGCATAGATTGGACGGATTCCCGTTTCGCAAAGCATCCCCCGTGGCGAATGGACTGATTGCGGGGTTTGGCTGTTGCCCCTTGAACCACGCCTCATTGCGCAACCCTTCATAACCTATGCAGAAATTGGGGTCGTTTTTCTCCGCCCATTCCTTGCAGTCCTGATGACTTGCGGGAAGACTATTCGGATAAAACAGCCTTGCGGCGTTGCTGAGGTTAAGCATCCATTTGCCGATGTCATGTGCGAACCTTGGATCGTATCTGGCAATGGGAGTGAGGGCACCCGCCCACTCGAAAGTGTTCATGGCGAAAGCGTATCCATTCGTATCCGTGACGCTTCCAACAAGCCCGGCGCAATCATCCTCTCCAAAGCGGGCGGAGATCACGCCCCACCCAATGCGCGCAGATTCCCTCCCTCCGGCGTCGAAACACCAGTTGACCAGTTTGCGAGTATCCAGATGAGTTCCCTCTTCAGCATTCATTCTTACGGCGGTCAAGGCGCCGTAAGGCAAGAGGCATTCATATAAGGGATTCCGATCAGTCGGTCTATTCTCCAGAGCCTCCAGACAAAGCTCGGCGGTGTGAAGATACTTCGCTTCCCCGAATTTTCTCCATGCCATGTACTCGAGCCATGCGATGCCCGCCCCGCCATCAGGCTCTAGCCATTTGCCATTGTTAACCGGCTTCATGCCATCGAAAATGAAAGCGGTGTGGTCCAAATCCGGTAACCGCATCGGTTCATAGCTCCCGCCCATGTTCGCACACGCTAGGCGCCATTGGTCCGCCACCGTTTGAAATTGAGCTGCGGAGTTCCCAACATCAGGACAGTAATAGACTATCTGATAGAATAGAATGTTAGGTAATAGTTCGTACCAAAAAGATTCCGGAGCCCTTCCACCAATATTGTTGACATATATTTTGTCTTGAGGGCTGTAAAACAACTGACTGAGTTTGACCCAGTTCTCGCCTTGAAAGTGTGTCATGTCCAACCCGTTCAATTCACCGCTAACCACCGCAGCCATGCAGTTGATTGCCTCCGATCCGGAAACGCCCACGTAACTTGGAAGATCAAACACGGTATGGGAGTTATCAACCAATTTCACAAGCGGAAGCATATCCCCTTTCCGGTGAAAGTCAAAAATGAGGTTCAAGTAATTCTCCGTCACCTTCTTCCAATCACGCATATGATAGGGGGTGGGTAGGTTCGGCATGTTTTTGACAAGGGAAATCATGGGGATGGCCCCTTTTGCATGCGCATTCGATTGCACCTGACTAAGACTAAATCCAACACAGGCAAATAAGATCAGAATGCGATGGAATGGGTTCATATTTGGACGCTCCTTCCTTTAAGTGATGTTCACGTCTATGGTGGTTCCATCTTATCCCTATTCGAATGCCGTTGCGAGACAAGTGTAGTATTCGCTCCCTCCGTAATAGAGCCACCATTTGCCGTTATGCAGGGTCAAACCGTTGAAGAAGATGCAGTCCGCAAAGCTGGATATCGGTTTGTGCGGGGTTTCGGCGGTGAAGCCGTTTTCATACGGATACTTCGTTTCCGCGAAAAGAGGGGATCGAGGCAGCCATGCCAGCGGTTTTTCGGGTTCGTTTTTTTTGAACAGTGTTTCGCCGACCGCGTAAAAGTGTCCCGTATGCGCCCCTCCGGTAAACAGGATGATATGATCGGGGTTCCTCGGATCATGATCGCCAAGGGCGAAGCAGCACTCCCCGCCCGGCCAGCGGTGCGGATTCTCCTTCGATTCCCAGTGCATCATGTCCTCGGAATACGCCATAAGCCCGTCGTTGATATACATCACGTACTTGCCATCCACCTGAATAGCCTCGTTACGCGGGTTTTGCAAAACCACAGCGTTACGATGTATCCGCGCTGCATTCGGAAAGACAATCCCCACCTTGTTCCAATGGATAAGGTCCTCGGATACGGCGTGAAACACACCGTTAATTCGCGTATCCCCCATTCTCTCCCAAAGCCATTGGTTGCAGAAAAGGTGGTAGCTATTGCCCGCTTTCACCACATTTACATCCTCGTAGCTATATATGTGATCCTCGCCCTTGCGGAAAAAGGGACTATGCACGGTATCCTTGACAAAATGCACGCCATCTTCGCTCACTGCAATGCCGATATCGCAGATGTAGTCTATCTCGCTCTTAGAATTGTAATCTATAGGTCTCTCACCGCGATAGATATAATGAAACTTGCCATCCTTGATAATAACGGAACCGTTATGAACTCCTCCATCGTATCGCCCCTCGTCCCATGAACCGGGTGTCGGGGATAGCACGGGATTCCCTTTGAATTTATGGAAAGGACCGATCGCCCAGGGATTATCGGCGAACATCCCCATCTGATCCGGGAGGTCGCGCGGGAAATCCCCCCACCAGCTATCAATGCTGAAGGAGTGTTGCCTCCACGCCTCCTCCTTGTCCCTCGTTGGGAATTGCCATTCAAAAATACCCTGCTCGTTTTGAGGATTGGGGTCATAAGTCTTGCTTTCCGCCATTCAATTTGCTCCCTGTTTTATATATGGACGTTTTTTATTATTTGGCTTTTTGGGTTATGGTGCGCGGATACATATCCTTCATAAGAGGGGTCTCAGGTTTGTAGACCACCTCACGGTAGAAAAAAACAGCGAGAATAATAACCACCGCCGCTATTGCGATGACAAAATATACGGTTGGAATCGTTTTTCGCATCCCATTCTCCTTCCAGGAATATTAAACAATAGAGGTAATTGCAACATTCGGAAAATGAGGCGAATTGAGTTCATCTCACGCTTGATTGGATATCTTAAAAGCGAATTTTGCAATTCCCCGAATATGTGGTTAATAAAGGATTACGGGAATGTTGCATAGACTTGAGGAATGATTTCACAGCCCCATTCCTTGGTCTATGCAACACACCGTCACTAAAATCATGATTAGTCTACATCATGGGTGTCCGCGGAAGGAGTGGCCCAGTTGCAGTGCGGACAGGCGGTGTAATTATCATCGGTCAGGAACCAGTCCAAATCCATACCGGTTGGTGGGTTGCCATACCCCAGGTTCCCGTAACGCAACGCTCTAAACTGATGCCCGATGATCTTCTTCACATGCCCATCAGCGAAAAGACAATTCAAACCGTATTTGGATACCTGATCTTGTGTATAACCGGAACGATACACTGTGATGGATGGTTCTCCCATGTGCCAGGAGGCGTATTCATAACATATTAAATTTTGGGATGGAAGTTCGAATTGCGAATCCGTAATCGGCCCGCCCGCGAACCATGGCCCGCCCGCCAAGGCTTTTCGGTACATGTAGGTAACCCCATTGGGGGCATCCTGGGCTAGCATGTTCGCATAGGCTGGATTTTCAGCCGTCCCGCACCAACCCTGCACATCTCCTGACCACCAGAAGGGCGTAGGTGACGCGCTCGGGCATACAAACACGCCGCCATTCTTAATGTAGGGATACACCAAAGTCGCCCAGCCGCCATTTGCATTGAGCCATCCCAAATTAGGCGCACATCCATCACCCATGGAGGGACCGCTGATAATGGATGGCCACGCCTCGTCGAAATCCTGTGTATACATTATGAACCCGTCGCCAATCTGTTTCATGTTTGAAACGCATACTATCGCTCGAGCGGATTCACGAGCCTTGGCGAATACAGGAAATAGAATTGCGGCTAATATAGCTATTATTGCTATTACGACAAGCAATTCTATAAGAGTGAAAGCCCTTTTCTCTCGTCGAATTACCAAAAATTGATTCATCTCCCTATATCCTTTCTCCATCTACTTAGACGGTGCTGACGTTGATTCTCGTATGATAAGCGTGGTGGGAATGCGGTCATCAACTGGGGCTGCATTTCCATTCATCACTGCGAGTAAACTTTCCACTGCGCGATATCCAAGCATGGATATTTCCTGCCTTACCACGGTCAAAGGGGGATCGATATGTGCGGCGGCGGGAGGATCATCGTAGCATATCAAGGAGATATCTCTCGGTATCTGCAACTCCAAACTATTCAGTCTCCTGATAACCGCCAAGGTCATTAGGAAATCGCCTGCAATGATTGCGGTTGGATGATCGTAGGAAGTCATCCATTCGGAGAGATGATCCATGTATCGTCCGAAACGATTGTCATGCTGGATTAACAGCCATTTTGCGTTAATCGGCAATCCATGCCTCTCCATGATTCTTAAAAAACCTTGTAAACGTTCGAAGTGATCCGGCACCGTTGCGGAGAGTGTCACAAAACCAATCTCACGATGTCCGAGAGAAACCAGATGATTTACCGCCAATTCCATGCCCTGAAGGTTATCGGAGGAGATGGAGGGGATTCTCTCATCATCCAATATGGCAGGAACGGATACAACATGGATTCCCTGCGTCGTTAGGCGTTCCAGATAGGGGATTTCGCTGTAGTTTGGGCGGATTACAAGAATTCCGCTGTTCTCGGTTAATTCGCCAATCTCCGGGTAGGAACCCTCCAGAAATTCATATCGCACATCGAGCTTATGCTCATGACACGCTATACGCACCCCTCGGAAGAGCGGTTCGAGGAAATCGGCGCTGACATCTCTCTGCTCCACTGGCCAGTTCATAAGAACTGTTATGGTATTTGATTTTCGAGCCGAATTATCTGTAATGATCGTCCTGCGACCGCTTTTGGATTGCACATAGCCCTCATTGGATAGTTCGCGAAAAGCACGGTCCACAGTCGCGACGGTGGTGTTGTATTGAGCCGCCAACCGTGTTCGTGTTGGCAACACTTTATTTGGTGACAACTCGGGATCCTTAAGCCTCTCGATGATGTCATGCTTGATTTTCAGATATTTGGGAACTCGCTTCTCCTGCAACATGTCTCGCTCCGTATCCATATGAATCTCCAAAGATATCTAATCATACAGGTTTTCTGGATCGATGTCAATGGTTTTAAAGAAAAATATATGTGTTATTTCAAAAAACTATCTTTTTATGTTAACACCTCATTTTTCGAGGTCGAACCATGAATGATCACGCAGAGTGGAAAGCTGAACAATTCAGCGTACATGCGCATCGTTGATAATACTGCGCTCCTCAGCACAATCTCATGGTGGAGCTTCTTTTCACGGATTATCTCAGCCAAGCCATGCCGATCCACGAAATGTTTCCGGTATTACATCATACTTGTGATAGCGATATTTACGTTGTCTGCGAAATTGGCGATTATCACGAAACAACAAGCAATGTGTGTAAAAATATAACCCTATATCCGCCAAAGGGCTGATAAGGATTATCTTTATGCGATGAAAAACCCTACGGATGATCGGGTAACCGAATGCCTTTGATCATTCTTTCACTTTCCGATAAGGAATCGGGAAAGGAGGAACTGAAACATGATCTCCAAATCCTGGCTTTACACCTTGGGAATCTCCTTGGGAGCGGAGCAAATCGATGATGAAATTCATTTTCGGATGCTCGATAATCGCAATACACGCACATACGCCGACGGAGAATATCTTTACCAGGTCCAACTGGAAAACGGTTCCATTCTTACGGGCTTGACAGGATGCGGTCTGCACCGTTCCTCCCAAAACATCGAGGTTCGAGGCAAGCTATCCGATTCCAATCTATCGGTGACGCACAAAATATCCATCGTGAAGGATGAGCTTGAGGAGATACTCTCCCTGCGCAACGATGGAAAAGAGGAGGTCTGCCTCGCGCAATTCCGATTTGGATTCCGCCTGCCGTTCTCTCCGGAAGAGGAAAAGTCTCGTCTAATTGCGGTTCCCTTCCGGATTAACGCCGATGGAATCACGCATGACTACACCGTGGCGGATTTATTGGCGGGAAAATATGCCAATTCCAACGGAGGGACCGATCCGAGCGTGGAGCACCCCCCTTTGGCGGACGCAGACGAACTGCGTTCGGAGGGTTGGATTTGGGGGAACGAAGATTCCGGACTTCTTTGGATAAAGTACAACCCGGAGCATATCGAGTTCTCCCTGTGCGGAGTGGAAAAAGACGCTCTTCGTTTCGGGGGTGCAGGGCTGGCGCTTTACAACGAGCCTGGACTCGCCATGACGCTGAAGTCGGGGGAGACATTCGCTTTCGGCACCACCCATTACCAGGCTTTCACAGGAGACTGGAAGGAGGGGTATGCGCATTTCAAGGCGTTTCTCCGTCAGAAAGGACACGGTTTCCCAAGGAATTACACTCCTCCTCTGAACTGGAACGAGCTTTTCGATGTGGGATGGTACCACTCGGACCCAACGTTACTGAGGGAGCATTACACCCGAGACGCTTTGATGAAAGAGGCGGCGAAAGCGAAGGAGATCGGGTGCGATTTGCTATACCTTGATCCTGGTTGGGAGGTATGCGAGGGAACCACCCTCTGGGATTCCTCCCGGTTAGGGCCTGTAAGCGATTTTATCCATGAGGTGAAACGACGATACGGCTTGGAGGTAGGCTATCGCACCATCGGGAGAGTATATCGCAATGAGTTCCCCAACGCTTGGTACATGCGTCGCAAAGGTGAAACGGGGACATATCATCGTCCGCGCATCAATCAACAGCCTGCGGTTGAGCCCGTGCCACTTCACGATTCCGAAGGACACCGAAATCTGGCGCTTCTGCCGGACGCGAAAGCAAACGCTTCGTCCGTGATCTCGGGTTATCCCCTTCTGCACTCTATCCCCCACCTTAACGATGGATGGTACGACAATCCCGCTAGCTGGATTTCCGGCGGGGATCCCTCTTGGGCTGAGATCGACTTGGGGGCGGTGTATCAAGTGGGAAGCGTGGCTTTGGGAAGCGAACATACGACACATTACGGGGATCGCGCGATCACCCAAATGCGCATTCTAACAGCCTCCGAGTATAATCAGAGTTCCGACGCGTCCACTTGGAAGGAGGTCTTCCATTACAACGGAGCCCCCTTGCACAACACCACCCTCTTCCAGTTCCCTCCCGTCAACGCACGATGGGTGAGAGTGAGTATTCTTAAAGCCGAAGGTGGAGCGGCGAGAATTGACGAACTCGAGATTTACGAAGCCGGTCCGGCGTCGAACGATGAACAGCCAGTTCGAAAGCCAAAACCGGTGGATCCCGATTCTGGCGATCCCATCGTTTTTTGGGAAGTGTGCACGCAATGCGAGGCATGGCGAAACGAGAAGCTCAAGCGCATTCTCGCCATAACCGAGGCGGGCATGGATTTCATGATGTTCGATGAATTCGATTGGCGAGGCCCCTGCTACGATCCGAACCACGGGCATGAGGTTCCCTCCACTCCCGAGGGACACGTCAAGGCTGTCTACTGGCTCGTGGAGGAGACCCGCAAACATCGACATCAACTACTTGTAGAGGCTCACGACCCCGTTTGGCCTTGGGGGGTGAGATACTGCCCTGTGTATTATCGTCAAGGTTTCTCCAATCATCATTATCAGGAGAACTGGGGATTCGAGTTCATGTGGGATCCAATTGCGGATTTACAGTCCGGAAAGGCCCTGTGCCTTTTCTACTACAATCTCGGAACGGATATCCCCCTCTACGACCATATCACCATGGAATATGACAACGATCAATGCCTCTCCTTCTGGTGGTACGCTTCGACGGTAAGACATCTCGGCATAGGCGGCAAAAAGGGATTGAACTCCACACAAGACAATATTCCAAGGTGGAACGCATATAAGAAAGCTGTGGCTCGATATCTGGAGAATCGCGAGTTCTTCACGCGAGGAGCTTTCGTAGGATTGGATGAAATGAACCATGTCCATCTTCATCCGGAGGAACATCAAGCGGCTATCGTCTCCTTTAACCTCACAGTGAACCCGGTGCATAGGAAGATTCCATTATCCCCCAAGGATTGGGGTTTCCCTGAAAACGAACAACTCCACACGGATACGGGGCTTATTCAAAGAGATGGGGAAGATTGGACGCTTGCGATGGATATTCCGCCGATGAGTCCCATGGTGGCGATTGTCTCCTGCAACGGTTGAATAAAAAAATGCCATTCGGAGTCAATTGATACCTACATGACAATGCGAATTCGTCTCTCGACAACCCGAATGGCAACCCGGATTTTTTGGATATTGAGCCTGCAACATAGGAAAATCCCAAAGGGGGGAGTTCATTCTGAATCGTCCCAATCTAATTGGATCATTCATGAGTATTAGGAAGAAATCTTTTTACATTACAGATTAATTGCACGGCTACATATTGCACGATTCGCCGAACGGGTAAAGCGTCCTTTTGTTGCCCATGCATAACTTCATTGATACATTCGCCAAACCAATTATCACCCATTTCGATCATTTTCTCGGAGTTTTTACCACGCTTTTCATTCCTCAAGTCGTTTTTTGACGCTCTTATTCTTGTTTCGGAACAGATGCGCCGTAAATGGAGTATATCATGCATCCCTTTTGGCATACATGGAGCCAATCGGGAGAAAAATTCCCATCATAAAGGCGCAATAAAATGGAACATGAGATAATCACAGGCACACCTGCCACCACGCATACCTCCCTGCGCAAGGATGTAATTATAGGCGAAGGGGGGCGCCAATACGAATGCATTCACGACTGGGGAGAATTGCCAAGCTCCATTTCCTATGGCAACACCCATGGAGTCGTGGAGGATTCCCAGGGACGCATCTACATCAAGCACACAGTTCACCCGACAAGCCAATCTCGCAACGCCATCGTAGTCTTCGATGAGTACGGAAAGTATGTCACATCTTGGGGTGAGGAGTTCTGCGGGGGAGCGCACGGTATGCATCTGGCGAAAGAAGGGTCCGATGAGTTCCTCTACCTGTGCGATACGGCTCGCCATAAATTGGTGAAGACCACACTGGAGGGGGAAACGGCTTGGGAGCGTGGATGCCCGGAGGAGACCGGACATTACAAGTCCTCCAATGAATACGTGCCCACGAACGTGGCAACCGCTCCGGACGGAACGGTTTTCGTGGCGGATGGTTACGGTCGCGATTGCATCAACGCTTATGATCCGAATGGAAACTACAAATTCTCCTTTGGTGGCACGGGGTCAAAGCCCGGTCTCATGAGTTGTCCGCATGGCTTAATTGTGGATAACCGAGGAGAACAACCATTACTCGCTGTTGCGGACCGCAGCAATCGACGAATCCAATATTTCACGCTTGCAGGCGAACATGCAGGTTTCGTAAAGGATGAGCTTCGCGCACCTTGCCATTTTCATATTCGCGGAGAGGAGTTGCTGATACCGGACTTGGTGTCCAGAGTGACAATCTTCAACAAGGATAACGGGCTGATTCTCCATCTCGGCGACGGCGGGCATTACGAGGGTGTCCGGGATAAGGATCGCTCGGCATTCACACCTGGAAAGTTCGTTGCTCCCCATAGTGCGATCTTCGATCACGAGGGGAACATATTCGTGGTGGAGTGGGTGGAGGTGGGAAGAGTGACGAAGTTGAAGAGAATTAATTAGCGAATCCATGAATATACTGACCCGCAAAGCTCATGAATGTCGGATCGATTCCTTTTTATGAATCTTTTCATTCTCTCTCATCTGAAATCAAAACTCCCTTCTTAGTGCTGCAAAAGTTGAGTGTGTGTGCCACCTCTCACCAGCATTCACACTCATCGTAAACATGGCTTCATCCCAGGACTCTGTGTTACAGTACTCGATAACGTTTATTAATATCACCCCCAATGAAGGATGCATATTTTTCTCATTTTTCGATGTTATCTATCTCATAAAAAGCCTTAATGTCGCGTGAGGAATGGATACAAAATGGGGGGCGTGCATTGACACTCATCTTGCATAGGGTTATAATTCCAGAAGAAAGGGAGGTTGAATTATGGCGGAAGAGATACATTACCTCACACATATCTTAGGCAAGCCCATAATCACACAGGATGGACAAGTGTTGGGAACGGTCCGGGACGCAATCGCCTCGCAGGGAGGTCGTTTGCCCACCATCAACGCTCTCCTGGTCAAAGGCCGAACCAAGGAGGCTTGGTACTCCTTTTCGGACATCGATATAACGGAAACGGGATTCACCCTTAGACGGCCTTTGGATGGGATAACTCCTTACACCCCCCGAACGATGGATATAAGATTGCAGCGTGATATAATGGACAAACAGATCGTTGATGTGCATGATTACCGCGTGGTGCGCGTGAATGACGTGCGGATCGCGGAACATCAGGATCGCTTCGTGGTCATAGGAGCGGATGTCAGTCCGCGCGCACTATTCAGAAGATCCGGTTTCGGTTGGTTGGTGGAGGCTGTGATGAACCTTTTTCATCGCCCTCTTCAATCCAATCTGATATCTTGGGATGACATGGAAGCTTTGCAGCCGGACGCGGAGCGCGGCGGCATGATAAAGTTAAAGGTGCCTCACGAGAAGATATCTCGCCTACATCCGGCGGACATCGCAGATATTGTCGAGCAACTCAGCCCTCAGCAACGCACGGAAGTGATTGAATCTCTTGACATAGAGACTGCCGCCGACACCATTCAGGAAATGGAAAAGGAGGAGGCAGCCTCTGTTATGGAGTTGATGGAGGAGGAGAAAGCCGCCGATATCCTTGAGGAGATGGATCCGGATGACGCTGCGGACCTTCTGGGAGACCTTTCCGAGGCTCGCACGGAAGAGTTGTTGGAGCACATGGAGCCTGAAGAGGCTGCGGATATCAAGGAGTTGATGTCTTACGGCGAGGAAACCGCAGGCGGTCTCATGACAACGGAGTATCTGGCCATTCGAGAAACGATGTCAGCACAGGAGGGCATAGATTTTCTCCGAAGCATCGCCCCCAAAGCGGAACAGATATACTACCTTTATGTCGTGAATGACGAGAATCATTTGGTAGGTGTCGTCTCTCTGAGGGATCTTATCGTCGCGCAACCCACCACCCCAGTAGAGAAATTCATGGTACGGAATGTTCGATGCGTTCACACAGGGGAACATGCAGACGAAGTCGCTCATATCTTCACCCGCTACAATCTTCTCGCTCTCCCCGTGGTGGATGACAACGGAGAGATGCAGGGGATCATCACCGTTGACGACATGATGGAACGGCTCCTTCCTGCGGAAAAAAGACGCAAACTGCCGCAAATCTCGTTGGAGGAAGAGGAGAATCCTCATAAGGACGAATCATGAAAAGATCTCGGATGGAACCCCTCATTTTCGCTCTGTTTTCAATGACAGTCTGTTTGGTGAACGCTGGAGCGAAGACCAAGGATCAATTGACGCCCCCCAACGCAGCGAAACTTAAGTGGTGGCGCAGTGCGCGGTTTGGAATGTTCATCCACTGGGGACCGGTGAGTCTCACTGGGAACGAGATAAGCTGGTCCCGAGGGGTGCAAACGCCGATAAAAGTTTATGATAATCTCTACAAACGGTTCGATCCGGTCGAATTCAATCCAAATCTATGGGTTTCCATCGCGAAGGCGGCAGGAATGAAGTATATCGTCCTCACCACGAAGCATCACGATGGCTTCTGCTTATGGGATACGAAGCAGACCGACTACAATATCATGCACTCCCCCTATCATAGGGATATCGTCCGTATGCTTTCCGACGCCTGCAAAAGACAGCATGTTCCTTTCGGAGCGTACTATTCCGTTTGCGATTGGCACGATCCCGATTTCCTCTACACAAGTCCGGGTGGATCGGTAATGAATCCACACCCCAATATGGACGCATACACGGAGTACATGAAAAAGCAGCTCAAGGAGCTTATCACCTCCTACGGACCATTGCTCCTCGTTTGGTTCGACAATCCCGAGGGTTTCACAGCGAAACGCGGGCGGGATGTGGTGGATTACGTTCGCTCCCTCCAACCGGACATCATCGTCAACAACCGCTGCGCTGTGCCCGGTGATTATGACACGCCGGAGCAACGGATCGGCGGCTTTCAGATGACTCGCCCGTGGGAGACCTGTATGACTATCTGTCAACAATGGTCTTGGAAACCCGGCGATAAACTTAAATCCTTGCGCGAATGCATCGGGATACTTGCGAGATGCGCAGGCGGAGACGGTAACCTTCTTTTAAACGTTGGGCCCGAACCGAGCGGGGAGATCGAACCTCGTCAGGTGGAGCGTTTGAAGGAGATTGGGGCATGGCTCAAGCGGAACGGCGCGAGCATTTACAACACACGTGGCGGTCCCTACATGCCCTGTGCTGATTACGCCTGCACGCGCAGAGGAAATGATCTTTTCCTCCATATCCTCGATTGGAAGGGGGATACGCTGAACCTTCCGCCGTTACCCGCAAAAATCATGCACGCCTCTCTTGTTGAGGGCGGGAAAGTGCGTGTCACTCAAAATGCCAATGGTATCACCGTATCCGTTCCGGCAAAGTATCGCGACCCGAACGACACCGTGGTCCGAATGCGTTTGAACGTCGCCGCGATGAGCATTCCTCCGATACATCCCCTATACGCCGTAATCGCCTCAGCCTCTAATATCTTTCAGAACGATCCGAATTACGGGCCGGAGATGGCGGTTGACGGAGATATGAGCACCCGCTGGGCGACGGACGGCGGGATTAAGAGCGCCTGGCTGAAGCTGGATTTGCAAAAGATGACAACAGTAAGTCATGTGGATATCCATGAGGCGTTTCCGGGAAGGGTTCGTAAATTTGAAATTCAATACAAGGACGGCGATCAATGGGTTAGCCTCATCGAGGGGAGCGAGATTGGCGCGAATTATCAAAAGGACTTCCCGGAGGTTACGGCGCGATATTTCCGTTTGAACATCCTTGACGCCACCGACGGTCCCACCATTTGGGAGATGGACGTCCGATGACTCGAAAATCTCCCAACATTGTATAGTCTCCTAAATCCTTATATCATCCTGAACAGCTAAGGTTGCGCATTATGGCGAATTCAAACGTCGGATCGAGCATCATAGATAATCGTAACTGCAACACCCTTCATCACGCCATCGAGGAGATGGGCGCATCCGGAAACGAAGCAGGATTTCAAGAAATGAGAAAAAGCGGAAGGTATCTCCAATGAAATAAGCAATTGCTCAATGATACAAATAGGAAACGGGGAATTTACAGCATAGCATAAACGTTTTTATCCATCAATTATTGCCTGGAAATGGATATTCCTATCGGAGGAATGGAAACAAAACCTGGATACTCCATGCTCTTTGCCGGATTCACAACTTTCAAAAGAGTTTTAAACTGATCCTGTTTTTTCAATCCGGGAATTGGGGGGAGGATAAAATGAGTTTCATGGACTTTTATTATGTCTCATGCAAACAGGTCATACCCGAGGATGCGATCACCTGCCCATTTTGCGGAGCTGACCAGCGAAACCCCGTTGTTAGAGCGAAAGATCCAACATCTAACATCACATTGCGTTTGACTAACGCCCATGACAAACTCAAAAAACGGGTCTTGGACATATCCGTTGCCATCGCTTTGGTTTGCCTCATAATAGCAAGTGTGAGTCTGCATCGGAATAATTCCAATGGATTTTATCCCAACACCGAAAGCCATCCGAGTTTCGCTCCCAATAAAAACGCAAGAATACCGGTGAATCCAACCCCTCATAATAACGAAAACCCACCATTCCCCTCCCCGGCCCCTGCACCTGTATCTCATCCATTTCTATCAAATAATGGGGGGGCTCAACAATCGGCGAATCCAAATCCAACGCCCAACAATTCCATTCCATCGGATTTGCCTATCCCCACCCCCGAGGTGGGCTCGGTGAAAATAATCGACGCCTCCTTGGATTTCGTCGGAGATGATATGTCAGATGAGACCGTGGCTTCAGGCAGAGTGAATATCTCAAATACTACAAACCATGATGTGCTGAGCGTAACGATCATACTCGGTGATTCGTTTGGTCCGGAGTTGGTCCCCTTCGAGGGTACGGTAAGTGATCCCTCGCCAATTTTTGACACTTCCATTCCAGCCCACACCTCCGTTAGCTTCCCCGTGATGACGACAGGTGAGTTTTTCGGAGAGGTATATGGTCCACATACAGTAAGCATGGAGGCGGATATGGATGACGGAGATATAATTGACGATTCCATTATTGTTGACTGATATTGTGGGGTCATCGTGGTCGCCCGCAACGTATTGAGCGCCCTAAATCGTTTGTTTATCGACGCGGCGTTTCGTTACCCGTTTTGAATACATCGAATTCCACACATGGTGCGGGGTTCGATGGCGGTGTCGTTTGCCGGGGTTGCGGGCGACCACAAGGGATCGCCCCTACGAATTCGGCCCGACATCGTGCGCTATGCGATGGGTTGTGCATCATATGCATGCGGTGGGGCATCGCACGGTATGGCGGGGGTTGTGACAAATTCGACAACCACAAAACCCATTTAATCCGGATCCATGCGGGAATCCATTTGTAGGGGCGACCCTTGTGGTCGCCCGCAAGGTTTCAAGCGCCCGAAATCGTGCGTTTATCGACGCGGCGTTTCGTTACCCTTTTTGAATGCGTCGAATTCCACACATGGTGCGGGATTCGATGGGGGTGTCGATTGCCGGGGTTGCGGGTGCCCGCAACGTACCAAGCACCCGAAATCGTTCGTTTATCCACGTGGTGATTCGTTACCCGTTTTGAATGCGTCGAATTGCACACATGGTGCGGGATTCGATGGATGTTTCGTTTGCCGGGGTTGCGGGCGACCACAAGGGATCGCCCCTACATTGGAATCCTATTCATGCATCATGTTTCCAAACTTTCATTGTGCCCTGAACAAAGATGGAGGGGTCTCAATAGACTTCCACTCCGCCTGCGGGGTATAAGAGGATACCATAAAGCTTGATGGAACCATTCATGCCGAAATGCCCACGCTCACATCGAAAGGGGATGCCATGAAAATCTTCCGCTCATTTCGCGCCGTATCATACGGTTGCGCCGCACGCCTGACGCTTACGCTCTTATTCTGTCTTCTTACGCTAAATATCGCCGTCGCCTCCGAAACAAACCCTTACGCAGAACCCCCGGACGGTCCAATGGGGGTGGAGCGATTCGCACGCGTGGTGGATCTCTCCTACCAGTCCAAACCCGTTCCCAGCGATAACACTATCGTGTGGGTGCAGGTGGATCTCGGACGCAGCGTGCCGATCGATAAGGTCAAGCTCTTTCCCCTTATTGACTGGGGTGCAAACTCTGTAAAATTTCCCGTCCGCTTTCGCGTGGACGCTTCGGATGATCCGACCTTCGCCACATCCACGCTGATCGCGGACTACACGAAGTCCGATTACCCTAACCCGGGGGATAAGGTGGCGGTCCTCGCTTGCCACGACGTGAAAGGCAGATATGTTCGCATTACCGCAACGGAACTTCGCGGAAACCAACTTGTGATCTCCAAGTTGGATGTGTGGTCGAATGGCAAGGAGGTCGCCATGGGACGCCCGGCATCGGATTCCCAGAGCGGTTATCTTGGAGTGACCGTTCTAACGCGCCCTCCGCGTCCTCAGGGCGACGAGGATGTCACGGACAACCCGCGGAACGTAATTCCGGCAAGCAAATGGAAACCCGTACCTTATCAAGCGCGCGCACCGCTTACCGGCGTCACCCTTGGCGACGGACTCTTCAAAACGGTGATGGAGAACAACATAGGCTATCTTCTGAACTCCTTTACGGTTGACGAAATGCTCCGTCCTTTCCGATGCAGGGCGGGCAAGCCCAATCCTCCCGGTCTGCCTACCCCCAACCCTTTCTGGGATGTCTGCCTTCCAGGCTCCTGCGCGGGACGGTTCATGATGGGGGCGGGAAATACGCTCCGATGGATTAAAAATCCCGAACTTCAAAAACGATTAAACGAGTTGGTGTCGGGGATCAACGCCTGCAAGGAGCCGAACGGTTACATGATGGCGTACCCCCCGGATACGATTTTCTTTAGCGAGCGCGCAGCGTACACCCGCTCCTGGGTCACGAGGGGGTTGGTGGATGCCGGATTTGAGGGGAATAAAACCGCATTCTCTCTCCTAAGAGGTTACTACAACTGGTTTGATCACAACCCCTACCTTCCGGAGCTTCTGCGCCGCGGCGGGCAAGGGGTGCAGGGGATGATCGCCAACACCCGCACATATTTCACCCCGATTGGAAAACCTGCGGATATTCAGGTGGTGCAACGCTACTTCCAAGAGGACTACTGGCTCAAGGAACTCGCGAACCGCGAGCCGAAGGCGATATGGCAATATCCCTACGATCATCCGCACTGCTATCTTCTCACCTCCATCGAGCCCTATCTGGACATGTATCGTGCTACTGGGGCGAAAAAATATTTGAACGCCTCCTTGGGTGCTTGGTACCTCTATCACAATGACTGGGAGCACGTAGGCGGAAGCATCGCCATCTGCGAAGGTTACATCTACCCGCCGAAATCCTACTACCTGCATCTTGACACCGGCGAACTTTGCGGTAGTGTCTTCTGGGTGCGCCTGAACCAGCGTTTCCATCTGCTTTATCCGGATCAGGTGAAATACGTGGATGAGATTGAGAAATCCATCTACAACGTCGGTTTCGCCAATCAGTTCGGCTCCAAGGGGATTCGTTACCACGCCAATCTCGCGGGTCACAAGGACCCCCCGACCATGATCAACACATGCTGCGAGGGGCAGGGAACTCATCTGTACGGAACATTGCCGGAATACATCTATAGCATCGCCAAGGACGGGCTGTATGTGGACCTCTTCTCCCCGTCGACAATCTCCCTTAAGCTGCACGGTGTTCCGATTCGGGTCAAGATGAGCACGAGTTTCCCCTTCAGCCCCAAAGTCAGCCTGAACATATCCGCTCCGCGAGCTTTTCAAGCCAAACTGCGCATCAGGGTTCCCTCATGGGCGACTAAGACCATGCCGATCCGCATCAACGGGAAAACGGCTCTCATGGGCAAACCCGGCGCTTACGCCATACTGAATCGATCCTGGAGAAACGGCGACACCGTCGCTTTCACGCTGCCGATGGGCTTTCGCTTGAAGCTTTACACGGGAGTCGAGCAGAATAACGGAAACCGATACGCGTTGGAGTATGGGCCGATCCTGATGGCGGTGACAGGAAAAGTTACCGATCACGGGGATGCGACGATACCCGTCCATGCCTCGGACTTAATCCGTAGCTTGGATCCCATCCCGGGAGAGCCGCTCCATTTCGCCATCAAAGGGGATACGGATCATCAGTATATGCCCTATTTTCAAGTTGAAAAACAGGCTTATACCTGCTTCCCCGATGTAGGCTACGGCAATGGCATCCTGACTACAGTCGGACCCGACGATCTCGCCTTGGCGAGCAAGGGGGCGACCGCAGCTTCCGACAGCGAGTACTCGGCCGAACCGGGATGCACGGCGAAGGTGATCGACGGAATCATCGCCACGGGAACGGATTTCTCGAACCGCTGGCACTCCTCCCTGCTCACACCTCATCCGCACTGGGTGCAGGTCACCTTGCCCAGAGTGGAAAATGTTGGAAGGATTGTGGTGGATTTCGCCGATCCCGACGGCTACCCGGTAAGTTTCCAAGGGGTGGCGTTAAATGGAATGAAGAAGCGCATTCTGTTCGACGTGAGGAATTACGACAACTGTCGGAAGTATATCCTCACAATGAAACCTCGAATGATGGACGCTTTTCGGTTCGTCATCCGCCACTCCGCAAACCCGGCTTATCCCAACGCCGCACAGATCAGCGAGATTGAGATGTACCCGTAAAGGGAGAGGAGGCGTATGAGGTATCGGTACGCCTCCCCCAATTCGCACCATTGCCCGATATTTATACCATGACATCCTGTTCGGGGGAATGATATTTTATGAATCCATCTTTGCATCAATACATTCATCGGCGCCCCCTCATCGCCTTGGCGTGTCTCTTAATATTCTCGTGCCTGCCAGCCAATGCATACGTCAAAACGGTGCATTGGCTGGATATGAAAGGGATGGACTACGATCATCAAATCGTGGCGTTGGCTTTAGAGGGGATTGTCAATCGCACCGGACCTCGCCTATCACTGGATAGCAAGGACATCTTCTGGGAATGGCCTCCGTCCGACGCCCACTGGCGGAAATACTACTCCGAGCACGGTTTCTCTTACACGCAGCTTCCCGACCTTGATGCCGCCATCGCACTCTTCCGCAAGGACGTGAAGGGCGTCATTCTGTACGATCCCAATCTCGATGCCAGCCGCTATGTCGCCTGCACACTGGCGGGTCTAACGAACTCCCTTCCCATTCCCCCCACCCTGAGAACCGGGGAGTTGGCGCAACTCCCTGTGACGGATAACCTAGTGAATCGTTGGAAAACCGACAATGAGGCGTATGAATGGGCTTTGAAAACCTTGCGACCGCAATGCGATCCGTCCATGCTCTTCTCTGCGGGCAGAAGCCATCCAAGTGTCAATCTCGGAGGCGATCTCAGCATCACCCTGTCGTTGGATTATGCTATCTACCGCAAAGCCTTCTGTTTCAATCTATCCCCCGCTGCGGCGCCGGCGTCCATGTACGGTTCCAACATCCCTGGATACCCGGATCAAGCCAAAATGTTCGACACGATTCTGGAAAGCTACCCTCATCCCGTGGCGGTGTTTGGATGGGCGGAGCCGGAACCCCTTTTTGCGCATCGTGTCAGCAAGGATGGTGGTTACGTGGTATGCGCGGCGGCGCCCAATCTTAGCTTCCATGCCGCTGTCGGCAAGGCGATCCCCGCACTCGCAAACATGGGAAAGCCTTTTAAACTGCCTCCCGCACAGGAAGTGAAGCTAAAGCCAGTTACCTATGTCACCTTCGAAACGAACGAGGGCGACACTCCAAAAGAGGCGTCGGCGTGGCAAGGGGGAGCCTGGGTGGATCCGAATCGAGGCAAGGTTCCCATCTCCTGGGGGTTCGTGGCGAGCCTTGCAAAGGATGTGCCCGCGCTCTATCAAGCGTTCGCCTCATCCGCCACAACGGATGACGGCTTCTTCTCGGGGGTAAGCGGCGGCGGTTATGTGTACCTCGATGAAATTCCCGACCTGGACGCCTACGCCAGGGAAACCGGTGAGAAACTGAAGCTGGCGGGTGAGACGGTCGCCGACATATTGGAGGATTCCTATCATCCGCATCTCTTGGAACGATACATAAGGATCGCGGGGCTCTCAGGAATCTCCCACTGGCCTGTTGATGGGCATGTCGGAGCGGAGTACCTGCCTGATGGAACGCCTGTGATCTTCCCGGACAGGTCGTTATTTTACTACAGCCCAAGCGATCCGGCGGCGTTCGCGGAGCATATTCGCAGCATCGCCGCGAACATGCCGAAACCCTGTTTTATCGAGCTTTACGGTGGGGTGGGAGTCGGAGCGCCCACTTGGTATGGAAAGGTGGCTGAAGCCTTGGGTCCGGGGTATCAAGCGGTCCGCTTGGATACCATGATCCAATTAGCCAAACAAGCGGGGGAAATGAGCATTCTGGACGCTCAATCCCCTCTCCTCATCTCCCATTCCGCGGAACTGACCCTGGCGCTGAGAAATCCACGATCGAAGCGAACGCTCAGCGATGTCACATGGACCGTGCCTGCGGGGTGGGCGCTCAAGCCTACAACAAAACTTCCTCGAGAACTGGCTCCTCGTTCCACTGCGACAGTCGGCTTCCGAATTAACGAAAGCCCCAATGCATCGCAGGGAAGCATCATTTTCAGGGACAATGCGCGGCAACTGATGATCATGCAATCTCTCCATCCCGCATCCGTGGTATGGAGCAATAACTGCGCCAATCCTGCGGACTGGGGTCCTTGGATCAATTCCGCTCAGGCCGCAATCGTTTCAACCGAGGCGAAACACGTGACCATCTCGTGCCCCGCCTCGCAACCCTATGCGGCGTCGGAGTTGAAGCTCTCTCTGGATATGGATCGGGATTCCTGGCTTGAGATCAACATCGCAAAAACGACGGGACTTTGGGGACTCAAGGTTCGGCTCAAGGGGGAGCGCAAGGATATCGTACTGGTCGGGGACACCTCGGCGATAGGCGTTCAGCGAGTGAATCTTGCACAAGTTACGGGCTGGAAAGGGAGGAAGGATTTTAGAATCATACTCTTCGCAATACAGCCCGGCAAAACCGTTTATCCCACCTATCTGCGCATATACGAAAGCCCGGATGCCAAACCTTAAAGAAGAGGCTGGAACGCGCGGCGGAACAGATTGGTTTGAAACAGACAGATGGGATCGACATCCTTTTTCAGCGTGAGGAAACGCCGGACTCGCTCTTCGTGATAGAAGGTTTCCAAACTTTTCGGACTGAGGGTGCTGTCTTTGGCGAAATAGAACCTTCCGCCAGCTTCCACGACGATTCTGTCTAATTCGGATGCCAATTTCCAAATACGCTCCCTGTTCGAGGAGGTTACCCGGAAATCCATCGCCAATGAGTAGCCGTCCACGGCGTGCGTCATCCAAAACGGATCCGGTTTGTGACGCTTAAAAACGCCCAGCAAAGGCACCTCTCTGCGCTTACGACATAATTTTATCTGCTCCTTGAATACCTCTTCTGCGCTTGAAGCGGGAATGAAGCTCTGATACTGTATCAATCCGCCGGGTTTGTACGCCCACTTCCAGTTGGGAACGTAATCCAAGAGAAATGCGAATTCGGCGTGGGTTTGAAAATGGGTCTTACCGGAATGCAGAGCGCTCATATGATACCTTGCGGCGTTAACCATTCGCATTCCCATAGGGTTAACGAACGGTTTCATGAGCAGCCACATCATTGACTTCGGCGCCAAACCGAACAGGAATGTTTCGGGAAGCTCCTGATTCTCCACACGAAGTGTCTGAGTGGGCATAGGGTCTTCCCCTGGCTGCAGATAATTCGCCTGATGGATCATTCCCCTGCCAATGGAGGAGCCAGACGCGAAGCAATCCACCCAACCCACAAGATAATCCGCACCCTGCATTCGGGCTTCGAAAACCTGAATCATATCATGCAGACTTGAGACGGAGATTGGAAGAACTTTCAGCATGCCGGAATGGACTCGTTTCAACTCCAAAGTTATGGAGAGAAAACATCCCAACATCCCAAATCCCCCGATTGCGGCATGAAAAAGATCGGAGTTTTCCACGCGATTACAGCGTTTTATTTTGCCATTGGGCAGGAGGATCTCAAATTCCCTGATGTGATCCCCGATGGTGCCTACCTGGAAATTATTCTTACCGTGGATATTCATGCTAGCCGCCCCACCTATGGTGGGAAACATCGTGCCAGAGACAACGTAGGGCCACCAACCATCCTCCAGAATGTATCGCCATAATTGGCCGATCGTCACCCCCGGTTCGACTTTGATAACCCCTTGATCCGGATTCCAGTCTAGGATGCGACACATTCGGGTCAAATCCAAACATATGTTCTCGGCATTCAGGGAGGCGTCGCCGTAACTTCGCCCCGCCCCTCTTAACCCGATGGTCATTCCCTTTTCCAAGGCGAGTTGAAGAACGGATCGCACCCCTTCCGTAGTGCTGGGTCTGTAAACGTAACTGACGGCTTCCTGCGCCATCCCCCATGCGGAGACGTTCTCCAAATGATCCGATGGCAGAGCGGGCAGATTCCACCGAATGGCGGCACTGCGTTCAAAGGAAGTTTTTACACTCATATCTTCATTTTCTGAAACAGTATGGAGGGTATGTGACGGATGATGAACATGATGGGACGCCATTTGCCGGGAACATACGCCTCTCTCGTTTTTCTTCGCGCAGCGATGATGATGCCGAACGCGGCTTGCTCCGCGCTAATGATCATGGGGAGGTTATCGAGACCGCGCGTCATTGGCGTTGCAACCGGACCGGGCTTCACCGTCACGACCGACACCCCCTTTACGGCGAGGCGGTTGCGCAAAGCTTCCAGATAGGTGGTCAATGCCGCTTTCGAGGCGCAATAAGCGGGCTGTCCGCGCCGTCCTCGATCCCCCGCCACGGAGGTGACACCAACGATGGTGCCGGCTCCGGCAACTCCGAACCGAGTGGCGGCTTCGTTTAACCACGCCATGGCTCCGAGTAGATTCACCTCGATGATTGTCAAGTCTTTGTCGAAATTGTACTCGTTTTCGCCAATGGGAGGCATTACACCCGCCATGTAAATGATCATATCCAATCCGCCGAGATCGCGGACGATCTTTTGGAACAGTCCTGGGATCTCCTCGTATGCGGTGACGTCATGCGGATACACGAACGATTTGCCTTTTAATTCGCCCGCAACACGCTTTAACTCCGATTCTCTTCGAGACACCAAGGCGATCTGGGTGGTGTCATTGGCGAGCTGACGTGCCAACGCTTCGCCCATTCCCGACGACGCGCCCACGATGAGGATGTTTTTCCAGATGGACTTCATTACCGTTTCTCTCCTATATTAATAATACCTGATGAAAAAAGCTTCGAGGGGCGAGCCTCGAAGCCAAAGGAGCGAACATTGAAAATATGCGGAACTTATTGGTTCCAACCCATCCTTCCGTTGATGGAAATTGAGTAAGTGGCGGTGTGTGTCCACATGGAATATCCGGACCATAGGGTCTCGATGACAAACTCACCGAGGATCAATCCGAAAGCCACCATTCTAAGCTTCTCGTAACCCTTTAGACCGTAATACCTTTGCACGAGAACCTTGACGATGAGAACAACCAACAGTCCGAACCAATAGTAATCCACGCCGAAATTCATCGCAAGAGCGTACCCGGCGGGGTGGAAAGGAAAACCGGGCACACGAAAACGGATGAAGTCCAACAACATAACGAATGCGAACCCCGCCACCACCATCGCTATGGCCGTGTAATTTGGCCCCCTCGCGGAGCCGGTGAGTTGCGTGATAACGCCTGTCGTATCGCCACCCGTGTTGCTGGGAGTCCATCTGTAACCGAGATAGATACGCACCAAATGCCCCAAAATACTGCCGAGCACTGTGGCGAGAAGCACGGAGAAAAACATCCATCTCTGATTCACCTTTGACATCTCGCCCATCTTTATCGCTTCCAATTGATCCGGCATGGGGTCGGTACGATGGATGCGGTTCATAAAATAGAAGGTGGTCACGGTTCTGGCGACATCCGCCGAGGATACCCCTTCCGTGCCGTGGAAATCCACGAGCAATTGGTTCGGCCCCATAAACGCCATCTCATGAGTTGGTGGGCCTAATTGTGCGCGCAGACGGGTCAAGGCGACACTGAAAACGAGGAAGAGCGCTTCATAGCCCACCACGAAATAGAATGGCAGTCCGATCGCCCAACCGATAAATCCCAAGGCGGCCATGCTGCCCAACAATCCGATGAACGCAAACCGTTGCGGCACAAGACGCTTGTCCGGCGTCCCTTTCGTCCATATCTCCTCCCATAACTCCTTTAGGTAACCGCGTGACACCCATATGGCTGTCACAAAGAGCCCTATGAAAGCCCCCCAGGATTGTTCGCTGAAGTAAGGAGGACTGGGCACCAAACCTCCGCCGCCGAAAACCCCTTGTTCATATCCAAGAGATGCGGCGATAACCTGCTGCGCCTTACGGAAGAAAAAGAAGAAGATGAGTGAGAATAAGAGGTCGGTCGGCATGAACAAACCGATCGCCGCAATGAAAGGAAACAAACCTATAGGCGTCCACCCGATTTGGTTCCACGGCGGAGAGGGAAACCAAAGTGACATATCCCCAAGAAAGCGAACATTGATCATTGGCAAGGAAGGATGAAAAAAAGCGAATCCGTTCAATAAATCGATGATCGCTATCACGATGAACGCGCCCCACATCCATCGGCTTCTCCAGAAAGAGCCGGAACCGCCCTCTTGCGTCATGGCGATAGGAAGTTGGATAATTGGAAAAGCCAACTTCTCACGGTTTGTCCATTCGTCGCGCATCAAGGAGTTAATGCAGAGCATTGCGAAACAGACCACCGTCACAATGAGAGTCCATGCGAAAATCTTGGGCCACCAGATTCCGAGATGCCCCAGGAAATACATGAAGCCATACCCGCCGTTCCGGAAATCATGCAGACCATTTGCGTTCTTAAAGAACAACCAACTGCTTATGTAAGGCAGCACCTTGGTCTTGTAATCCGGTGAAACGTTAGCATACAGTCCATAACTGTACATGTATGGGTTGATCACATCCAACCATTCGGAGGAGATCGCGCACGCCACCGCCTGCATCGAGAAGAAGATAACCAACTCCTTTTGGGTGAATGCGGAACGAGGTAAAAATCTACGCAGGGGGATATTGATGACGATTAACAACAGCGTAAGGGAGACGGGAGGAACCATCAAGGAGAAGATACGATCCACACCGGAATCCCCCGCCCAGAAACAGCATACCGGCATCAGAATGATGCTCAGCAATAAGGCTCGGAATGGCATGCCGCTAGTCTGCGAAACTGACGCGGCGGCATGATCGCGCTTTATCATGGCGCTCCCTTTCTTAATAGGGTGGAACAGCGTGGAAAGATTCCAGTTGCATTATGATTTAATTGACGAGGTTAAATCAATAGTGCGAGGAGGGAAAAGGTACCGATCGTTCTGAAACGGTCGGCACCCATTATTCATTGATTTCCGGCTGCAGTCGGTAACATCGGACCGGGTTTGGCGCTGCCCTTCGCCATACCTAACGCCCATTTGATACCGCCTAACAAATACGCCTGATAGGTCTTATTGTTCCAGACGGCTTTCTTGTGCCCCAACGCGCAATAGAACACACGCCCCTTGCCATACATTTTGTCCCACGAGATCAGGTGATCACCGGGTTGTCCCGCTTGAGCCATGCCGTTATTGGGGAATTTGTTCAGATACAGCAGAACATGCACCTTGTCTCGGTTATCCTGTTTGAAGAGATAAATCTCATCGAATATTTTCCAATCCTTGGCTCCAAGGGCTTTGCACGCCGGGAAGTTCGGATCCTGCACAAGGCAGTCCACCTCACACTGGGCTCCGTGAGTCATGAACTCGCCTCCGAGCATGTCCACATAGGAGGTGTCCCCGCCAATTTGACTAGGATGGTAGGTGTCGGCGGCGGCGTGCACCCCGATAAAACCATGCCCTTCCTTGATCCAATCCAAAAAGGCGTGCAGATCGGGGATTCCCAAGTTACCGGTGGTGTTGTTGAAGAATACCGCATCGTATTTTTTCAAATAGTCAGGGGTCAGCATCGTCTTAACATCATCCGCCGTGCGGCAATAATCCACCGTGAAAAGTCCGCTCTCCTTGCCGAGTTGCGCGATCACCTGCTCACCGGTGGGAATGGAATCGTGATGGAATCCAGCCGTATAATCCACCACAAGCATATGCTTCATTCGCTTGGCCGATGCGATCGCAAGGACACACGTCATTGCGAAGAGGCTGATGCAAAAAATCAGTGCAGATCGTACCTTCATAAAAATGCCTCCTGTCCCCGTCATGAGACGGGGGTTGGGTTATTAGAATGCTGCGAGAAATTGAAAATCGACTATTTCAATATTTTCCAAATGGTCACATCGTCCGCATCCACCGTGGCGGCGCCGGTCCAATTCAAACGCGTCTCAATCTGCCCGCCAGGATGATGGAACACTAAAGCGATATAGCGATACTTTCTGTCTGGAAGTTCCTGGACACGGATGTTTTTAACGGTATCGATTATAAGCCCTCCGCCAACGCAGGTGTCCGCTTGCAGGAGTGGACCGGAACCCTCGCCAACTCGCTTGACTCTGAATAGAGCGAGATAATAGCCTTTGGGTAGCGGGGAGTAAGGTCCGTAGCATAGCATCCCCGGCTTATCCTTGCCTGCGGTCACTTGCCAATCCATGCTCCCATCCTTGGTGATCACCGCCTCGCCGCTGAAGTGAGAAAGGGTGAATATTTTAAACTCCTTCACCAGTTCCAGTTTGTTGGATGGGATTTTGGAAAGAATCGCATCGTATGGAACCACTTTCGCTTGCATGTCCCAGTTCGCTTCGGGATTCACTCCGGTGAGCCGTAGCTTGATCGAGCTGGCAACCGGATTTCCCGATAACATCGCATGGACGTACTCTCCAGGTTTCAAAACCGCTGGCAAGGTGGTCTTTAGATTGGTCAGACCTTGAATCGCCTTCAAATGCAACCGCAACGGCCGATCCGTCACGTTTTGAATGGAGTATTCCACCTGTAACGGATGGTTTTGGATATACTGCGCAGTGCTTGGGAAATTGACCAAGACCTGTTTCGTATGCAGATAGTCCTTATAGAGTTGCGCCAATTGGTCGGGCCTTACAAACTGGTACCGCGGACCGAGCTGCTGTACGATATCCTTAAGCATTGGCAGAGTTGCGCCCCAGTTCCAAACGAATACGTGCATGAACCCGGGGCCTGCCTTGGGGGTCATTTGTCGCACTTGGCGAACGATAAACGCCTCCTGCTCCGCTGTGGTGGCGGGATCCTGCCATCCGTTCACGGCGTGAAAGACAGGCACGTTTCGTATGCCAACCGGATAGTCCGCCTCGGCATACGTGGAGACCACCTTGCCGTAATCGGGGAAGATGGCTTTCATGAATGGAATTTGATTCGCGTAATCGGCGAACAAAGACCGCTTGGTGATGTTCATGATCCAACTTATATTCATATCCAACTTGCTCATATACTCCCCAGTCTGATGCAGGAACCCGTAAAAAATGCGTTGCCGCAAAGCCGGTTTGTATCTTTCCGCGTAGGAGTTGGGGTATGTGTATCCGATTCCCGAGACGGCGGATACGAAATAGTCGTCGGGCGTGGCGGTCTTGTAATAGTAATCCGCGATGTCCGGAATGAGCATCCATGCGGAGGGGGACATCGTCCACCCGAATGGGATCGTCCCGCGAACGGAGCTTTTCCAAATCTGCGGGAAGTTGCCGTTCATGAGAACCGGTAGGTTGTCCCCGTCGGAAATGATGAAAGAGCAATATATCTTGTTGGGATTCAGTTTGAGACGCGGAGCCACGCTCTGTTTGAATTTTATCCCGCGAATTCCCGAGTGAACGCTCAGGTTTGAGGCGTCAATGGAGCCAACAAGGTAGTGTGAGAATTGAGCGAACAGTGTGACACCGGGGCCCTCGCCGATTCCGATATCCTTGCCCGCCCACGGATAACTCATCACGGGGGTGTTGATGGGCATTTTGGCGAAAATCCCCTCCATCAGCTTCACTTCCGCGTTCGGATCCGCATAGGGTTCGGCTCCGTCGATCTGCCCGGAGAGCCAGAAGCAGAAAACCTTGTTTTCAACGAGGTAATCCCGGAGAGACATGTGGTCCGGATAGGTGCATGCGGTAACATAGTGATTTAATTTCGGCCATAGATGGTCGAACGACCACCTGTAAGCATCCACGCTTTTTGTCCACTTTCCCCTCAGATCGGCGATCACATGATACTTGAGTTCCTTGGATAGTCGAGGGGACACGGCGATACCGTCATACACGCCCGCCATCATCGTTGCCACGTTTTTAGTGGCGGGAATGCGAGGATCGTCAATAATCATCCCTTTGATCACGGAGTTAAAATCCCTGAAAAGGGCGGGGATGGTCACATTTGAATAGGACTTGATGTACCCTCTTTTCACCATCCACTCCAGCCACTGCATGTCGGTGGGATTGTAAAGAGAGTAGATTCGAGGCTTCGTGCGATTCACCAAGCCTTGAAGGCATAGCGTCGCCAACTGCCAATCCGCAGGCTGATCCCTTAAATCCACCACGAGAAGATGCTTTGCAGGAGGATTGGAGCGTGGGAAGATATCCTTGAAAGGACGCCTATTCGGGATGATACTTAGATTATTCGGTTTGCCGCTGTATACGGGTTGTGGAACACGATGGATAAACGCAGACTCCTTGCCGTTCTTTACGGTATAGACTTCCACCTCGTCAAGGCGCAAGGGGGCTATCCCCTCCCAATTGAGCCTTATCTCCAGCTTCCCGCCCGGATCATGAAACGCGAACGGCACCCAAACGTATTCCCCAACCTTTAAATCCTCCGGCCACACATCCTCCTGTCCAAGGTTGGTTGAACCGTAATCGACGCATGCGTCCACCGTCGCCACTTTGTCATCCGCGGGCGTCATCAGTTTAATATGAAGCAGAGCCACATAATCGCCCGCAGGGAGTTCGGCGTAGGGCCCGTAGGTCATGTAACCGATGGCATCCTTATGCGCTGAACTCGCCTCCCAAGCTGTACCCGCATTCGCATCGGGGTCTGACACAGCCCTTCCCGTATTGTGCCCGAAATCGGAGGGAAAATATATCTTCGTCAGAGTGTAATCACCCTTGGGTAGTTCCTTTTGGTTCGGCATTAACTGCAGAATTCGAGGTGCGATGCCGGTTTGCGCGAACGCTGACACGCTCAAACAAATTAGAAACGCCAGAAGAGTTTTGCGGAACATAAATGGCTCCTTGCTACGATTAAAGTCCTTCATACTTCGGGATATATGTCAGGTCTATGATGATTAAAACGCAAAGTGAACTGAATTGATCTTCGTGATTGATCTCACTCAACTCATTTTATCTGATATCCATGCATTATTCAACACAACAGGATAGCGATTCCGCATCAATGCCGCGAATCCCTCGTATCATTTTAAGGAATACACGCATATACATCGAAACATCAGGGCCATGGGAAGAATGGCGTGGGGGTGCGCCACAGAATGCAAGGGATGCTCCAGAGAACGCCCATGGTGAATTCGCCAAGAACCATGCCAAGAAAGAAAGGCCTCGCCTTGGAGTAGAGCCGCATTCCTCCATAGCGCAGGATCAACACCTTGCATAACCACGCCACCAGACAGGGCCACCAAAAAACCGCGATCGTCCAAGAGCCTGAAAGCGCGTAACCGAGCGGGTGGAATGGAAACCAATCCAACTGCGTGCGCAGGAAAGCGATGACGATTGTTATAAACACGCCAAGGAAGAAATTCAGCGTGTAATACCAAGCCAGCGGACCCCGACCCCCTTGGAGCACCAGAGAGGCGTCGTTGAACGCCCACACTGGGTTGCCCTGATATACGTATCCATACATCTGATCCGCGCCGATTTTATACGGCAGGGTGATGTGCAGGTATCCCGCCACGCAAATCGCCACCACGAAAGCCAAGGCGAACGCCCCCAGCAGCGATCTTCTCCTCACTCTCACACCGTCTCCGAACTTCATCGAATCCAAAAAACATGTGATCGGCAAACCGCGCTGATCCCGCATCCACAGGGCGTCCAGAAAAGAGAGCCCTGTTAAGTTCGCACCGCCTAGCTTTCCCACGTTCCCTATCATCCGGTATACGTCCGTAGGTCTGAAGCAGGTTTCAGTCATGAGCATCCCCCCTTCGCTCACGCTGCGCGCCAAAACCATCTCTACGACAAAAAGCACGACGCACACCTCGAACAGCGCCAGCCACCAAGACATTCCAAACAATGATAGCCAGGCGGTGCAGCCCACAATCCCGCTGATCAACCCCCAAAACGCGACCCTGTAAGGGATGATCTCATTGGAGTCGTCAGGGTCATTCGCCTTTCTTTTGCCCCACGCCGCTCTCCATATCGCCGCCAGATGGGGCTTCGCAGTCCAGATCATGTACAACACCAGCATGAAGTAGCACCCCATAAGTTGGTATGCGACAAAGGTGCGTATGTCCCCGTACATCGGCATCACCGCAGGTTGGTAACCAAAGCGTACGGTGATGACATCCTCAGCACGAATGACAAGAAAGAAGAACCAGAGCGAGAAAAGCAGATCCGTCGGCAATAGATAGAAAAAACCGATCGCGGCGAAGGAGAAATAGAGATGTAAAAAAAGCATCGCATTCCACGGAGGCTGCGTGATGTAGTTCATCAAATTCAAGTCCAAGTTGATCTCGGGAACGCTTGGGTACCATTGATGGAACCCGTTGAAGGTGAATATCAGCGCAGGAAGCGCGAAACCCATCCACATCAAGCGGTTTTTCAGGAAACTATCCCGCTGCATGTTCGATGCTCCGCGAACCATCTCCAAGGGCAACTGCGCCAAAGGGAACTGCAGTTTCTCGTTATCCGCCCACTGCCTCCGAATTAACGCCGCCAAACAGAGAAACGACGTGAACATGCAGATGACCAGCACTCCCCAAGCCAGAAGAGGGATCACCCACAAATTCCAGGGCAGCCTCTCACCCGAGCGAAGGGAGTCGTAAAATCTTGTAGCTACGAACTGATCAATCGGACCGTGAGGATTAAATGGAACCGCCCATTTGGGGATGTATTTGAAGAACAGACTGCGCCAATGGTTGGTGTCATTCGCGTAATAATCCGGAACGATCAAAAGCGGAATTAATTTCTCCAACAGCCCCCGCGAGGAAACCATTGCCGCCAACAGCATCATGATGTAGATGGTGAAGAGTTCGTGGGCTTTTAATCGAAGCTTCTCGGAAAGGCGGGTGAGGATCGACTGAACCGCCAGAATGAGCACCAGCATGCCGATGACAACCGGTGGAAGTTGGAGATACCCGATCTGGATCTGTCCGTCAACCAACTCCGCGTAACAAACCACCACGCACGTGATCGCGACGCACACGATTCCGATAAGTAGCGCTCGGGGGGAGAGCGCGGACACGAGTTGATCCGCTTGCGCGGGAGGGGGGGCGTCCGCATAATCCTTGTTTGAGCTCTTGTTTCGTTTGAAGTACGGCATGCGGATGCTCTCCTTTCCCCATGGGCGGATGTCATCTCATTTTCGCCGGATACTTAGAAGCGCCACGCTTCTTCCGTCAATCTCCAGATCCTCGGTGAAATGGTTCCCGGAAACCGTCTGGCTATTCGCGGGGGACGATCCGTCCTTAAGCGTCACGAGTAGTTTTGAGGCGTCAGCCAAGCCCCAATGGTCGCCATTGAAGACGATATGGTAGGTGTGCGCCGCCGTGTCCGTATTCGTGAGCAGCACGCCAATGCTCCCATCGTCGCCTTTCCACACTGCGTTCATCACGGCCGGAAGCTTCACGGGCACCGCCTCCCCCGACCATCCTCTCCACGTTCCGCTTAAAGTCGGGATGGATGGATCATCCTGCAGAAAACCGATTAACTCTCCGTACAGGAGGTAGGGTTTCGCCAATACTCTCGCCTGCGCCAATGTCGCCATATACGCCAGCTTTTGCGCGTTTTGGGGCTCCAGCAAAGCGGGGCCCATCCAACCAAGCTGCGCCCCCCAAAGAAAATCGCGCCCCTGCGCCAGTGCAAAGGAGGTGTCGCCGTCATTCAGGGTAATGGGGGTCGAAAAATAGATGGCGTACCCGCTGTAAACTGCGGTGTCCATCGGGATCTCATTGGGATAACGCGGATTCCATATGAGGAGCCCATCCAAGTCCGCCATGTAAGGCTCGGAGTTGTTCTCCGATGTGAGGGCGACGTCCCTGCCATCCTGATGGCACCACTTCTTGATCCGCCCCAGCATGTGACAGTAGGATTGCACCCACCAATACCCTCCGCCCAGAGGATGGTGATGCGTCGGATCAAAGCAGAAACGAGGCGCGGCGGAGCTTATTTGATCTATGTATACGGCATTTACATGCTCATCCGTCACAAGCTTTCGCACAATGCCGAACACCTTGTCCTGCCAGAACGGCGTAGAGGGGCACATCACCGCCAGCTTCGCCCCGGAACCGTAGATCTCGATATTCAGGTCCTGGTGTTCGTTCTTGGTGGCGAAGGGACGCGCCTGCGCGAAATCTTCGTTTTGGCTGTCCCATAGCCTCCCGTTGATATAAGGCATCACCACCACATTCCGCTTTTTCAGTGCGTCCACCCCTTCTGAGAAGCCGGGCTTGGGCGGGAAGTAATCCGGATAATGGGTGTCGAAGGGAATCTCGTGCCAATCGTACCAGTGCACCGCCACTGGCGCTCCAATCGCCTTCTCGAAATGCTCCATTTGCGGAACGACGGTTGCTTGATCCCCGCTGGCGTTGAACCACGCCGCGATATCCTTGAAATCCCGAGGCACATCCTTCCTCCGCTCCAGCTTGCCTTTCGAGGTCCATGGCTGCTGCAATGCCCAAGCGCGATACACTTTGCACCCGGCAAGCCAATCACCATGGTAAACCCCGATGGCGAAGGGATACGGGTTATCCATGGAGTTACGTAAAACCCCCATGTTCTCCGCGAAGGTGGTCAAGGCGAACTCCTTGCCAGGGATAAAATTGAACTCCTTGAACCATCCCTTGGGATCCTCGGCGGCGAGGTATAGCCCGTTGTCGCCCTCATTCACGAGCAGGAACTCCATGGGCCACGAAGCCGACGGGTAGGTTCCGTTCAGGAGGGAATCCTGATGATGGTACAGAACCCCCCAGTTGCTGCGAGGCACCGCCACATTCGCCCGCGTGGGGTCCGCAAGGGAGGAGATGACGGGGAAATCCACCTGCCAGATCGAATAACGCGGGCTTTTGACGCTCGCCCGAATGCGAAGGTGCGCGATTGAATCGCCGGGTTTCAAATCCCCGTCCACCTGAACCTTCAAATATCCCGTGTCGCCCGGGATGGTCGCCTTGTCCCACGTGAATTGTACGTGATCGGAGTCGTTCGCCTCCGTGGCGGGGGGCTTTTGCTGCGCGTTGTCCACGGTCAGCGTCTTGCCGGCGGCGTCCCGTAAGAGGATGCGCCATAGGAGCGGCCTCGGAGCGGGCGACAGGATGAAACCGTGGCCGGAGGAGAGATCTCGAATCGATTCGACGCCGCCGGTGTCCGCGTTAAATCGTATGGACAGGCTCTGATTCCGAAGAACAGGGGAATCTCCGAACGCGGCGGTAGCGAGAGACATGATGAGAACCGGGATAATGAAATACGGATAAAGGGTATTCATAACTCCTCCTTTGTTTGGCATTGTGAGCATTATAAGCGGGATGGGCGGTTGTGTCAAGGGAGCGGGAAGAGATCGTGGTTCCCGACCTCCTCTCCACCCTAATCGCGTTGCTCCCCTTCGCGCGGCGCATATCCAGCACGACGTACACCTTGAACAGCACGGAGGCTCCCGGGGTTTCCAGCCCCCATCCGCAAGAAAGGTCGTCGGCGTCTTCGGGAGCTTCGCCAAGGTACGCTCCTCCTTGGCGAGATACAACAGACGCATGCATCTTGCAAGGAGTATTCATCCTTTAAAATCGCCACATGACGAGCGATGGGAAAGATGCATCAAAGAGGCAGCGAACCCCTCCGTTTTCAAGGCGAATTGGCCATGGCTTCGTGCAAACGAGTCATTTTTTTATTTTCAAAGGGAACTCGCGTAGCGTCTCCACAACGCGCAGAGGGCGTCGCTTCCCGCTCTCCGGACGCCGCATAAAAAATATCGAAAAAAACCAGCGGCGTTTTCTCCGCTGAGAGGAAGGAATTATTGACATATGACGCTCATGTGGATATAATTGCCACAGTGTCTTCAAAGAGGTATTCGCCCTATGCAAAAGTCACATGCGCGAAAAGTACGGACACAAAGAGTTTCGGCCAAACCATTGATACAGGCGATCTCCATCCTCGTGGTGGATGATGACGAGTGGATTCGCGATCTGATGGTTCACACCCTGACGGATCACGGTTACCTCGTGGAGATCGCATCAAACGCGGAGGACGCCCTTCGGCTAACTCGGAGCATTCCCTTTGACCTTGTCTTATCCGATGTGCGCATGCCTGGGATGGACGGCATAGAGTTTTCCCGCATACTGCACCGCACCCATCCCGCCATTCCCGTCGTTCTCTTAACCGGCTTCGGCCACATCGATCTCGCGAGATTGGCTCTCCGCGAAGGGGCGTCAGACTTCATCACTAAGCCCTTCAACCTCGACACCATCTCCATTATCGTCGAGAGGAATCTCGAACGAAAACGGTTGGAGGTGCAAAAGGCTTTGGAGCAGGATAGCCTCATCATGTTCAAGACGATACAGGCGCTTGTGGCGGCGATTGACGCGCGACAAAAACAGACCGCGCTTCATTCCAAGAGAGTGACTGACATCGCCATGGCTTTGGGGAAACGGATCGGCTTGAATAACAACGAGATGCAGTGTATGGAGCTTGCCGCCCATGTGCACGACGTGGGAAAGATAGCCGTGCCGGATAACATTCTGAACAAATGCGGCTCCCTCACGCCGGAGGAATGGGTGACCATGCGCATTCATTCCGAGGCCGGGGCGGACATCGTGGGTCAGGTGAACGAACTGAGCTACATCTCGGATGTGGTGCGCCATCATCACGAAAAGGTGGACGGAAGCGGATACCCTGACGGACTAAAGGGGGAATCCATCCCTGTGTTATCGAGGATCATCGCCGTAGCGGACGCATACGAATGCATGATCAGCGACCGCCCCTATCGTTCCCGCCTGTCCGAGGAGGTCGCGCTTGTTCAACTCGCGGAAAACGCGGGGACTCAGTTCGACAAGCGGTTTGTGGAGGTGTTCCTCGATATGCTCAGCCGAAACGAACTGACCTTGCTTACCGAATAGACTCACCTAAAACAATAAGGGCGCGGAACCAAGATGACGTTCCGCGCCTTTATTTACGTTTACAAATCCATGGAATCCTTGGGCAACCCAAGCGGCAGAGCCTCGGGGCGTTCGCACGTGGAGATCAGTTCGTAGTGCCTCCCCTCGCGTGAGGTGTCCAGGAATCCCTCCATGGCGTCCAGTACATGAAACGCCAAGTCCCCGTTGGCACGGTGTGGCCGGTTTCCGGAAATCGCCGCCGCCATATCCGCAGCGCCGATCCCTCGGCTGTTATCCGCAAATCCGTGCGTCAGGGGAATCTCCTTCCAGTCGGGGGAGCCCGCCCTCTTGATGCGCACCACGCCGCCAAACCCGTTGGGATCGGGAACGATCATCGTGCCGCGAGTCCCGTAAACTTCGATGCACGGAAGCGTGGAGCCGTGGACGTCGAAACTGGTGATGATCGTGCCCACCGCGCCTGAGGCGAAATCCATCACCCCGGCGATGTGGGTGGGGGTCTCCACTTGGATGACCTTGCCGTATTTGGGCTGACTGGTGATGGTGCGGGTAGGATGCGTGATCCTTGCGGAGCCCGTGATGCGCTTGATAGGACCCAGCATGTTGATCAAGGCGGTGAGATAGTAGGGTCCCATGTCGAACATAGGGCCGCCACCCACTTCGTAATAAAACTCCGGACTCGGATGCCAGGATTCGTGCCCCGGGCAGAGCATGAACGCCGTCGCCGCCACCGGCTCCCCGATCCAACCGTCGTCGATCAGCTTCCGGCAGGTTTGATGCCCCCCGCCAAGGAACGTATCAGGCGCGGAACCCACGCGCAGCCCCTTGGCTTTGGCCTTCTCCATCAGCTTTTTGCCCTCTTCGCGGCTTATTCCAAGCGGTTTCTCCGCGTAGACATGCTTACCCGCATCCAACACCGCCATGCTCACCGGCACATGCGCCTTGGGGATCGTCAAGTTGAGGATTATCTCCACATCGGGATCCTTGAGGATTTGCTCCACCGTCAACGCCTTGGGGACCCCGTGTTTCTCAGCCGCCTCCGCCGCCCTCTCAGGTAGGATGTCCGCGCATGCCATGATCTCGATATTGCGAAATGATTTACCCGCTTGAAAATAGATGCCGGAAATATTGCCGCATCCGATAACGCCGATCTTCGTTTTCTCCATGCCCCTCTCCTTAGCAATGATCCCTGCTCAAAACGATAAAGCCGCAGGATTTGTGATTGACGTGAAAATATCATCCGAGAGGATGATTGTGTTGTGATTTTACCTCAACTTCCCTTGCAAGTCTTACGGAGAATATGAGAGTTGCATTTTCAACACTGATCCAATGTTAAGGGTTGAAAAAAACAAAAGCAATCGCCTGTTTATATCCGTATGATAAACGTGTCACTCGTCACGGTGCCGAAGCGGTCACAATCATGAAAAGGATACGTAGTGTTAAATGGGTATCATAGTTACATCTCCCGATAGCATTATGAGAAGGAAATACGCTGGCGAGGGCGATGATGATTCCACAGGCGGCGCATCCAAACCACATTTTCCGCATCACGTTCAATGGAGAAGAGAGGACATAGAAAATGAAACGTAAAATCACCGCTATCCTATTGGCAATCACGACCCTGGCGCTGCTCGCGGGTTGCGGAGGCGGAGGAGGAGGCTTTGGAAGCGGTTCCGGAACAGGCGGCGTGGGCAACCTGACCGGTGCGGTAACCGACGTAAACGGGGATGCAGTCGCGGACGCCACGGTTTCGTCAAGCGGCCAAAGCACGAAATCACTTAGCAACGGCACCTACTCCCTCTCCGGAGTTCCCGACGGCTACGTATACATCCAAGCCTCGGCTCCCGTGCACGGACTGACCTACACCGGGGAGACATGGACCGACCTTGTGGCGGGGCAGAACAACCATAGCGTGGACATTATGGTCTCCGATTCCCGATATCAGGGATCATTGCAGGGATATGTCGAGGACGATCAGGGGAATGTCTTCATTGGCGCGAAGGTTTTCATTCAGGGACCCTACGGCTCCGCAATGGCGGTGACCGATCACAACGGATACTACAAGCTGAATCGACTGCCCGGAAACACCTCCTTTAACGTGACAGCGTCCTTTGCGGGGTATGTCAATCAGACGATGACCACAACCATCAACACGGGGCAGACATCGGAACTGGATTTCACGCTCACCCCGGGCAACGCAACGGGTCCCATCGCTCCTCCGACTAATGTGAGCGCGGAATCCTGGACGGTATCGTCGTATATCACGCGCTCTCTATCGCCGTACAAGGGCATGTACGACTGGGTGAGGAACTACTATCTTAAAAAACGAGGATTGTCGCTCGCCTCTCAAGCCAAATCCATCCAACTGGTGCATCCCGTCAAATCCACTCCCGCAGGTTCGCTTGTGGAAATCGATCTATTCTGGACACCCCGCGCGGAGACCAATTTGCTGGGATATCTCATAAAACGCGGGACTAGCTCTTCGAACCTATCGACCGAAGCGGTTTTGAGGGATCCTTTGGCGTCCGCATTCTTTGACGCCGACCCGGCGCTGACGCCCAATTACGTCTATTATTACACCGTAAGCAGTCTGGACACGGTGGAGTTTCCAAACAACGGCACGGTTGGGGCGCCCAGCAGCGTAGTTGCGGCGGACCCGCTTGATCCGATGTCGGGATTATCGCCTTCGCAAAGCGCATTCGTATCCGGAAATCCCTATTTCCAATGGAGCCCTGTCAACGGCGCCACCAGTTACCAAGTATACATTTGGAACAGTTTCCCGTCGTTGCAAAGCTCATCCGACCCGAACGGCGTAACGCCCATATGGGGTCCGAATGATGCGAACTCTCAAACCGGTTCGGGGCAAACTTCGCTCACTTATTCCGGTCCAACGCTGCAATCCGGGGCCACCTATTACTGGATGGTAATCGCCACGGATGGTCAAGGAAACTACTCCGCCTCGCAGATCGCCAAGTTCACCGAACAATAAGGACCGGAAGCTTTCGAGGGGAACATATTCGGGAATGCAGGATAGCGCAAAGTATCATCACATAGCACTATCCTGTATAATATACATGAATATATCACTCCAGAGGCGGTATGTATGTTCGCCCATGCCCGTGTGACAATCCTTAGGTTCGCAATCGCATTGCTCCTTGTGATTCAATGCGCCGTCTCCCTCGCCGATTTGTCCGCTTTGGATCCGCTTGCGCGTCCGAACACAAAAATCGGGCCCGGGTTTGTTATCTCCATGGACGTGACCGTGCGAGGTTTGGAGGATCAGGAGCTATGTACGGAATTCACCCTCGACAAGGATGCAAACCTTCAGCTTCTTCTTGGCGGTCAACCGATAAGCAAAATCAACCTGATGGGCTTAACCGTCTCTCAGGCAGAGATGAAAATCCAGAAAGCGATTAGTCCCTATTACGCTGTAACGCCTGATGTAAGCATGGGGATCGCGAAAATCCCTCGCATTCAAGTGATACTGGAGGGAGCCACGTTCCGTAACGGATTAATTACTCTTCCACTTGGAGATAAACTATCCGACGCCCTCGCCCAAACCGGTTACGAACCCAGCGCGGATCTTTCTCACATTCAGATCATCCGCATGGAGGCCAACAACAACAGAACGACTTTGAACGTCAACTTCAGTCAGGCTTTGGAGCAGGGCGGCAATCAATACACCGATCCCGTGCTGCAAAATCTCGATCACATCCTCGTGCCCATCTCCTCCGCGCCCCCGATGAACCAGACTATCATGGTCCTTGGAGAAGTGAGAAACGAGGGTGCCTATCCTTACAAAAGAGGGATGACCGTTGCGGACGCTTTATCGGACGCCAACGGATTGCTGCCTTCCGCCGATCCGAACGACGTCATTCTTCGCCGCGCCTCGGATACCAATTACATGACTCTCAGTGCCACAAAAGCGGAGGCGAATATCCCAACGGATAATATTACGCTGCGTCCGGGAGACACGATTTTCGTTAACACGAAGGATACGGGTTTGAGGTATGCGGTGGTTGGCGCAGTGCCTACTCCCGGCGCGCATGAATTACAGGGGAATGTGACGCTGAGCCAAGCTATTGTGAACGCGGGGGGGTTTCTGCCGAACGCGGATAGAAAGCATATCTTGCTGATCCGCAACATGCTCACGAATCCCGCCAAGGCTCAGAACATACCGATTGATTATGACAAGCTAGTAGCAAAGGCGATTCCCGACATCCAGCTTCAAGCCGGAGATATGATCCAAGTGCCCATCAAGGGGAGAAGAAGCATGCCACTGCTCGACATCGGAATGTTCCTGCTTAAACTTTTCGCCTTCTGATCCTCACTCCTCCACCCTGAGGAAGTTTTCGATCGAAAGCACGACGGGAAGCTCTCTGATGCTTTCCAGGGCGGAACGAAGGTTTTTCTCCTTCGTTTTATGTGTCACCCAAATGATCTCCGCGTTGTCGTTCAAATGCGCCTTTTGAACAACGGACTCTATGCTCACCTGATGATCCCCCAGCACCCCCGCAATGGCCGCGAGAACTTTGGGACGATCGATGACGATCATGCGAATGTAGTATTTTGTCTCCACCAAGTCCATGGAAGCCATCCGCCGTTGCTGGAAACAGGTACAGGATATTCGTCCCGTGGAGCCGAACAGGATGTTTCGCCCCACATCCATGATATCACCCACCACCGCGCTTCCCGTGGGCATCATGCCAGCGCCACGCCCGTAGAACATTACGTCGCCAACGGCATCCCCGCGCACAAAGATGGCGTTGTATACGTCATGCGTGGATGCCAGCGGATGTTCGGAGGGTAATAGTGTGGGATGGACGCGCACTTGCATTTGGTCCTCGCCAATTCTGTTGGCGATGCCAAGCAGCTTGATGGTGTAACCTAACTCCTGAGCGCATTGGATATCTCGTCGAGTGATATGGGTAATTCCCTCAACGTATACGTCATTCACATTCACCTGGCTGGTGAATGCGATGGAACTTAGGATCGCTATCTTATACTGGGCGTCATAACCTTCAATATCACTGCTCGGGTCCGTTTCGGCATACCCTTTCGCCTTGGCATCCTCCAGAACGTCATTGAACTCAGCGCCTTCATGGGTCATTCTTGTGAGGATGTAGTTGGTGGTTCCATTGACGATTCCCATGATCTCCTGGATTTCATTACCGCCCAAAGCGTTTTTCATGGGTTGGATGATGGGAATGCCCCCTCCCACGGAGCCTTCGAACTGAAAATCAAGCCGACGTCTCATCGCCTCATGGAGCAGATCATGCCCCTCCTTGGCGATAAGCTCCTTGTTCGCCGTGACGACATGCTTTCCATTGCGCAAGGCATGCAAAACATACTCCTTGGCTGGGGAAACGCCTCCTATCAGTTCGCAAATGATATCGTTTTCAGGGTTGTCAAGCACCTCTTCGCAATGGTTTGTCAGCAAACCTCTGTCCACGCTGACGAGACGTTTCTTGTTCAAATCACGCACCGCGATTTTTGTGATCTCTATTTTAGCCCCGATTTTTTTCTCGATAGACACTCTGTTTTTCTGCAGAAGCGCCACGGTTCCGGATCCCACCACGCCAAGACCCAATATACCTATGCGGATTGTATCCTTCAATCTTCACTCTCGCTAACTAACGTCATTTAAACGGAATCGGGTCGGAGGAGCACCAGAGGATCACCGGAATGAACCAACTGTCCATTATGCGCGATTATTTCCACAACGGTGCCGGAATAATCCGACGGGATTTCGGAAAAAACCTTCATAGCTTCCATCAATCCAATCGTCTGACCAACTTCAACATGATCGCCCACCTCTATGAAGGGGGCTGCATCCGTGCCAGGAGCGCGGTAAAACACACCTATCATGGGTGAGGCAATAGTCAATACCTCTTCCGCTACGTCCGCACCAGTCACGGAGATAGGGTGCCGAGGAGGATTGATATCGATCATCTCTTGCGGCGGCTCATCAATCAACCTTGCCGAGGATGATCTGCGGATGTACCCGAAACCTCGGATAGTAACCTTAACACCCGCATCCTCGACAATCAATTCATCCAGATTGCTATCCTCTACAAGACGGACTAATTCACTTATTTCATCTATGTCAACGCCAAGTTCCGCCATGTTCCCCCGCCGCATAAAAATAGAAGGGCTGCGACATGGTGCCCTTCAGGACCATGCAAAGTATAACCTAACGGAGATAATTTGTCAATTAAAAGCATGATATCCACCGTCAAATCCTCATTCATAGCCTTCCTAGTTAGGGTCTAAGGGTGAATCCAGACTCCTCATTCTAAATTCATTGGCCAATCGATGCGCCCAGCGGGAGGTTTCTGGTAAGCGATAGGATCGCAAACATGCGAATACAAGGTTTACCGAGGAATCAATATCGATCAGATGACCAGGAGAAACGAACACCGGCTTCACATTTGAGCGAGTCCTTACTGCGGCTCCGACGACATCCTCCCCCTCCATCAAATACACACGGCTTCCTGCCAGCTCGCCAAGCGCATCGTATCGTCCGGTCAATACGCTTTTCGCACAGCCCACGGTCGGAACACCAAGCAATAATCCAATATGCGATGCGATTCCGAATCTTTGAGGGTGGGCGATCCCATGACCGTCGCATATCAATGCATCCGGCTTCAATCGCAGTTTCTCCCATGCCTGAAGGATCACAGGAGATTCCCTGAACGACAGAAGACCGGGGATATAAGGGAATACTGATTTCAGTGAGGCGTTTGCAACCTCAACAGGTTTCATTTCCCCCATGTCCAACACCACTATCGATGCATACAGCCATGGATCGCGCTTCATGCACGATGCATCCGCCCCGGCGACATATCGGATCGCGTTTAGGTTCAGCGGGATGATCCTCACTTCGCGGCTCATCTTCTCCTGAAGGGTCCTCGCTTCGGAGGGTGTTATGTCCCAGTTATGGCTCATTGCCTGCACAGCCCCATGTAAGCACCCCGAATTCCGGCTTTGGCTCGATATCCATCATGCATCCGTGGCGGTATCTTTTGAGGAACGGTACCCTCTGCTTCCGATTTCGGCGAGATAGCCGTTGAAATTCCGAATCATCTCACCCATGCTGTCTCCGCCGAACTTCTCCAACACCGCCTCCGCGAGGACAATGCCCACCATCGCCTCCCCAATAACACCGGCGGCAGGCACCGCGCATACGTCGGAGCGTTCAAAATGTGCGGTTACCGCCTCCTTGGTCTCCATGTTCACGGATCTCAACGGAGATTTCAATGTGGATAAAGGCTTCATCGCCGCGCGAACCACTATTGGCTCTCCATTTGTCATGCCACCCTCCAAACCACCCGCATTATTGCTTGATCTGGTAAATCCGGTGGATGGATCATGATAAAGCTCGTCATGCACTTTGGAGCCTGGAACCTCGGCCACGCCAAATCCCATTCCTATCTCCACGCCCTTGATCGCTTGTATGCCCATCAAGGCACCCGCCAATTTCCCATCCAATCTTCTATCCCAATTCACATGACTGCCTAATCCCGGAGGGCATCCCGTTGCAATCACTTCAAATACGCCGCCGAGCGTATCTCCATTTGCGCCCGCCTTGTCGATGGCATCCAAGATGAGTTTTTCCTTTTCCGAGTCAGCCACTCGAACCTGTGATATCTCCGCCTTGGATTGAATCTCATCATAGTTCGGCGGGAACGGGATAAGCACATGTATCCCTCCCAGAACGACTACGTGGCTCAAAATACGCACGCCCAGAGTGGCAAGCATAATTCGGCATATGGAGCCCACAGCGACCAATGTGGCGGTGTTGCGAGCGCTTGAGCGCTCTAGGATGTTACGGAGATCATGAGTGGAGTATTTTAACATCCCTGCGAAATCGGCATGACCGGGACGCGCCTCGACAATCGGGGGGACATCCGCTTCAATGGGTTCCACGGACATTCTATCTCGCCAATTCTCGAAATCTCGATTTCTAACGATTAGGGATATGGGACCGCCCATTGTTTTCCCAAATCTTACCCCAGTGATGATTTCCGCGCGATCCGTTTCAATCTTTTGGCGTGCGCCTCTGCCGTAACCTCCTTGACGGCGGGCAAGTTGGGCGTTGATTTCGTTAAAATCCAAGGTTAACCCCGAAGGTATCCCCTCTAGGATTGCGGTTAGTGCGGGTCCATGCGACTCTCCGCCGGTTACAAATCGAAACAATCCGTTTTATCCTTTCCCAATGAAACCCTTTGGGTATTCGAATAGCCAAATTAGGCGTAGTAAAAGTCTTTAGGGATAATTCATCGCGTGAGGAACGAGAGCGATAGGCTCAATTATCCATTTTGTTTATTTCTTCTACATTATACCCGGACGAAAAACGGAGGGCGAATTATCGCCCTCCGGAAGGATATTCGAATGGTGTATATTTACGGCCTCATCGTACCGCCGTTATCAACAGTGGAGGTGTCGGAAGGAGACGAACCTCCGGTGGTATCGGAAATGATAGTCGGTGTGACGAAAATAAGCAACTCCGTGTCGTTCACACTATTGTTATACGATTGGAACAGTTTGCCAATGAATGGCAGATCACCTAATAGTGGAACTTTATTGACCGTCTGGTTATCGTTTTTACGTGTCAATCCACCGATAACCATTGTTTGACCGCTCATGATGCGCCGGGTCACTGTGATGCTTTCAGTGGATATGATCGGAATGGTTCCTCCGGAAGGATTGTTGATAGTTTGGGGCACATCCTCTATTTGCGGCGTGATCGTCATGGTAACTGAATTGTCGCCGTTAATTCTCGGAATAACAAATAAACCGGATGTGATGGAAATCACATTAATCTGAGGAATGTTAGCCGTTTGGTTTAATCCTATGGATGTTAAAGCGCTTGTGATAATGGGGATTTCCTGACCGATCTCAATGAAAACAGGCATGTTGTTCGTGGTGGTGACCATTGGCGTGTTCACCACTTTACCCTTGCTCTCCGAAAGGCTGGCGAGGAGTTGCGCCGCCATGTTTCCGCTTGCATAGTTCAGATAAACATTACCTGTTGCGAAAGAGCTTCCGCCAAACGTGTTACCCATTTGAACGGTTCCTCTTGCGATCGACCAATTGATGCCGAACGTCTTGGCGTCCGTCTCATTCACTTGGATCAATTCCGCCTTGATCATAAGCTGTTTCGGAGCAACATCGAGCAGTCGGATAACATCCTTTAATTGCTGGATGGCGTCGTCGGTGCCACGGGCTATGATGGAGTTGTCCACATCATATGAGTAAAGAGCGTCGATACCTTGCGGCAAGAGGGAATTAGCGTTCTGTCCATTCACACCGCCGATGCCACCGCCGATACCGCCAAGTCTGCCGCCGATGCCCCCGCCAATACCACCGATGCCGCCAAGTCTGCCTCCAATGCCGCCGCCGTAACCGCCGATGCCGCCGCCGTAACCGCCGATGCCGCCGCCGTAACCGCCAGCGCCACCTCCGATGCCACCGCCATAGCCGCCATAGCGTCCGCCGTAACCGCCATATCCAAATTGGTCGTTCTCACCAACCTGACTGGCAACTCGGTTATTGGTTCCCACATGCGAGGTCGCCGTATCATTGATAGGCGCGGATGGAGGAACCGGCATGGTTGTCACTGCTGGGTTCGGAATATACTCCGGTGTCATCCCTGGCGAATAGGGGTTATTCCAAACCAAGGGTCGGGACATCATCTGATTGTAGGGACTGACCAGGTTATCAAACGGAGCGTAGATCATTTTATCCACCAATCCGTTGATTCTTCCTTGCTCAATTCCCAACGCCTCCAACACCTCGGAAGGACGTGTGTTGTATAACTGGATTTTTACCGTATGCAATTCCTGTTGAGGCACTGAAGCCAGTTTCGGAGCGGTCGCACCGCCGGCTTGAATGTCCGTCGATGGCTGAGAGGTCGTAGAAGCAGCCTTGTTAGTATCCATGGATTTTGGACCAATGAAATAGATGCCGTTTTCGACCTTCAGCGATGCACCGGCTGACTCGCACATCAGCTTCAGCACCTCGTCCAATGGCTGATTATCCAGCGATAAGGTGACCTTCCCGTAGGGCTTATCGCTGGATTCGATTACAAAATCGGCTCCGGTCTGTTGTCTCAACAGACTAATCGCTTGACGCAAATCCGCATTCACGAGGTCAATGCGTACCCTCGATTGACTATTGGTTGTAGTAGCGTCATCAGCGCGGGATGCGACGGCCGTCAGCGTCAGCATCATGGCGATTACGAATGCCAAGAAATACCCGCTGAATAACAGTATGCGTTTGCGAAACAGATAACCCATCCGAATATCCTCCTTCAATATCCCCGCTTTCTCTTCCTCATTGATTAGGTGAAAGAGAATTAAAATTTCTATTGCAAGCGGTTGCATCCTAACTTAAATATCATCGGTTTCATCCCTCATAAGATACAACTCTACAAGGAAACCGCACATTCCGTTAAGGAGCTGTTCCAGATAATGATGCAAACGTAATTTTGATGTCAATTAAAACTAACGGATTAATAACCTCGGTAGCCATTTCCCAATCCACCGTAACTTCCATTTCCGAAGCCGCCGCCGCCGTAGCCGCCGCCGCCGTAGCCGCCCTGGTCATAGCCGCCGCCGCCGCGGCCACCTTCACCGTAGCCTGGAACACAATAGCATCAGAGCTACTTGGGGTTCCTGACATGACGATCCTTACAGTAGCACTTTGACCACATGAGAAACATGCTACATCTGAAACACAAAGGCAACAGCCAGCCTAATCAAGAAACGAAGCAAGCCCGCAGCACGTCTGAAGCATGGGGCACAAAGTCAGGCAGCAAATCCGGCAGAGCGCAGCAGGTCCGCAAAAAGAACAGCAGTAACAATCCG
>DAIDHP010000025.1 GCA_027459625.1 Chthonomonadales bacterium
CATATTACGGTGTGTGAAGCGAAGCAGACTAAGAAAGCGAATCGTCAAAACTCAAAAAATACTCAGCGTTTCTCCGCTCCTCAGCGTACTCCGCGTTGAGCCGTTATAAAGAAAAAAATGAACAACGACATAGCCATTTCGGTACGGAACTTATCCAAAGCCTACAACATCGCGCATAACGCCGAGAAGCACACCATGCTCTCGGAGGCGATCATGCAAACTCTTCGCCACCCCCTGCGCCGACAGGAGAAAGAGACCTTCTGGGCGCTGAAGGACATCAACTTCGACATCAAAAAGGGCGACGTGGTGGGCATCATCGGCAGGAACGGCGCCGGCAAATCCACCCTCCTGAAGGTGCTCTCCCGCATCACGGAGCCCACCACCGGCGAGATACGCCTCTACGGCAGGGTGGGCAGCCTGCTCGAAGTGGGCACCGGCTTCCATCCGGAGCTGACAGGCAGGGAGAACATCTATCTGAACGGCGCGATTCTGGGCATGCGGCGCAGAGAGATAGACCGCCATTTCGATGAGATCGTGGATTTCGCCGGGGTGGAGAAGTTCCTGGACACACCCGTGAAGCGCTACTCCAGCGGGATGTACGTGCGTTTGGCGTTCGCCGTGGCGGCGCACCTGAACCCGGAGATACTGATCGTGGACGAGGTGCTCTCCGTGGGCGACGCGGAGTTCCAGAAGAAATGCCTTGGAAAGATGGGCGAAGTTGCGAAAGCAGGAAGAACGGTTTTATTGGTAAGTCATAATATGGCTGCGGTTAGACAATTATGTAAATACAGCATACTAATCGTAAATGGTTCAATTGAAGCATATGACAATTCCTTTGACGTTGTGAATACATATTTTAATACACACATTAATAACACAAACGGCAAATTAGTATGGAATGATATTGATATAGCTCCTGAATCTGATGTTCTTAAATTAATATCAATAGAAATTAAAGATTTAAATGGAAATATTAGCAATCAACGCCCAATTGATGAACAGACCTTAATAGAATTAAAATATTTATATTATGAAGATGTTAACAATGCACGAATTGTAATTGAAATTATCTCATTTGATGGTACCATAATATTTCAAACTGGTCCAGAAGATATTCATGTAAATGATTTTATAATTAAAAAGGGTATTTATAAATCAACTTGTTTAATACCTGCAAATTTTCTGAATACAGGAGACTATTATCTAAATGTTGTTGCGCACATCCCCAATAAACGATTTATTTTAAATGGTAATATAAGAATGAAATTTAATATTTTACAAAGCATAGATATAGGTGGTTATGGAAAAAGGCCCGGATGGATTAGACCAATTCTAAATTGGAATGTAAAACAGATACAAGAATAAAAAAAATGAAAACATATGAAGATGCGGTCTTATGGATGAGAAGTCAGGAAAGATACAGTAAAGATGTATTACTAAATTATTTTGATGAAGATATTAATTTAGCGGTTATAAGGTTTGAGGCAAGTGAGGAATTCATTTCTGTAAAAAGACATTTAGGTTTAAATAAAAATAAGGCTAAATTAAAAATACTCGATATGGGCTCCGGGCATGGAATTGCATCATATGCTTTCTCCAAATTAGGGCATGATGTTATTAGCGTCGATCCATCTAGGAGTAACGTCTCAGGATTAGGCGCAGTTAATAAAATCAAGAATGATATTCATCTACCGATATACCCGATTCAAGCTTATGCGGAATCATTACCATTAAAAGATAATTATTTTGATATTGTATATGCGAGGCAATGCCTGCATCACTTCAAAAACTTGAATAAAGGCGTAAATGAATGTCACAGAGTATTGCGAGAAAATGGATTGTTTTTCGCAACTAGAGAGCATGTGATATCAGATAACAACCAATTAAAATTATTTTTAGATAATCATATATTTCACCAAATACATAAAGGAGAAATGGCTTATACTGAAGGTGAATATAAAGACGCACTCATAAATAATGGATTTAAAATTATTAAACATTTAAAATCTTATGATGATGTTATAAATTATTATCCAAAAACAACTGAAGACATCCATAAAATAATATATTTCAAATTTACAATGGGCCGTATTTACAAAATATCCACCTTGTTTAAAATATGGAATATATGTAAATATTTATCAAAGTTTACATGTAATGGGAAAAATTCACTTTCTAATAGGGACAATAATCCTGGAAGAATGAATTCATTCCTTGCAATTCATGAATAGTATGGATAAATAATAAATGTACTTATAATTCACGACTTTTTTATATTAGTTGATAATTGATTAAAAACCATAATATGATAAGGTTATAAATAATGATTATTCATAGTAGAGTTCCAGTTAGGATTGATTTCGCAGGAGCGTGGACGGATGTAAAAATCTTTGCCGACGGAGCCGGAGGGGCAGTGGTAAACGCTGCAATTGACAAATATGTCGAGGGAAGATTGGAGATACGTGAGAACAATAAATCTCTTAAGGATAACTTGGAGGGTATTAATGTTTCGTATCATAGTCAGCTACCTGCGGGTTCGGGTCTCGGAACATCCTCAGCATTGAATGTTTGCTGGCTTAGTCTTGTACAGTCACAAATTCATCCATCAGCGGAATATAGGGAGCAAGTCGCGGAGCTTGCGTTCAATCTAGAAGAAATGCTTGGCATTTTGGGAGGTAAGCAGGATCAGTATGCTTCCGCGCTGGGGGGGATTAACTATTTAGAATTCGGCACAAACGTTAAGGTAGAGCCTCTAAACTTGACAACATGTATGATTGATGCCATGGAATGTTCTTTAACGCTATGTTATACTGGTAAATCGCGGCTTTCGAGTAGTATACATGAGAATGTTTGGAGTGCGTTCCGGCAAGGAAATCCCGCTACAGTTAACGCACTTTATTCCTTACGTGCAGGAGCAATGCAGATGCGTTTAGCATTACTCGACGATAAAATTGAGGAGTTCGGTAAATTGATCGGAGATAGTTGGACCCATCAAAAAGCGCTTGACACATCAGTTACGAATAATCAAATTGAAGAGTTATTCAAAATAGCAAAATTGGCGGGCGCTAAATATGGAAAGGCATGTGGCGCGGGCGGTGGGGGATGTTTGCTTTTCTTCAGCGACCCTGATAGGAAAGTATTTGTCGAACGCGCCTTGAAATCCTCTGGAGTTCGTGTCATTCCATTTAGTTTCGAGAACACCGGGCTAAGTTTATCTGTGGAATAATATCTTTGTTTTCAAAGTAGGTAGATATATAATAATAAATATCAGTATGACATATAAAACAAATATGAAATTATATGATTAAGATATTGATTAATGCGAAATATAAGAGATGAAAATATTATTTGATGGTTATATTTACAACGTTCAAAAAGAAGGTGGAATATCGCGTTATTTTACCAACATTATAGAACGACTACCTGATGATTGCCAACCAACTGTCCTTGTTAAGAAACAAAATGATCGTAATTACCCAAAACATCAGAATATAAATATAATAGATTCTATGCCGTATCGTCATGGGCCATACCGATTATCTAATAAAGTAAATAGAATTTTAAGAAGAAATGAGATATCAGGCAAAGCTTATGATATTGCACATCCCACTTATTATGAACTTAGCATTGAAACACCTATCTCGAATTACAGTTGCCCTGTCGTCGTGACTGTTTACGATTTAATACATGAGATATATCCTAAATGGCTTGACCAACATGGTTATCATGCACAGCACGTTAGCGATGCATTACAGCGTGCGGACGCAATTATATGCATATCGAATGCAACTCGTCTTGAACTGATTAAATATTATCCATTTGTAGAGAAAAAATGCAATGTAATACACCTTGCAGGTACATTATCTCTACCGTCCAAAATAGATCACAATCAAATAAGCGATCCCTATATCTTGTATGTTGGAGGACGAGCATCTTATAAAAATTTCGCTCGCTTATTGAAAGCTTATTCTTATGTAAAGGAACAATGGAAGGATTTAAAACTTTATATTGTTGGCCCTCAATTTAACGATACTGAATATGGTTATCTTGATTCTGAGGCAGTTAGTGATAGTATAATTCATATGGGAAATGTAAATGATAATACACTAGCTTCGCTTTATTATTCCGCGACAGCTTTCGTATATCCTTCATTATATGAAGGATTTGGCATCCCTCCTTTGGAAGCGATGTCTTGCGGGGGTTTAGTACTTGCATCTAATACTTCAAGCATTCCAGAAGTTGTTGGAGAAGCTGCAATACTCTTTGATCCGAAATCAATTGATAATATGGTTGAAACAATACTTTCGTTAAAAGATATGTCGGATGCAACAAGAGCGCATTACATTCAAAAAGGCAAAGAAAGGGCTTTAATGTTTTCCTGGGAACGGACTGCTGAACACACATTGGATATATATCGCCAGATTGCATCTTGTGGAACGAGATAACATAATTACAAACTGCGTACAAACCCATATAGACCCTTATCAATATTCGGATAGGATTATTCTTTACGCCCTACACCTGCGTTATCTGTATCTGGAAATCATTATTTTTGTAGATCGCAGACTCAACTAACGGAGTATTAAGATTATACGAACGAAAGTATAAAAATAGACTGTCAAGAGGCAAGCGGAAAAAATATTGTGCATAAAAGTTATCAATATGGACGTAATCTATACAAATGATGGATAATACATATAGAAAGCTATTCACGCGCTACAAATCTATTAATTCTGTAATGAGATCGCTAGTAATCTTTCTCATATATCGTAGATCTTGCATAGCACTAATTATAGTTGCATCTATACTATGAATACATCTATGAACGACACCCTAAAATCAGCATCGTCACCCCCTCCTACAACCAAGCGGAGTATCTGGAGAAGACCATCCTCTCCGTCCTCAACCAACGCTACCCCAACTTGGAATACACCATCGTGGATGGAGACAGCACGGACGGGAGCGTGGATATCATCATCCGGAAATATGAGGATAGGCCAGCATGGTGGGTGGGTAAGAGGGATGGGGGGCACGGCACTAAAGTGACCGTGCGACGAAAACGAAACCCACTATGGAGGGTTGTGGGTGGTTCAATCCCCGAAGGGGATTTTGTGTGAAATAGCACGGGATTTTAATCCCGTGCGGCGTATGGATATAGGGGATGTTCGGCATCGCATGGAAATATCAACGCATGCCGGTAAGACGCACGGCAATAAATTGACCGTGCTAGGTTATACGAAACCCTCTATGGAGGGTTGTGGATGCTTTCAATCCCCGAAGGGGATTTTGTAATGATAGCTCGGGATTTTAATCCCGTGCCCGTGCAACGAAAAAGAAACCCTCTATGGAGGGTTGTGGATGCATCAATCCCCGGAGGGGATTTTGTGTGGAATAGCACGGAATTTGAATCCCGTGAATTTGAATCCCATGAATATGAATATCGTGGATTTTTATCCGGTGAATATGGAATGAATTCCAATGTGGAGGTCGAGATGCCATCCTCAAAATCATGCGTTTATATACATTATGTTTGGGCGACACATTTGAGATATCCATACATGAACGAAGAGATTCGGTTGCATATTTATGAATCAATCGCCCATTCGTGCAATGATATGGAATGCCATTTGGTCGAAATTGGAGGAACGGAGGATCATGTTCACGTTCTCGTTAGAATCAATCCTACCGCCACCATCGCAAATCTGGCCAAACGCATGAAAGGTGCGTCATCCCATCTCATTACGCACGCTTTGCATCCAAATTCCAATTTCAAATGGCAGGAATCCTATGCGGCGTTTAGCGTGGATTATCATCATCACGAGGAGTTGATATCATATATTAAAAACCAACGCCAGCACCATGTTGCGAGAAATTTCCGCTCGGAATGGGAATACGAGGATGATGAATGATGGGGCGCACGGCACTAAAGTGACCGTGCTAGGTTATACGAAACCCTCTGTGGAGGGTTGTGGATGCATCAATCCCCGGAGAGGGATTTTGTGATCGTAGCACGGGATTTGAATCCCGTGGGTATTAATCCCTAGTGGCGTATGGGTATTGGGGATGTTCGGCATCGCATGGAAATATCAACGCACGCCGATAAGACGCACGGCAATAAATTGACCGTGCTAGGTTATATGAAACCCTCTATCAAGGGTTGTGGATACGTCAATCCCCGGAGGGGATTTTGTGGTCGCAGCAAGAGATTTTAATCCCGTGTTCAGGGATATTGACAATGGATTAAAATACCGTGCCATGAAACCCTTGCACATTGGATATTGGCATGGCAAATAAAATATGGATCAAACAATGAGCGAATACCCAAAAATCAGCATCGTCACTCCATCATACAATCAGGCGGAATATCTGGAGGAGACAATTCAATCCGTTCTCAGCCAGCGTTATCCCAACCTCGAATATATCATCGTGGATGGGGGCAGCACGGACGGAAGCGTGGATATCATCCGCAAATACGAAAACCGGCTGGCGTGGTGGTGTAGCGAAAAGGACGACGGGCAACCTAACGCAATAAATAAAGGATTCAGCAGATCTACAGGAGATATCATTGCTTTTATAAATAGCGATGATCTTTATTTACCGGGTGCATTTAAATCTGTTATCGATGGATTTAAGAATAATAGTGTCAATAAATGGGTTGTTGGATCGACAATAATTTTTGGGGTTGGTTATGAAACTAAAATATGGAGCCCAATATATCCTTTAAATGATGCCATATGGTTAAGAAAAAATATATTACCGCAGCAATCTGTTTTTATGCGTAGAGAGGTCTATGACAAATTCGGGACCTTTGATGAAAGATTTCATTATTGTTTTGACTATGAATATTGGCTACGTTTAATATCGAGCGGGTTAAAGTATAACATATTAAATACTCCTTTAGCCGCATTTCGAATGCATAGACTCAGTAAAACTATATCTCAAACAAATGAATTTTATAATAACGATGTAATTATCAAAAATATATATAAAAATATATTTCCTAAAAACCTACTTATAAAATATGAAATAGATCGTAAAGTATCATTGGCATATAATGAATCGATCAATTATGATTTTAAAAATGCGAAAGCACATTGGAGTGAAATATTACATCAGGCTCCGTTTAATATGATTAATATTCATATATTATTTTATTATACAATGACTATTATTCCACATAAAATAGGCAGAATCATAATTAAATATGTAAATTATTGTCGAAATAATAAAAATAATATTAACTTATAAACATTTACAACAATTAGTATGATGAATAGATGAGGTCGTATTATGAAAAAAGTGAATAATGATGTTGAACATAAATTCAATATTATGCAAATATCTCAAGCGGATAAAGGAGGAGGCGCTGAAAAATGTGCGTTTTCTTTGCATAATGAATATATAAAACAAGGTTATAAATCGTATTTAGTTGTTGGAGAAAAAAAAACCAATGTTAAAAATATAATATCTTTAAGAAATAAAAATATCAATATAAAAATCAAAAATTACACTTCAAAATTATTACATATTATAAATAAAAAATTCAATCCAGATACAAACTCACGTTACAATTTTGATTCAACAACATATCGCAAATCAAATTTAATCTTAAAAATATCTTCAGTCCATCCTTCAATAATTCATTGTCATAATTTGCATGGCAGATATTTTGATATAGAATCAATTCCGGAATTGAGTAAGAAAGTCCCAATGATATTAAATTTACATGATGAATGGACGATTACTGGACATTGTGCTTATCCGTGCACATGTGATCAATGGAAAAATGGGTGCGGCCAATGTCCTGATTTAAATTTATATCCTCCTATAGATATTGATATAACAGATGTTGAAAATAGAAGAAAAAAAAATATATATCATAACAGCAGATTATACATTACCCTTCCATCAAAATGGTTATTATCGTGCATAAATGAATCGATATTAGAATATGTAATGTATTCATTAATTCCATATGGCATTGATCTAAAGATGTATCAGCAAGGAGATAAGCTACAAGCAAGAAGAATGTTGAATTTACCTTCAGATTGTAACATAATATTGTTCAGTGCGCACAGTATATATAAAAATAAACGATCAATGGAAAATGCCGTAATGGAATATATATCATCTAGCAATCAATATTGTATGGGAATTTGCTTGGGTGTCAAACAAGACGATATAATATTTCCTAATGGGCGAATAAAATATATTGGTAAAATAAACGACGAAATATTAATGTCAAGATATTATAAGGCTACTGATATATATCTTCACATAGCGATTGCTGATAATTTACCTTTTTCTATAATTGAAGCCATGGCATCAGGCGCAGCAGTTATAGCATCATCAACAGGCGGTATTCCTGAATTAATTGATAATGATATAAATGGAATTCTAATTCCTCATAATGATTACCATTATGCTACTTATGCTATTTCAAATCTATTAACGAATCCACAAAAATTAATTGAATTAGGTAAAAACGCCGAATATTACGCATTGCTAAATCATGATATGAATATATATACTAATAAAATGCTTAATTATTATTCTGATGTTATAAATGATTGGCAACAATGGAATAAGACTTTACAAACTAGCGTCATATAAATGCTCATAAGATGATACATATATATTCAATTAACATATAATAGAATTCTGTAAATTTTAAAGTTATTTACTATAATAGGAATATAAATGATTATATTATTAAGCCTTGTAATAATAGGATATTTAACTTGGCGGAATCCGATATTTGGCATATTATTCTATTTTCTGGCCAATACAGGGGTTTCAGGATTTTTAAAAATGTACCATATTTCTGATAATCTTATGATATTGAAAATAGATAATCCAAGTTTAATTCTTTTCTTCGCATTATATCTTATATTAATTAGACATCGTGAAAATAATTATTCACGATGGCGATATAATTTAATATCATTGCTTTTATCATTAATCTCTATATCTTTTGCGATTAATTTTATATATAATGCGAGATATCTAAATAGTAATTACGGTTCAATTCTAAATATATTCTGGTGGTTTCCACTATATATAGGATATATCAGGTTGCCATATAACAAAAGAGATCAAATTGAATCAGCTATTGTTTTTTCCGCAATTATTACTGGTTTGCTATCAATATACATTGTTTTGTTTCATAATTTATATTTACTTAATTTATTAGGTACTTTAACCTCTCCCGAAGAGGGAACTTCTAATTTAATCGCTAGTAGAATTATAGTTAATGGTGTTTGGAGTGTTATTCCAACCGCATACTGGTTTTGTTTGAGTAAAGCTTTTGATACACACGATAAATATAACATATATACGTTTGGCCTCTTCGTAATGGCATTTGCAACTATATTAACTGTAACACGTAATACAACCGCGACCATGATAGGAGGAACGCTATTTACTTATATTTTAGTTTTAGTATATTCTTCGGCGTATAATAGAATGCGTGTTATAATTACAATATTTGTTTTATTTTTATTGTGTGTATTATTATTGGTATTTAATCCTTCTAATTTAATAGGACCATGGTTATATCGTATCAATGGTAAGAATGGGGAATTATTCCATTCGTCAGATATGAGGATTATCCGAGATGATTGGATGTTAAGAAGACTTATGAGATCAAATGCAATCTTTCATGGAATGAACAATCCGGATTCAGGATGGGAAGAAACCAGGGCGAGCGCAGATGGGTTTATCATGATGTGGTGGGAAGATGGATTAATGTGTTCGATTGCGCTTTTACTGGTTCGAATAATAGTCACATATAAATTAATTAGATTACTATTTAAATCTGGAAATACAACGAGGCAAAATATCGGTGCAATATCTTCCAAAATATCATATATAATTAGTCTTAATGTATATATGTTCAGCGGTTTTATGTATACTCCAATTTCCATTGTTTTGTTAGTTATTTCTCTTGCTTGGTGTACAACTGATAATAAAAAATATTTAATGCATAATAATTATATATTAGATAAGAGTAATTAATATATTAATTATAACTAAAATCACTCATTGTTAAATTGGCCTTGTAAATATCATTCAAATTTATGTCGTCTATACGTTTATTGGACAGCCCCATTATTTCATACATAGGTATGATCCATATGGACAGGAGACGGACAAATGTTGAAAAAATGTAATCGTCGCACGTTCAATCCGAAATTAAAAGCTCGAGTGTCTTTGGAGCTTATTTAAGGTGAGTCTACCATCGACGAACTTTGAGGAAGATACGAGGTTTCCACGTAGTTGCTTGGCCAGTAGAGTCACACCATGCTTGAAAGGAGTTCTCTTCTTTTAGAATCGAACAGGATGGAGAAAGCGGTGAATCGATGCATATCGCCGACCCGATTCGTACTCTGGGGTAAATCTCTCTGGAGAATGAGATACTTTAAAAGGGGTTGTCTCTCTGCCATCGAAAGAAAGATGACGTTTTCTTAGACTTGAGAGCGAATTGCGGCCGGAATGGTTCCTGTAGCTTACATGCAGGCTGCACGGCGTCCCTCGAAGCGGTGTTTACTGAAATACGAACTCACGTGTAGAGTCCTTCTTCCGCGAAGAGATAGTGTACGCTGCCGCCGAATGGCATCGATTAAGACGCGTTCGCATATGTTGTCAGTTGCGACACGGGACGCTTTTGGACGGTCGCTCCGTGCCGGGGATACGGCTTAGTTGCGTCATGCATGGGACCGGTCTTTGCGCCAAGGCTTACCTGTGAAGAATTAGGACGACCGACAGCGCCCACGAATTCGTTCGTTATAAAAATCTGGTTTTTGGCTTGTCCATCACGCGACCAGATCTTGATTGGGTTGCGGACATCACCCATGTCTCTCTCAGGGAAAGTTTTGTATTTCTCGCCGTGATCTTGGATGTTTTCACTGATGTCGTTCGCGGATGGGCGTTGTCAAGGTGAAACAACACGGCTCTCGCCTAGAGTGCCCTGGAGATGGCTCTTGCAAAAGGGAAGCCTGTGAACCATCATTACGATCAGGGAGTGCAATACGCATAAATTGTTAAACGGGGAGACTTTAGGGATGCGGCGTGGAGATATCCATGGTTTGAATAAGGCGTCCCGAGGAAAATGGATACGCCAAGCGGCTGATGAAAACCAAAAAGAAGGAGCACGTGTCCCTAACGGAGTAAGGGAGCATGGCGGACGCAAGAGACCGGATATTGAACTTCATAGAGGATGTCTATCAATGATGGAGACTTCACTCGTTCCTTGGCTATCCGACACCGGAAGATTACGATGAAACATTGACCAAGGAACATATAAATAAATACAACTGAATAACTGTCCATAAAAATGAACGTAGTTCAATATTATGATTAATAATTAAAACAAATAATTGATAAGCAATATAACATTATCCATTGAGTCATTTAACATTAATATGCGTAAGAGATTTTAATAATTAATAAATGGAGTAATTATGAATGCTTAGTGTTTTAATATTTTCGCCACGAATTGTGGGACATCGCCAGATATATTGTGTGGTTGTTGCAAATTGGTTTTATATGAACGGTTATGATATATATTTGGCTTTGGGTCGTTCCGATGACGGAGCTATCGCGGTCGACACCCCATTGATAGGTAAATTTGTTAGGAAATCAAATGCAATGTTTATCGACCTGGGCCTTGTAACAGATACGCACAGAATTCAGGGTGAATTGGAATCAAAACTGATTTCATTAGAAAAGGATATTATGCCTGATTGGACCTTCCTTCCCACCGGCGATGAGTGCCGGGTATCCTTGAAGAGGCTGGGGAAATGCATAACACCGAAAGGTGTAAAGAGGGCGGCGATCTTTATACGGACTATCCACATATACCCTAGGGATCTTTCCGATATGTCTTGGAAATCGCGGTTGCGCTCCTGCCACTGGAGATGGCAAGAGCGAAGAGAGGAATACCGCTATTTTAACGAATACGCGTTCAATTCTCTTGGGCTGGATATTATTTTCTCCACCAACCCAGATTTTATTGCACAACAGCGCGATAATCGGTATTTCCATTTACCCGAGATATACCGCGCATGGGGTTTCGAGGAGAGAGAGACATCGCCCCATATTGAAGAGCTATTCGAACGCTATTCGCAGTTTTTAAGACGGCATCCAGGCAAGGAGGTGATCCTCTACTTCGGAATATGGCAGCAAAGAAGGCGCTATGAGGATTTACTCAGGCTTGCTTTGCTGGAACCCGATACTCTGTTCGTCGGATGCGGGCGTTCGATTCCCGGGGATGATTACCACATTCAGTCCGCCCCGTTGCGCCGCGAGTTGGAACGGCAAGGAAGAATCTTCGAGGTGGAACTGCCCTTTATTCCCGAAAACTCTTTTTTCGATATGCTTTTCGAATTCTGCAATTTTATCGCGCTCCCCTATCTGCACTGGTACGGTTTAAGCGGTAGCATGATACAAGCATGCGCTTATGGAAAACCGGTTCTGGTACCGAATACGGGGTACATGGCTTCGATGGTGCGACAGCATCACATTGGGATAACGTACAGACATCGGGATTTCGAGGACTTCCGCATGAAATTCACACTCATGAGGTCCTCTTGGAATAATTATCAAACATCCGCCGCGGAATTCGGAAAACAATTTGATATATCTTATTTGCACAAAGCGCTGGACAGTGCATTTAAGTTAGAGAATAATGCAAATTTAAAGCTGGACAGCAAAAAATGAACCCGCCGAAAATACTTTCAATCTGGCATAATCCGTCTCATCATCAGATGCCCTTGGCGGAGGAGCTCCGCAAAATATTAGGTGATAACTTCCGCATGGCGTTTCTTGATCGACCCTTGCAATATCGTCTAACGATGGGCTGGTCGAATGATTCCATGGAAAAATGTTCATGTCCTTGTGGATGCTTGCTCCAAATTAAAACAAAGAGGTATCAATTTCGAAACAAAGATAGTGGGAGATAAACCAGAAAGATTACATTTGTAAGAATTAGTTGAATCCAATCAACTAGAAAAACATATTACATTTGCGGAATCAATGCCTACTTCCGAAGTAAGAATATTGATGAACTCTTCGGATGTATATGTTCTCCCTAGCACGAGCGATGAGGGATGGGGGGTGGTACTGAACGAAGCGATGTCCGAGGGATGCGCGGTGATCGGGAGCACGGGCGCTGGTGCCTCCAGAATACTGATCAAGGAAGGTGAAACCGGCCTCCTCTTCCCCACCGGTAATGCGAATGCGCTTGCGGATCGCTTGGAGTATCTCGCACGAAATCCCGATAAGAGAGACGAAATGGGACGGAACGCTGCGAAATACATCAGGGAGGTATGGAGCCCTAAAACCGGCGCGGAGAGGTTGGTGGCTCTGGTGAACGGTCTGCTGGGAAGAAGTGCCATGCCGGAATACGAGGATGGGCCGTGCAGCAGGGCGAAAATATGGATATAGCAAAAACATGATACTGGGCAAAATATTCTAAATATCAGAAAGGAAATTAATATATTTAATTGATTCAGTTACTTATTATACATAAACACCCATCCCATCATCAGATGACTTTAGCGAATTCAATGCATGATTTATTAGGTAATAACTTTCGCATGGCATTTCTCGATCCATGGCAACAAGATCGCATGGCGATGGGTTGGCCAAAATTGGGGGAGCACGAGCCTTGGGTTATAAGAACATGGGAAGGAAATATGGAAAATAATGAATTAGCAAAGTGGAATATGGAGGCTGATGCTGTTATCTATCCAGGATATGCGACATGGGAACCTGCAAACAAATTGTTAAATATGCGCTTGAATCATAAGAAATTGTGTCTACCAACTTCTGAAAGAATGTTTAAACCATCAACTGATTTGTTCAAAATATCGGGAGTAACTACCCAGGATGAAAATTTAAAATTGCCTCGTTGTGTATTACGAAGGTTTAGACTCTTGAAATGCGCAATAAAAGTAAATAAATCCAATTGCCATTATCTTGCACAAGGCACTTACGCAGCCTATGATCAATCAAAGATCGGGATGTTAAAGGATCGATGCTGGACTTGGGGATTTTTTATACCATTGCCTAATACTGAGAGAGAAAAAAAATTCACCCAAACTCTTCACATACTTTGTGCAGGGCGATTGCTTGATCTTAAAAAAATAGATACCATCATATACGCTTGTAGTTTAATCGATAAGCGCAATATTAGGTTCGAACTTAATGTAATCGGTAACGGACCGCAAGAAAATAATCTAAAGGAACTCGCACATAATCAAGGAATTTCAAATAAGTGTTTTTTTCACGATTTCATTCCTATGGAATCCGTGCGTTCAAAAATGCGAGAAACGGATGTTTTCATATTGGCAAGCACGGCGGATGAAGGCTGGGGGGCTGTTCTAAACGAGGCGATGTCCGAGGGGTGCGCGGTGATCTGCAGCACGGGTGCCGGAGCTTCCAGAATACTGATAAAGGATAGTGTAACCGGACTCCTCTTCCCCACCGGGGACTCTGAAGCATTGGCTGAGAGGCTGGAGTTTTTGGCGAAGAATCGCGATAAGAGAGAGGAGATGGGGCGGAACGCTGCGCAATACATGCGGGAGGTCTGGAGTCCGGCGGTGGGTGCGGAGAGGCTGGTGGCTCTGATTAATGGTTTGCTGGGAAGGGCTCCCATGCCGGAGTACGAGGATGGGCCATGCAGCAAAGCCAAAATATTCAAAGATCAGATATGTGATAGGATGTATGTAACTCATGATTTGTAACATACATAGAGTTAATCAAATTATTGCGTTTCTATGTTTTTGTTGGATTCTTTAATATTTAAAATTCAGTAATATGCAAAATATAAGAAATATGAATGATATTATATTTTATTTCATAAGCAGAATTTGAGAATATTGAAGAATAACACCACAAGGGCGATGGTCGAAGGCTTGGAGCGGGCACTTGACATGCGCGTTGCTGCGCGAGAAAGAATGCGCTATGATTGCACGCAGCTTGCGCGGAATGCATTTGATAACAGGGTGTGGAGCGAGTCATTGTCGGGTTTTGCAAAATCCATTATTAAGTATTAATATGGTTTGTCAAAGATAACGCATTAGACAAGATCTATGAACAATTATATTATTCCTATCGGATAATATAATTCCAAAGGTAATCAAAGTGAGAAATATCATAGATATATGGCGAGATTATCGTTTTAAACGACAGTTAAAGTTCCAAATTGATTAGGGTTTGCAGATTTCAGATGATTGCAGACTTTTTAGTTCCCCCTTATGCTTTGGATCCGAACCTTGGCTGATAAGCGTTGGCAGCCATGTTACAATATCAAGTGATGTCATGTTTATTACTCATGACGGAAGAACCTATGTTTATCGTTATTTACCGGAATATGGTGGCTATGAAAGATTTGGGAGAATCACTATTCACGATAACTGTTTCGTGGCGCAAGAGCAATCATTCTTCCTGAAGTGAGCATAGGTCTGAATTCCGTTGTAGGGGCTGGATCGATCGTTACGAAAGATGTACCCCCAAATACTGTGGTGGCTGGGGTACCTGCCAGGGTAATAACAACCGTGGACGATTATGCTGAACGATGTTTTGCGAAAATGAAAAAGTATGACATGGTTGAATTCCACAGGGATAAAAAGGCTGAGCTGCTTCGGATATTTCCTTATCCCTGGTAAGAATAATACATCCATATACTATTTTCCTTCTTTTTTTGCACGCAATGGCTGCATGCAGCATATAATGAACGTTAAGCGAATTCTGTTATGGAAGACGGATGACCGGTGACAGATTTCCGCAAATCGGGGACGCAAATGAATTAATTTATATCAGAAAAGATAATTATGAATAGAAAATTATAAATGATTATAGGAATATTCACTTGATATCATTCCGTCAGTTAACTTTTCTCTGGTATTCCGATCTGTATCGTTACGAAGGCCGGGGGGGGGGGCGAATATTTATAAAAACGCTGCTTTTTACCCCGGGGTATCGATACACTTTCCTGATGCGATTAAAGACCTATTTGAAAACTGCAAAACCAAAAATATTGTTTCGCATTCCCTCTCTCATTTGTGGAATGTTTTTACGGTGATATATGTACGGATATGGAATATCCATCCCGCCTGAGACGAAAATAGGAAGTGGTTTTTATATCTGCCATTTTGGCGGTATTGTAGTGAATGAACAAAGCGTAATAGGCAAAAACTGCAATATCAGTCATGGAGTTACGATCGGACAGACCAACAGAGGAACCAAAAAAGGTACCCCTGTGATCGGGGATAATGTATATATAGGTCCAGGGGCGCTTATCATAGGCGGAATATCTATAGGCAATAACGTCTGCATTGGCGGCAATGCCGTGGTCACCAAAGATATTCCGGATAATTCCGTTGTGGTGGGGAATCCAGGCAGAATCATATCGCAAAACGGGTCGGAAGGATACGTGAACCGGACGGATTATTGAAAGACGAAGGGCCGGAGACCGAGGACGGGGAAAAGCGGAGGCGGTACGGTTTTTCCGGTCACCCATTCTCGGTTCCCCGTCTTCCGTCCCCAGTCTCCCGTTATCATTATAAAGGATTTCAATAGTTATGCGGCTTACATTCATAATCGGTACACTGGGTCCTGGTGGCGCGGAGCGGGTCATGACCAACATGGCCAATTACTGGTCGAAAAAAGGCTGGGAAGTCACTTTTCTTCTCCTGGACCAGAACGCCGGAAAGCCTGCGTATCCCCTTCATGAAAATGTGGATGTAAGATATCTGCGAATTGTATCCTCATTCGGCAATATATTTCAGCTTCCATTACGTCTCCTCAGGAGACTGAGGAGATTGAGAGAGAATATTCTTAAAACCGAGCCGGATGCTGTCATCTCCTTTCTTGATGAAAATAATATCCTCGCTCTCCTGGCATCTCGCGGAATGGGAATCCCTGTCATTGTTTCGGAGCGAAGCGACCCGCATCACAGCCCGCTTAAGGCCTCTTGGAATCTTCTAAGAAGGATCACATACCCCATGGCTTCCCGCGTGACGGCGCAAACATCACACGCATTGGAGTATTTTCCACCTGGCATACGGAACAAGGGAGTGGTGATCCCCAACCCGGTAATTCTATATGAAAATAGCGGAGAAGATTGCCAGCAGGGAAAGGCGGATAAATCCGTCAAAACAATCATCGCCATGGGGCGGCTTGTGGAACTAAAGGGGTATGACAAGCTGATAAAAGTATTTTCCACAATTGCACATTCCTATCCGGAATGGAATCTAAGAATATATGGGGAGGGTGAGTTAAGGGGCGAGCTGGAGCGGCTGATTTCAGATCTTGGGTTATTGGAAAGAATACAGCTTCCGGGGAGAACGAACAAACCCAACTGCGTGATGCGCGCCGCCGATCTGTTTGTCCTCTCCTCCCGCTACGAGGGGTTTCCCAATGTACTTTGCGAGGCGATGGCGTGCGGACTACCCGGCATCAGCTTCGATTGCGAAAGCGGTCCGCGGGACATCATCCGGGATGGCGTGGATGGCGTTCTGGTTCCCCCCGGGGACATAATAGCTCTGTCCGAGGCGATGGCGAGACTGATGGGGGATGGGGAGGAGCGCAAACGACTCGCTGCGCGCGCTCCGGAGGTGCTGGAGAGGTTCGAGGAGGAGAAGGTTATGGGGATGTGGGAGGAGCTGATTACGTGAATAAAGAAGTGAATAAAAAACTCAGATTGGTTTTTGTAATCGGCTCCCTTGGAAGTGGTGGTGCTGAACGTGTATTATCTATCTTGGCAAATCATTGGGCAGTCTCTGGATGGAATATTTGCATCATCACTTATGAAGATAAAATAGAGGATTTCTATGATCTTGAAAATAATATCAATCGAATTCATTTGAATTTCTCAACAACTCGAAATATATTATCAAAAATCCTCAGATTTATATATGAAACAATTGCATTGCGAAAAGCCATTATAAAATCTAATTCCGGAATTATTATCTCGTTTATAACTTATGCAAATATGCGAACATTATGCACCACACGTTTTTTGAACATTCCCGTTATCGTATCAGAGCATTGGGATCCTAATGTCAGACCTATTGGACTTATTCGAAAATGGATATGCAATTATCTTTATCCCAAAGCGAAATTTGTTATCACACTTAGCGAAACAGCCAAAAAATATTTTTCTAAGGAGATACAAGCGAAAACACAAGTAATTCCGAACCCTGTTCTGCTCCCACCAGCCAGCCAAAATTTAGAAAATAAATGTTATACTTCGTTAAAGAAATCATATAAAATCATCTCTCTTGGCCGCTTAATTCCAATCAAGGGTTTTGATAGATTAATTATGGCTTTTTCGAAAATTGCCGCGAGCTTTCCCGATTGGTCTCTTGAAATATGGGGTGAAGGGTCTACACGAAATGATTTGGAACAGATGATAACTCATTTACATTTGGATGGGCGAGTTAAATTACCTGGATTAACAAAAGTACCCTATTGTGAGCTAGTACGATCTGATTTATTTGTTATGAGTTCACATACAGAAGGATTTCCCATGGCTTTATGCGAAGCAATGGCATGCGGACTTCCAGTAATCAGTTTTGATTGCCCCAGCGGACCACGGGAGATTGTACGAGATGGCATGGATGGAATCCTAGTTCCAAATGATGATATAGATGCTCTTGCAAAAACCATAGCATATTTAATAGATAATCCGGAAGTCCGCGATCAATTGGCGCATAATGCTCGTGATGTAGTGATAAGGTTTGGAATAGAAAAAGTTGCAGCTCAATGGGAGGCCTTAATTGACAAAGCATTGAGTAAATAAAGGAAAATTATTGTATTTAAATTAATGCCATTCATAATAAATTGATATTACCAAATACAGACCCAACCACCAGAGAGGATGAACTTTATGGATAAACCAATACGCGTTTTAATGGTAACCAGTGAATGGGTACTATCAGGGGAACCGTATAAACATTCCTTTCTCGGAAGGCAATATCAATTTCTCAAACGCGAAGGTATAGAGATTGACATTTACTATTTTAAAGCGCGCAAAAAATTATTTAACTATCTCTGGATATGGGTTCGTTTACACCTGAAATTGCTATTCAGCTCAAATAAACATGATATTATCCATGCCCAATTTGGACAGAGTGGGGTCGTCGCAATGCCAACAAAATTACCTCTTATCGTTACTTTGCGCGGCTGTGATATACTTGGAGAACGTGATAAAGATGGTAATATTATATTAAAAGGTCGAATATTGCAAAGACTTATTCAATGGATGACCAGAAGAGCAGATGCGGTTATCATTGTGTCAGGACATATGCGTAATTATTTACCTTCAACAATAATACCACATATTATTCCATCCGGATTGGATTTTGAATCTTTGCCCATAATTCCTCAAAATAAAGCACGTAAGCAACTTGGATTATCCCTGAACGAGAAATATGTTCTCTTTGCGGCAAACCCAGATGAACATAGAAAGCGCTATAATTTAGCAAACGAAGCTGTTAGAATATTAAATGAGCGAATGACCGCAAAATTAATCGTTTGCTGGAAAGAACCACATGATATGATACCAGTTTATATGAATGCATGTGATGTTTATATCATGACATCTCGCCAGGAGGGTTCTCCTAATGTAGTTAAAGAGGCGCTTGCATGCAATTTGCCTATTGTATCCGTACCTGTTGGGGATGTGCATGAAAGATTAGATAATGTGGAAGGATGTGAAGTGTGCCCTGATGACAATCCAATACATTTGGCTGATGCACTTGAACGTGTATTACGCCGTGGTGGTCGCATAAATGGGCGTGAATCGGTTGCAAACCTAGACGAAAATATATTGGTGCAGAAAGTTATCGCCATTTATAAAGATGCTATCGCGAATCATAATAAGCATAGATGAAAATGTGAGAAAGCGTTAGGAAATCAGGCTAATGGGTCAGTAGGACAGTAAAGCATTAGTGCATTAGAGCGTTAGAGTGTTGGGGTTCGGTCTCCCATCCTCCATCGTCTTTCTTTGCAACTTTGTAGTAAATGTAGTTTAGCATCCGGGCTTTAGTTGCTTAAACACCGACACCGATCCAGATATATCAATATCATAAGAAAGATTGAATATGCCGCCAATATCCATCATCATTCCCTGCTTAAATGAGCAAGCGCATATTGAAAAATGCATCAGCGACGTATTGGAGTTTACATGCGATGATGCTTTTGAAGTAATCATCGCGGATGGAATGTCCACAGATGGAACCCGGGATATTATCAATAGAATTTGCCTGCTATATCCTCGTATTCGAATGATTGACAATCCAGGAAAAATCCAGGCATCAGGGCTGAATTCCGCAATCATGCAGGCGAAAGGAGATATCATCCTCCGGATAGATGCTCATACCCAATATCCGCCAAACTATCTGAATACATGTTTGGAAGTTCTTTGTGCGACAAATGCGGACTGTGTTGGAGGCCCTGCATTAACCTCTTCAACTAATTATTTTCAGAAAGCAAATGCAGCCGCATATCATTCGAAGTTCGCAGTTGGAGGCAGTTCCATTCATCAGTCGGATTTTGAAGGCTATACGGATCATGTGGTGTATGGATGCTATCGTAAGTCAAAATTACTGGAAATTGGATTATACGACGAAGAAATGGTGAGAGACGAAGATGCGGAGTTAAACTATCGTCTTGTGAAGTCAGGCGGGAGGATCTGGCAATCTCCGGATATAAAGTCTTGGTATTTCCCTCGATCCACTCCCAAAGGACTATTTATGCAATACTGGCAGTATGGGTATTGGAAAGTTCGGTTAATCCAAAAATGCCATCTCTTTTCTTTCCGTCACCCGATTCCCGCGATATTTGCAGGCTTAATGATAGTGATGATCTTATTATCCCCTTTTTCTATCCATGCTCTTTGTACTCTCTTCATTTTTGCCTCTTTATACGGTGTTGTTTCGGTTTGCGCATCACTAATAACAGCATCAAAAAATAGTTGGTCTCTTCTTCCAGTGCTTCCTCTGGTTTTTGGCTGCTACCATTTCGGTTACGGGCTTGGTTTTCTTGCCGGAGTGTGGGATTTTGTAATATTGAGAAAGCAAAAGGGTAGATACACTCGTGTGACCAGATAATAATTAACGACAATACGATACACTGAGTAGCATAATGGCAATTTTTATCTCAAATATAAGTAGACAGTAATAAGTTAAACTCTGGTGGGGCCATCTGTACTCCCCTATCACGAAAGTATATTTATGTATACAATAAGGAGACCAATTATGAGTATAAGAAAAATGCATATATACACCGGTGCTTATGATTACTGGTATGACAATTATCAGGCTTATTATTTAGCCGGCTTAATAGATGAATTAAATAAGCAAAGGATAGATTATAATATCAATTACATCAATTCACCCCAAAAATTGCTCAGCTTTATTAGAAAAATCCGCTATTCTGTAAAAATAAATAAAATATCAATGAATATAATTTCCAACTATTTAGATAAAATGTTTTTTAAATTAAAAAATGATTACAATACTCCATCAGGAATGTTTGATGGTTTAACTGGACAATATATTATTGAATTAGATAACGGAAGTGAAAAAAAAATATGCATAGATTCAAGAGATGGCGGGTGGGTCGGAAATGAAACTCTTTTGAATTGGAGTGATATATATTTTAAATCAAATTATCATATCATAAATCAATATGATAATAAAGTTAAACCAATTATTAATGGTAATCCTAGAATATTAAATTTTATTCCAGATTTAATAAATATGCGTTCTACTGAAAAAATATATGATGTATTTTGCTTCATAAGGGTTTGGGAAGAAAACCGTGAGCACGTGATAAAATTTATTGAATCGATTTCGCATATAAACTGTTCCAAATATGTATGTGCTTATTTAGTTGGAAATAATTTATCAGATATTAAACAGAGATTAAAATATGCTAATATAGCATATACAACAAAAAGCATGAATCTTAAGAAATTATGGTATTTATCATCACATTCAAGAATAAATATAATTCGATTAGGTGTACATAAATGTGTTCCATGGAGAATGATGGATATGCTATCCATGGCTAATTGCGTTGCATTAGACAAAAAACCGTATACTGTTTGGCCAACACCGCTCAATAGTAATACAAATTATATCAATTTAGATATATCCGACACATCAGAATATCAGTACGATGCCCTACCTTATATCATCAATCACGCTTTATCTAATAGTAATTACATAAAAGACATTCAAAATAACAACGCCTTATATTTTGATCAGCACTGTTCTCCAAATAAAGTCGGAGAATATATATTAAACACAATATTAGATTCATAACTATTTAATCATTTAACTTATTGTAATATAGTTAAAGTTTTAATAATATAAAAATATGCTTAAATATTAATGAATATGCTCATATAGCTAATACAACCAATGGAATGGCACAAAGGAAAGCGCTTCGCATTCACCATCGTGGACGACACGGACGAATCGACATATGAAAACGTCTCGCAAATCTACGCGCATTTGCGGGATTGCGGCGTGCTCACAACCAAAACGGTATGGCCCTGCGCTCCGACCTCCTCGCCATTGACCGGCGGTGAAACCCTGGAAGATATGCGGTATCGAGAATGGGTATTGAAATTACAGGAGGAGGGCTTCGAGATCGCCTTCCACGGCGCCACAGATCACTCCTCCACACGCGAGAACACTCTGCGCGCCCTGGCTCGCTTTCTCGATATTTTCGGGTGTTATCCGAAGCTTTACGCCACGCACAGCAGGCAGGCGGAGGGGATGTACTGGGGGGAGCGGAGATTATCCGGGGCAAGGCGCGGGATTTACCGAACTCTTCAGCGCCTCCGCGGAGCGAACACTCTGTTTTACGGGGATGATCCCGGCAGCGAGTATTTCTGGGGGGATATCTGCAGGGAGAGGATCACCTACGTGCGCAATTTCACCTTCCCCGAGGCGAATACGCTTTCCCGCGATCCGGCGGCGCCCTATCACGACCCGTGCAAGCCGTATGTGAATTTCTGGTTCAGCGCCGGCATCGGTCGGGATTATGGTTCGCTCTGTGAACTGATATCGGAGCGCAGCCAGGATCGCCTTATGGAGGAGGGCGGACTGTGTATTGTGTATGCGCACCTCGGCAGACAGCCCGACGATGGCGGCGCGGCCGTGGCGGAGTTCAAGCGGCTGATATCGAGGCTCTCGAAACTGCCCGGGTGGTTTGCGCCGGCTTCGGAGATACTGGATCATCTGCGAGCACAACCGGGATGGAAACCGGATATCGAACCTCAGGTCCTGCGGCGGATGGAGTGGCGCTGGCTGCTGGGGAAGATAAGGGTCGGGGCGGATTAGGGAGAACGGCGGATAAAGACGCACCGCGGAGAACGCGGAGAACGGCGGATAACTGCTCACCGCAGAGAACGCGGAGAACGCGGAGAACGGCGATTTTGGGATTTGGATTATTAGGAAGTGTAAGGATAATCAAACGGTTAGGGTTATCATAATCGTCTTAAAGACTATCCAGGTGAAACTCCAGAACTCTCTGCGTGCTCTGCGATCTCTGCGGTGCGCCTTTATCCGCCGTTGACACCAGTCATTTATCCAAAAAAAATATCAAGCCGGCAGCATTAAATCCGAAAAACCGGCATTTTTGGCATGCATCATGCAGTTATAGAAAATAAACCCTATAATCGTTTCAAGTTGGTAATTTTCAAAAGGAGAGAAACAATGACCTCGAATAAACCATTCCGCGTCTTAGCAGCGTTCGCGGTCGTATTGTTGATATTAAGCCTTGGGGGGGTGCAAGCTCTCGGGCAGAGTTACAGCAGTTACAACACGTTGTTTTCCGGATTCACCGTTACTCAAACAACGAATTCGTCGGAACAGCCGACTTTCGGCTTCAGTTCGAATTCAAATCAGGTGACCATCAATGGCGCCTCCTACACTCTGAACGACATTAGCTCCTTTGCGTTATTGTATTCCGCCGCGCCAACAACAAAGCCAGTTCAGATACCAACTTCGTATATTGGAAATTACGAAGCAGATAGTTCAACCACATGGCAATCGTTTTCTACTGTCTACAAAGTCGACAAACAACAAGTGTTTGGCTGGGCATCTCCAAATTCCGGCACTTTACAACCAGGGGACATAGAGCCGTCAAATACTGGTTTCTCCACCGGGCAGGTTTTTAGCTTTGCTTCGTCTCCTCTACCTTCAGGATATAATTATGGTTTCGATATATCCTTGAAAGGTACTCCTGGTGCTGCGAGTCCTTTTGGTGGTTCTTTTGATACTTCAGGGAATTCAACCGGAAGGGTGACACTTACACAGCCCGTGCCCGAACCGCCCTTCCTCCAGTTGGGTGTTCTTCTGGCGTGCGCAGGGCTGATGGGGTTATGGAGGATTCGCCTCGCTCGCGTTGCAGCGTGTGTTTGAGCATAGATCATTTTTCGCCAGAATAAACGGGGGGCTGGGGAAGGCGTCTGAACCCTCGCCCCCGTTTCCTCGTAAAGTTTTTTCTGCACAGCGTTATAATGACTGTTAACGGCTCCATGCGGAGCACGGCGGATAACGGCTCAACGCGGAGCACGCAGAGGTGCGGAGAAACACAGAGAGATTTAGAGTTTTACTTGGACAGTCTTTTGATGGATTATTATAACTTTCAGCGTTTGACATTCCTGGAGCTTCTCTGAAAGCCAAATTACAATATCGCCGTTCTCCGCGCCTCCGCGCACTTTGCGTTGCGTCTTTTTCTGCTTTTTGTGGTTGGCGAAAGTCACCCGGTCACTTCGTTCCCGGCTCGGATTAATGTTTCCCCAATCCTGTCCATCCTTAAAATCCCTTAATCGTGTTCCGAATCCAAGCCCTGAATCCCGCCACCGGTGTCGATAGCCGAAACATACCCGGTCACTTCGTTCCCGGTTAGGATTAATGTTTCCCAATCCTGTCCATCCTTAAAATCCCTTAATCGTGTTCTGATCCCAAACCCTTAATTCCGCTGCCGGTGTAGATATCCGAAGGTTACCCGGTCACTTCGTTCCCGGTTAGGATAGGCCCCATCCTGACCATCCTTATATCCTTTCATCGTGTTCAGACCCTCCCCATCCTGTCCATCCTTAAAAATCCTTTCATCGTGATCCAAACCCAAAACCCGGTATCCGCAAACGTACCGGATTTAGGGGGAAACGGTGCAATAAGGCAATTGTTGGTATGGGTTTTGTACTAATAGAAATCAGGAGAGATTGCATTCCCGCCTGAATTTTCCGTCTGCAAGCGAATGTCGCGCGCTCGGATGCAGGTAAAAGAGTTCGAAACGCCAAGCGGAGTTCAAGCACGGAGATGCAAGCCATCTATCAAATAACCTTGCAAGGAGAAGTGGATGTTAAAAAAAGCTTTAATGTTCGGGGTGTTGTTTGCGCTCGCGCTCGTCGCGGTTCATCCTTCCGACGCTGCGACGGTTGATGTCACCTCCGCCCTTGGGTTGCACAACACCGGCGAATCCGCAACCATCAATGGGACTGCGATGGACGCCAATTACACGTATGGTTACACAGCGGGGGATACTGTCGTCGGTGGGGTCGCGCCGACGAGTCTGAGCGATTTCGCGATGTCGGGCAGCCCCTACATCACTAACGCGGGGCAATTCCCCATCAGCACGCATAACTGGTATCCGGATAGCTCGAACGGATCTTCGAACTGGATTTCGCCTCAGTCCGGTTATGACAATAGTCAGACGAGCCCGGCGGGGTATTACGCGTATGTCACCACGCTAACTCTTCCAAACGCCGCGCCGGCGGGGCTTACCTTCAGCTTTAGCGGTGATTGGGCGACGGATAATCTAGGCGAGGGGATTTGGTTGAACGGAACCATGATACCCGGCAGCGGAATGGGGACAGGCAACCTGAATTCGGCGAATTTCCAGCAGTTGCACGGTTTTTCGTTCGACACTCCGCTGAACTACGGTCAGAATACGCTCGCTTTCATCGTGTATAACACCCCGTACAACGGCGCGAACCCAACCGGTCTGAGGGTCGCGAACTTGGATGTCACGACCACGCAGCCGGTTCCGGAGCCTGGCGTGATGCAACTCCTCGGCACCTTGTTCTGTTCCGGGGGCGCGTTCGCGTTGCGACGTCGCAGAGCGTAGAACGGCGTATAACGGCGCAACGCAGAGTACGCAGAGGCGCGGAGAACCGCAGAGAATTTTAGAGTGTGACTGGGTGGTTTTTAAGTCGATGATGATAACCCTAAGCGTTTGATTATCCTTAGACTTCTCATAAAATCAAATTCTAAAATCGTCTTTCTCCGCCGTTCCCCGCGCCTTCTGCGTTGCGCCTTAGAATGCTTTTTGGCTGGCGGTACATACCCGGTCACTTCGTTCCCGGCTAGGATAGGGGTTTCCCATCCTGCCCATCCATAAAATCCCTTCATCGTGTTCAGACCCTCCACATCCTGCCCATCCTTAAAATCCTTTCATCGTGTTCAAAACCCAGCCCTTAATTCCGCAACCGGTTTCGATAGCCTAAGGTCACCCGGTCACTTCGTTCCCGGCTCAGCTTTGCGCCTTAATGCTTTTTTGTGGTTGGCGGAAGATACCCGGTCACTTCGTTCCCGGGCGGATAGGGGTTTCCCATCCTGCCCATCCATAAAATCCCTTCATCGTGTTCAAAACCCAAACCATGAATCCCGCCACCAGTGTCGATAGGCGAAAGTCACCCGGTCACTTCGTTCCCGGTTCGGATAGGGATACCCCATCCTGTTCATCCATAAAATCCCTTCATCGTGTTCCGAAACCCAGCCCTGAATCCCGCTGCCGTGTAGATAGCCGAAACATACCCGGTCACTTCGTTCCCGGCTAGGATAGGAATTTCCCATCCTGTTCATCCTTAAAATCCTTTCATCGTGTTCCGAAACCAAAACCTGAATCCGCCACCGTGTCGATAGCCGAAAGTCACCCGGTCACTTCGTTCCCGGTTCGAATAGGGATTTGGGTTACCGAAAAGCGATAGCCATGGGAAAATTCCCAAGCGGAACCAGAAACCGAAAGTTTTATATTGACATCCCGCGTGAGTTCAGTTATACTGTAATTCGTGTATTGTGCGTTATAACCGATAATTACGCATAGGTTTTGTTCAGGCATGCCTTTGGAGGAAAATCCATGCAGAAGCCAATTTTTGCCGCGCTTAGTATTCTGGCGTTAGGAACCTATCTTTTCGCCACACCGTCCGCCCGCGCAGACCTTCCGCCCGAAAGAGAGTTGCTGGGGGTGCGCATGTGGAGACCGGCCAGCTCCGTTTTCGCCAAGTTCGGCGCACCATCACGACAGATCAGCTCTTCCAGCTCCTCATCCAGCATGGCCATGGGCGGGATGCCCGGCATGATGGGGTCCGGAGGGGGATCCAATCCATATTCCATGATGGGTTCCAGCGGATATCCCGGTGGTCCCGGCGGCGCCAAGGGCGCCGGTGGAATCGCAAGCACCTTGAACGGCACCGGATCAACCTTGGACACCCCGGAAGAGGTGTTGCACGCCTTGGTTCTTCTCAGTCAAAACAAGAACGTTTCGCCTATCCAGACAATGGGCGGCGGCGGAATGCCTGGCTTCATGCCCGGATCGCCGATGAAGTCCATGGGCATGATGGGCTCCTCCCCTTACAGCGGGATGGGCTCTTCTCCCTACGGCGGTTCCGGTCCGTCCTCTCCTTACAGCGGGATGGGATCCTCGCCATACGGCGGTTCCGGTCCATCCTCTCCTTACGGCGGGATGGGCTCTTCGCCCTACGGCGGTTCCGGTCCGTCCTCGCCATACGGTGGTTCCGGTCCGTCCTCTCCCTACAGCGGCATGGGATCCTCGCCATACAGCGGGATGGGCGGCTCCGGCGGCATGCCCGGCATGATGGGAGGAATGGGCGGACAGCAGGTTACCGATCTGACCCCGGGGCAGACTCGCTGGTTCTACGACGGCTCTCCGGAGAAGGTGTTCACCTTCAACAAGGACGGCAGGGTGATTGAGATCGGCGTGTTCGCAAAGACTGGCATTATCGCGGGCGTGAACGTGAAGAAGGACGAGCTTTTATTGATGAAGATCGCCTTGACGGGGAAAATGTCGGATACGCTGACATCCCGTCATATTGCGCTTGGTTCCACCATGGCGGCGGTCTACAAGGCGTATGGATGGGCTGCGCACGTCGTCACATCCGGCGATGTGGTGCTGTTGGATTATCGCGACACCGCTCACGTGGCGTTCAAATGCGATTATTTCGGCAAAAAGGTTGGATATCGAGTGACTGGAATCGTTGTATCCCTGTCCGAATAGGGCGTGATGCGCCGATCCATTTTTGGAGACAAGCATGAAATCATCTATCCGAATCGCTACGATCCTATCCGCCGCCGCTTTTTTGACGTGCGGATTTTCGGCATACGCCCAAAACTTTCCTCGTGAGCGTTCGTTACTGGGCATACCGATGGGCGCAAACTCGTTGGAGGTGCTCGCCAAATTCGGGCAGCCCAACCGTGTGGAGAGCGCGGACACACAGGAGTATTTGGGCGGAGGAACCACCATGGGCTCTTCCCGCATGGGATCCATGATGGGCGCCCCATATGGAATGAGTGGCGCATCCTCGCCTTACGGAATGACAGGCACGGGCGGCTCCCCTTATAGCGGAATGCCTGGAACACCCGGAATGCCCGGAATGCCCGGAATGATGGGTGGTCCAGGGGGCCCCGGCGGTCCGATGGGGGCTCAGGGACCGCAAACTCCGGAATCGATTATCCTTCGTCCTCCCTACTCCACTGGCGGAGGCGGAATGGGACGCATGGGCGGCATGCCCGGTATGCCCGGAATGATGGGCGGTCCTGGCGGCTATCCTGAAGGCGGTCCATCGGCGGGCGGTCCTCCCTCCTATATGAAAGCCGGCGGCGGCGGCTCCCCTTACAGCGGCATGGGGTCCTCTCCTTATAGTGGGATGGGGTCTTCCCCGTATAGCGGTATGGGCTCCTCGCCATACGGCGGTTCCGGTCCGTCCTCTCCTTACAGTGGCATGGGCGGCATGCCCGGAATGCCAGGTGGAATGCCCTCCTATGGCGGACCGCAGATGGGAGGCAAAGGCGCGGGGGGCACAAACTCTCAAAATTTGAAGCAACAATATCAACTTGATATCCTCCAGGCGAAGGCGCTCGTGCTGAACTCCCCTCCGGTTGATTTGGACCAGGGCGAGGTGAAATGGATATACACGAAGGGCACCAACGAGATAGTGTTTCTGTTCGATCACGCCGGTGAGGTGATCCAAATCCAAAGCCTTGGATATTCGAACGGCGGAGTTACCTCCGCAGGCGTGCATCTTGGGTCCACGCAGAAACAGATCATGGACGATTACGGGTTCACCGACAAGATATACAACACCACCTCCACTGACGCCTACGGCAAGACCGTGAACGTGATGACATTGGACTACAGCAAAACCTCCAACTGTGCGTTCGATCTCATTGATCGTCACGACGGCAAAGGTTACCGTGTGGTTCGCATCACAGTGGCGTTGATGAATCAGGAAGACCTGTAAACACTGTCATTTAATTTCAAGGCAAAGGATTTCGGTAGCCATTCCGTATCCTTTGCCTTTTTTAATGAGGCGAAAATTGGCAAACAAGGAAGAGATAAAGGACAGAAGCGATATCGTGGAGGTGATTGGATCGTTCATCCAATTGCGCAAACGCGGCAGGAACTGGATTGGTCTTTGTCCCTTTCATCAGGAAAAAACTCCCTCCTTCAACGTGGATCCGGTCACCCGCAGCTTCAAATGCTTTGGGTGCGGGGTTTCCGGCGACGTCTTCACCTTCGTCGAGAAGTTCGAGAATATGAGTTTTATCGAGGCTGCGGAGCTTCTGGCGCGAAGATGCGGGCTGGAGTTGGACCGGGTCAACGGGGCGCAAAAAACCGAGCAGAAAAGCGAGCGGGAGTTATTACTGGAGATGAACAGCGTTGCGGCGGCATGGTTCGCCGCTGCGTTGAAGAAATCCGAGTTCGCGCAAGAGTATCTGAAAAACAGGGCGGTCGCGCCGGAAACGATGGCAAGCTTTCAGTTAGGATACGCTCCGGATTCCTGGGATTCTCTTTCGACCTATCTATCGAGCAAGCGCATGGATAGAAGGATCGCCATGTCGGCGGGTTTAATAAAAGCCCGTGATTCCGAGCAATATTATGACGTCTTTCGCAGCCGGATCATCTTTCCCATTCATGACGAACAGAATCGCATTGTGGGTTTCGGAGGCAGGGCGTTCGGAGACGAACAACCCAAATACCTGAACACCGGCGAGACTCCCGTTTTTGTCAAGAGCCGGTTGCTATACGGCTTGCCGTTCGCTCGCAGAAAAATCTCCTCCGCAGGATACGCTCTCCTGATGGAGGGGTACATGGATGTCATTGCGGCGCATCAGTCCGGATTCACCCATGCGTTGGCAACACTTGGCACCTCTCTCACCGAGGAGCATGCAAAGAAACTCGCGCGTCTCACCGGCACGATCATTCTCGTTTACGACGCGGACAACGCAGGAATCAAGGCCACTCTGCGCTCATCGGAGATTTTGGAGAAGGCAGGGCTAACGGTGAAGGTGGTGCGGTTGCCCGCCGGGGATGATCCGGATTCCCTTCTGAAACGAGGGGAGGTTGCATCCTTCCAACGCTCCATTGATCAGGCGATCGGCAGAGTGGAGTTCCAACTGGATAGAATCATCGAATTGGCGGATCAGAGCACGGAATCCGGTCGCGCGAGGATGTTGCGGCAGATCATCGCCATTCTCGCATCCGTGCCAACTCGCGCTGAGAGGGACGTGTATATTGAAAGGGTGTGGAGGTATCATCCCCTAAGCTCCAGCGGACCGAGCGTCGCCAAAGAGCATCTGCATCGCGATGCGGAGGCTTTCAATGGGCGCAAAGTGGCGGCGAAGAGCCAACCCTCCGCTCCGCCGACATCGACCGGCGCCGGTTACGGCAATCGTCCCTCCTTTCCCAATCGATACAACGACAGGTACCGACGCGACACCGCATCCCCCCCGCAATCTTACGAGATTCCAAACGCCAACACCGGCTTGGGTGGTTTGACCGCCGAACAAAAAGCCGAGCGAGGAGTACTAGGGGGTATGATAAACATTGAGACCCGCCAATCCCTTCTTGCCATGATTTCCAAGGATATTTTCATCAGTGAACCGATTCGCACTCTGTATACGCTAATCACCGAGGATGAGAGATACGCCAAATCGGAGGAGGCGGATTGGATCATCATGATGGAGCGCGAAGAAAATTTAGAAAATTTTGATTCCATCCGTAATATCTTGCAGGAATTTCATGTTTCGATGTCTAATGAACCAATAACAGCGGAGTATGTATCCGACTGCATACAAACATTGCGAAAATACCGGGTTTTGCAGCTTAAGGCTGAACTGGCTCGTTTTCTGCAGCAAAAAGAGATGTGGACCGAAGAGGACAACGAGAAGGCGATGCATTTTCAACGCCTGATCAGGGAGTTGAAGGGTTCCGGCGAATCCCCAACGCAATAACGTTTTCTCGTCGTGATCAGGAGATGAAAGGGCGAGGCGAATATCCAATGCGAGAAAATAAATGTTCACCGCAGGGCGTATTGCACAAACCCGATCTTAAAGTTATGTTATTATAAAGATGTAATTGCAGAAATTCATTTGACGAGACGGACATCGAATACCATACGCTCAAAGAAACGTCAAAAAGCGAATGATGCAAATGGTTCGAATGATTTGATGCGATAAGCATCCGGCTGGAGGAAATGCAATGAATGGAGCTGCTGTCAATCAACCCCATGAGAATGGAAATCTGAATCGATTGCTGGCGCACGGCAAGGCGCAGGGATATCTCACGTTCGATGAGATCAGCGATACCGTGGGTGATGAGTATTTTGATTCGGACAAAATAGACGATCTCCTAATCACGCTGGATGAACAAGGCGTGGAGGTGCTGGGAAGCGCAAGGGATGTAAGTCTCATGGATAATGAGGCAATTCGTCAACGTGGGGTTCACGCGCTTAACAACTCCATTATCTACGACGAGGATCTCTTATCTCTTGACGGGATACCCATTGAGGATTCCGTGCGGATGTGGCTGAATGAGGTTGGAAAGACGCCTTTGCTTACGCTCGAGCAGGAGATTGCTCTGGCGCGGATTATCGAGAATGAGAAGGAGGATCCCGTCGCCGCTCGCCAAGCACGTGAGACTCTGACGCAATCCAACCTTCGCCTCGTGGTTTCCATTGCGAAACGATATAGCGGGCGGGGCATGGCGTTTCCCGACCTCATTCAGGAGGGGAATATCGGGCTGCTCCGCGCCGTGGAGAAATTCAATCATCACAAGGGATACCGCTTTAGCACCTACGCCACATGGTGGATACGCCAATCGATTACACGCGCCATCGCTGATCAAGGCCGCACCATTCGAATTCCCGTGCACATGGTGGAGACCATCACACGCTTTATCAAGGCGAAGGGGATGTTGATACAGAAATTGGGTCGCGATCCTTCGATAGACGAACTCGCCGCAGTTCTGGAGATGCCGGCGGAGCGCGTCTCCGAGATCATACGCATCGTGCCGGAACCGCTGTCCTTGGAAACGCCCATAGGCGAGGAGGAGGATAGCCATCTTTCTGATTTCCTTGAGGATCATGAAGCCGTTTCGCCCACGGACGCGACATCGCATCTCATTCTAAAGGAAAAAATAGAGGAGGCTCTCAGCTTGTTGACTTCAAGAGAGCGCGACGTGCTTATCCTTCGCTTCGGATTGGAGGATGGCTGCTCGCGCACTCTGGAGGAGGTGGGACGCTACTTCCGCGTGTCCAGGGAAAGGATACGACAGATTGAATCGAAGGCCTTGAAGAAACTTCGGAGCCCTAATCGAAGCCGCAAACTAATGGACTATTTGGATTAATAAAAAAAAGAAATACCGCGAAACTTCAGCGATTGGTAATCATAGGATGCACTATTAGCCAATCTCCTGAATTTCGCAATTACCGTGATGTACTCATTCCGCTTGAGGGTGCGGTTTGAACGTTCAACCGTTCAACCGCACTCTATTTTATTGCATGTTCAGCGCTTGAAGAACGGATTCTATATTGGCTGATACAACCTTCGGTTGCGCACTTGATTGATTGACGGCGGTTTGCGGATCTTTTAACCCATGCCCTGTCAGCGTGACAGTGACTACGGACGGTTTGCTGAAATATCCGCTTTCCCCTAACAGCTTCAGCCCGGCGATTGGCGCCACGGACGCCGGTTCCGCGAACACTCCCTCCAAACGGGTGACCATTCGGTACGCTTCCAAAATCTGCTCATCCGTCACCTTGTCGATGATGCCGCCCGATTCGTCTCTCGCCGCCAACGCGGATTGCCAACTGGCGGGATTGCCGATGCGGATGGCCGTTGCGATGGTTTCGGGATGCTTTATCGGATGACCCTCCACTATCGGGGCCGCTCCGGCGGCTTGAAAGCCCAGCATTTTCGGAAGGGCGGAGCATTTTCCCTTCTTGTGATATTCCTTAAATCCCATCCAGTACGCCGTGATGTTCCCCGCGTTGCCAACGGGCAATGCGTGAAAATGCGGTGCGCCGCCCAAATCATCAACGATCTCAAAGGATGCGGTTTTTTGCCCTTGGATGCGGTAGGGGTTCAGTGAATTGACCAATGCGATTGGATATCTGGATGTAATGTCACGGACAAGTTTCAGGGCTTCATCGAAATTCCCCTCAACGGCCAGAACCTTCGCTCCGTGAACCAGAGCCTGCGCGAGTTTTCCAAGAGCGATTTTGCCGCCGGGGATGAGCACATGGCACTCTAGCCCTGCGCGGGCGGAATAAGCCGCGGCTGAGGCGGAAGTGTTGCCGGTTGAGGCGCACATCACGGTTTTCACCCCTTCCTCCATCGCCTTGCTGATCGCCATGCACATGCCTCGATCCTTGAAAGAGCCCGTGGGGTTCAAGCCTTCGTATTTCAGATACAGATCGATTTTGGGCGATATCCACGCCGCCAGCCTGGGTGCTCGAATAAGTGGGGTGTTCCCTTCATGAATGGAGATGACGGGAGTTTTATCGGTAACGGGAAGATATTCGCGGTAACGATCTATTAAACCTTTGTACAATCATAACCTCCTGCAAATACGCCCCCTCAGTTGAGGGGGCGAAATTAAGACGGATTCAGTTTACCCGTTTTCCGATTTGACTTCGATGGTTAATTGGGACTCTCCTGGTAAGTCAGCGCCTCCAAGACATTCCCGACGATAGCCAAGGATTTGGGGCTGCACTTGTCCGGAGTGTCCGCCAAGGTGTGCCATGGTGCGTAGTCGAAATCGATCACATCAATGGTGGGAATGCCGGCCTGAATTAGCGGAAGATGGTCATCCTCGATATTGTATTTCACGGAGTCGAAGAAATACTTGGAATATCCCATCTCCTTGGCGAGGTTGAATACCTTGTCATCCACTTGAGGTGCGTATTTTTGGGAGTTGTACTCCTTGTAGATATCCAGGTTCTTGTCGCCAATCATATCTATCAGAACCCCGTACTCGGGATCGTAACCCTTATGGTGTGCGGCGAAGTAGCGGGAGCCGAGGAAGACGCCTTGATTCATCTCGAAGTTGCCGTAATCCTCGCCATCGATAAGGAGGAGAATCACGCCCACTTTCGGACGGTTGATATGAAAGTCTCTCGCCATCTCTAGAAGCACCGCTGTTCCGGAGGCGCCGTCATTGGCTCCGGGGATCGGCATCTTCCGTTTTGCGGGGTCGATCTCCTCGTCGGCGGTGGGGCGGGTGTCCCAGTGAGTGCAAAAAAGTATGCTCTTCTTCGCTTTGGGATTGAACACGCCGATGATGTTGGTTAGCGGCATGCCGCGATAGGTGAAATCCTGAGTTTTGACAACATCCGCGTATTTTTTCATCTCAGCCAGGAGGAAGTCTCTTGTTTTGATGTGTGCAGGAGAACCCACCGGACGGGGGCCGAAGTCGCACTGTTCAACCAAGAGTTTCATTGCTCGATCCCCGTCAAAATGGGGATTGGGGATTGTCACCTCGGAGGCGCTCGCTTGGTTTAGCGAAAATCTTTTTGAAGGTTGCGCCTGACATCCCGCCAGAGCGAAGATGCTAATAAACGTCAAAAGCACAAAATAAAGGCTCTTGCATCCCCTTTCAGGCATGCAAAGAGATCGGCTGTCAGCCCTATTTTTGGAATACAATTTTGTTATCGCCTTTGCCGGATATTATGGGATGCGATGCGAGATAATCCGCGATCGCACTGGATACCGCTATGTTGGTGTCGTGATCTATGTTGGATTTACTCCAGACCTTGAAGTATGCAAGAGCCCCGTTCGCCAAAGGGGAGGGCATCGCCACCATGTAGGTTTTGGAGTTATCCATAGGCATACCCGCGATTTTCACGGAGGTGACGCGATTATCCGTGCCACCTTTGGGATTGACTGTCATTGTCAATCCGGAAACCTGGAGGAATGCGCTGTTTTTTTGCGGAGTTAGCGACAGGCTTCGTTCCAAAGCCTGTTTAATCTGCGTCCCCGTCAACTTGACAATCACCACAGTGTCGTCAGGATACATCAGGCAGTTGGAGAAATCGGATGCGTTGGCGGCACCCTTCGGTATCGTCGTCTCCTTGAAAGCGGAAGCAGGCATGAAGGCGATATCCGTTTTCCCCGCAGCACGAATGGCGTCCACTATCACATCCGCGAGATTGCTCTCCTCCGTGCGGACGTTTAACGTGGACAAATCGTTTTCAACTGTAATTCCCGTTGGCTTGGGAGGAGGCGTGCCGGCAGAGACCCGGCACAGTAACAACAGAGCCATTGTCAGAAGCAATGCCAAAAGCAATCGCGACGCCAACATCGCATGCTCGTGATGATAAGTTTCCGTTTTCTGAATGGACTGACTGCGATGCATTTTTTGCACCTCAATTCTTTCTCCCCTCCCATTTCAGATAGGCTGCAAGGAAGGGATCTATGGCACCATCCATGACTCGTATGACATCCCCGGTTTCGTAACCGGTGCGATGATCCTTTATCATCGTATAAGGTTGAAATACGTAGGATCGAATCTGGTTGCCCCATTCGATCGATTGCTGTTCCCCTCGCAACTCCGCCATTTTCGCTTCATTCTCCCGTCTCTCACGTTCCAATAGTCTGGCTTGAAGCACCTTCAGCGCCATGGCGCGATTCTTATGTTGCGATCTTTCATTCTGGCATGAGACCACAATGCCTGTAGGAATGTGTGTAATTCGAACAGCGGAATCCGTTTTGTTCACATGTTGCCCGCCCGCGCCGCTTGATCGATAAGTGTCAATCCTTAAATCGTCCGGATTTATCTCGATCTCTCCATCATCCTTCACGTCGGGGATGACATCCACCGATGCGAAGGAGGTGTGCCGTCGCTTGTTGGCGTCGAATGGCGATATCCTTACAAGGCGATGGACTCCGCTTTCGCCTTTGAGATATCCATATGCGTTTGGACCGCTCACAACGAATGTGACGCTCTTGAGACCCGCCACATCGCCCTGGAGTTCATCCGCGATCTCCACATCGTAATTTCGCTCCTGCGCCCATCGCAGATACATTCTCAGCAGCATCTGCGCCCAATCGCACGATTCCGTGCCACCCGCTCCGGAGTTTATCTCCACAATGGCGTTCGCGTTATCGTTCAGCCCCGAGAGCAGGGTGTCCAACTCGAATTTTTCAATGTCCTTGATCAGTCTTTCCGTGTCGCCTGATAACTCTGCGATCAATTCAGGGTCTTGCTCCTCGGAGACCAGTTCAACCATTTCCAGCAGATCCTTCGATCGTTTATCCAAGGCGAGGATCGGTTCCAACTGATCCTTCATTTGCGAGAGGGATTGTAGAACTTTCTGCGCATTTTCCGGATCATCCCAAAGATCCGGCGCGGAAACCACCACCTCCATCTCCGCTATGCGACGTTGCCTCCCGGCTGCGTCAAAGATGGTCTCCGAGCGCAATCACGCGTTCTCGCATCTCAACTCCGGCGCGTCGGATTTCCTCGATGGATAATATCACTAATTAAACTCCTTCAAATATGTAAAGCGTCTTTCGTTTTTAATAATCGACTCATGTTAGTATACATTGACCCCAGCTTATCGTCAAGCGGGTATCCGAAGGTTTATCGGCGAATGAAATAGCTCGACAATTTACGTTGCGTTTGTCGCTTAAAGCAACGTCTGAAACCAAATTGCACATCCACCTCTACAATTATGGTTTTTTACGAAACGAACCCAAGCCTTTCATGCCGGAAATGCACGATTCATAAGGTGCACGCTTTTTTAGACGTATCGACATGGGGAAATGTTACGGGAATTTAAAACTCAAAAATCACCTTGCCCATACAGGCGGGGATTTACGCAGGAACGAAGTTTGCGCTGCCAAAAGAGGAAGAAAATCAGTGCGGCGCCCTCCGCTATGAGGGAGTCCGGCACGAAGGTGTGGGTAGCGAGGCGTAGTGTGAGAGCCATGAGGGCGGATTGCATGTATGCGCCGCATCCGAAAACGAGAAGGGGGCGCGGGGTGAGCCATCGGTGACTTTTCAGTGACCAAACGAAACCAGATATCATCAGAGCGTATGCTATCGGAAAATCGGGAAACGGAAGTTTGCGGGCGGCGATAGCGGATAAAAGGATATACGCAGGAAGGATGCACCAACCGATAAGGAACGGAGCAATGGGAATGGATTGCGGCTCCAACTCTTCGCCGGTGGTTTGAAACCTTGTCGCGATTGCAACGCATAATGCTATCAATCCGAGTAGAACGATCAACTGAAGCGGCGAACCATGCATGCGAAACCCGCTTAGAAAAATCGCAAAGCATATGAATGCTGAGGACGATAAAAGCAGGAGTATGGTTTTCCGATTTAACCATAATCGTGCGCTCTCCGCAGGGAAGAGATGATGGGTGATCGTGATCGGTAGGAGAACGGAGAAACCAGCGTGCCATAGACAGATGGTCATCGTCCAGGTCCAGTTGACGCCTAGCCACATTCCGTATGCGTCGAAGGCGGGGTTTGGGACATTCCTCGACATAAGGAGCGTTTTTGCGAGGAAACCCTCGTTGATAACGCCAAATCCCAGACCCAGCCAGAATATCCCGCCCGCGCTCAAGCGATGACGCATCGCGTATTCGCGGATGATAAGGACGGGAATTCCATATGCGAGCGAGAGAAACAGAAAGGTTGGAGGAAAGAGAAATTGGCGTAATGGGGTGTTGCCTGATAGGACCTCCGGCAACACGGCGGAACATACCATGAGAAAAAGTATGGGGCGGATATTCGCATATCTTTTCATGGTGTATTATACAGCGATATATTCGATAAATACATTACGCGAATACATAGCGAACGCGCCCAAACTGCGACCTCTTATCCTAAGCAAAGGAGGAGTTCCTGTGAAAAATCGCACCGTGAATGCGTATAATAACGCAACTGGACGGACAATGATTTAGGGCGTTTGCATGATTCACCATCCGTGGAAACCGCCATGGGTGATTTTTTGATCTTAATGCCGCTTTTGAATGTTGCAAATCTCCTTATTAAACGATATAAATGTTGAAAGGAAAAATGAATCCACATGCCACATGAAAGATTTGAAAAAGGAGCTCAGAACTGGGATGAAAATCAGGGACGAGTTATGATGGCTAAAAACATCGCATCCGCCATATGCAAGATGGTGCCGATATCTCCGGAGTGGGAGGCGCTTGATTACGGATGCGGCACAGGGCTGGTGACGTTGTCGATAGAGCCCGAGGTGAGGAGAATCACCGGCATGGACAGCTCCCCGGCCATGCTCGGTAAGATTCGGGAGAAAGTCAGGGAACTGGGTCTGAATAATGTGGACACTGTCCTTGCGGATTTGGAGAAGGATGAAACGCCGAAGATGCAGGTGGATCTTATTACCAGCTCCATGACCTTGCATCATATAGCTGACATACCCTCATTATTGAAAAAGCTGCATGCGATGCTTAGGCCGGGAGGATATATAGCCCTCGCCGACTTGGATACCGAGGACGGAACGTTCCATGCGGATAACAGCGGCGTACAGCATTTCGGATTGGATAGGGAGTGGCTTAAAGCGGAGATGGCGAAAGCCGGCTTTAAGGATTGCGGGGACGCTACAGCGTATGTGGCTGAGCGGGACACCCCGAACGGCAGGAAGAACTTCCCCGTGTTTTTGGTGTGGGGGAGGAAGGGATAATATTTCAGGTAATTGCAAAATTCATTCTTTAGGTTGTAGATCATGACTATGATACGTGAAACGATGAGCTTTTTTATAATTTTGCAATTATCTCATAGGAAAATGGGTTAGCGTCGTGATGAATTTAAGGTTCTTCGCTGTCTCCTGTGGGTAATGAATGGATGAGTAAGCGGCGACATGGAATAAGACGGCGTTTATTATGGTTCCGCTCCGTATTCCCATTGGGATGAATCCCGAGGTGCGATATCCCAAATGGCTTGAAAGCCATCCCCTAACCTCGAAGGGGTTGAATATGAATAGCTCGGTTCGCCCGCAACACATCCTCCTTCGGGCTTTGCAAGCGTATCGGCACACACCATTGGCCGTCTTTTTCGGGATGGAATGAGTTCAATGCAGAGACACCCGCCTATTGTATGCCCACACAAAGCAGCGAGGAACCATTTCTTTCTTCGGGAATCTTTGCCGATTAACGGCTTTCCGTGTAATGCCTTTGTTTCTTATCCGTTCGCGTAGACATAAGGGCAAAGCATAAGGATATGAAACACTCGAAGGTCAAAAAGTGGTAGACGCATGGTTGAGCAAACGGAAAGGAAAAACCACCATTATGACCTATAAAACAAATTCAGCAGCATCCAGTGCTTTTAAAAGACTGTTGCCAGAGGATATGATGGCGCGATTAATCACTGACGACGTTTTAGTCGGCTTGAGGCTTGGCACCTATTGATTAACACAACTGCGATGTTGGAGCAATAACGCCTTATAGCTGCAAATAGTTGTAAATGGACGCAATCCTGAAAGTGGCAAGGCTACGTTTTCAAGTATAACATGTTCGTTACCTGAATGGTGAAAATCATCACCCCCTTGACCGAGGTTCGTCAAGTTGGCTTTTATCCGTTCGCCTTGGAAAAGGGAGTTCGTTCCGAGCATGCCTTCAAGTTCTTTCTTGCGGAGTTATCCTTCACCCATGTCGATAATTAAAATGTCCTCTTATCACATAGTACCTATGCAGGTTTGAGATTTCCTTGCACTAGGTTTTTCTTCTCGCTGCAGAATTGAACTGCGTGCTGGAAGCTGGATGTTATACCTTTTAAACCATGATGGTCAAAGAGCGATTCATCCCAATCCGTATACTTGCCTAGGCGCAAGGAGGTTTGGAAAGCGGTCCAATAATGCCTGACGAGTTCGGAAACACAGTTGGCATGCGTCCACATATTCATCCTCATGCGGAACATTGTATTCAGTCGCGAGTTCCGCAGGGCCTCCCTTCACCAAAGGACCGGTTATCGGGTGCGAGGCGCTTTCGTAGTCCTTAACCAATTCGGATAACGGCGTATCCCAGATGTTCCCCATACACACCCCCTGGCATATATGCGCATTGCCATATGCGTCTATATGCAATCGGCTTGGTTCGCTTAGATTTTCATACGGGCACGTAGTGAACGTTTTCCAATGACGCATAGGCAATCCCTTTACCAGCTTGTCCGCGGCTCTACCGCGAAACATCACCCCGCCGCCAATTGGCGCATCCTTCTCTGCCGATGCGATTGGAGGTTCGGTGCGGAGGATGCCGCATTCTATTCCCATTTTTCTTGCGGCGTTCCTAGCATTTTGAGCGGGTGAGGGTTTGTTATTGGAATGGAGGGGGTCGTCGCTTATGGCGATGTTGGATAATTTCAGTTCTTTCAAGGGTGCGAGCCACAAGGCTGCATCCTCCTCCGTGACGGCGAAAAAGGCGTTTGTTACGATACCCACTTCGTACCCCTCAGCATTCGCCATGCGCACGCCCTCCAAGAGAAGCGGATGGAACATCGTTGGTTCTCCGCCTTCGAAACAGACACTCCTTATGGTTTCGATTTTATGCATCTCATCCATGGCTGTGCGTAATTGCTTTACTGTCATGGTTCCCTTTGCATACGGGCCGCCGTACACGAAGCAGTGATCACACTCATAGGGGCATTTGTAAGTCAGCAGAAAATGGATTCCGGTCAGCATAACTTTCCTCCGTTATGGATTAAACCTTTTTAAGGGGTATGCTCCAAACATATACACTCATTGATTTATGAGATACATCTCACCACTAAGTTGAGACATGGCATATCGGGCGATGGCATAATTCCACATGCACGCATTTTCACAAACGAGGGACGTATGTTATCACCCAATTTCCCGCGATTGTATTTCTCTCAGCCAATACAATATATTAGCTATGGTGATACTGTCAAGCAATAGGATTGAGTTCCTTGCCTTGGCGGCTTCAAACTCCACGTCTGCAGCGGGCGAGTTCGATGAGGCTTGGTGCGGAGAAATGTTCCGAGAGAATGACCAGGTAGCAAACACCGTTTTGTTTTCCATTCGGCATTCACAACTGCGCACAAACATATTTCCTCGGGATTTTTGGATTCAAGGTTTTTCCTAAGAGTGGTGGATGTCCCATTCAAATATTGAATGCAAGCATTTGTGTCCAACAGATATCTCATCTTATATCATTTCGCACGTCGAATGAGCCTTGGGCGCCTCGGTGGATAGGATCATCCCTCATACAACCGTATGTTTGGTCGATAAAGCTGATCCAATCCTTGTCTGAAATCTGTTTTTCATACGATTTGATGATTTGATAGAGGATATCCATATATTCACCAGGCAACTTTTCAATTTCTGATATAAGCAGTTCTTTTGTAATCATCCATTGACCTCCCCGCATATTTTGTCTCACCTTTAAGAAAGCTATTATATATCAGGTCCTGCTATTGCAAAATTCACTATTCCGTCGTTTATTCAAGCGTGGGACATGCCATCCAAGCGAATTTTTTGAATTTTGCCATGACCTCTGAATACAATATATTACATAAAGTGATACTGTCAAGCAATAGGATTGAGTTTCCTTACCTTGGCGGCTTCAAACTCCACGTCTGCAGGCGGGCGAGTTCGACGATGCTCGGGGCGGTAAAGTTTTCCGGGAAGATGACCCAGTCCCACACCCCTGCGTCCGTCACATGACGCTCCAACTGCAACGTCGCCTCCCTGGGACGTATCAGCCCTTCTGTTGAAACACTTTCCGTCGGCGCGAATGTGTTACCCCCGCGGCTCAAACTTTTTAGCACGGCGCTCATTGCGAGTAGAAATTCCTCCGGTGTCCAGCTCTCATCACCCGCGCGGACCGAGTTCGGCAGCCTCCACTCCGACTCCATGAAGACACAGGCTTCCTCGCAGGCGGCGAGGAATTCTCCGATAGAACAGGGGACGGGCTGGCTTGCGGATCGCTCAATTGCTCCGTAAATGGGGTGCGTGATTCTGACTTCGAAATTCGAAACAGACTCAACGCTGAAACGATTACACTCTTTGCCATACCGGTACGCGGTCTTTAGGAGTGAGATGATAAGATAAAACACCTCCGCAGGCGTAAGGTATCCTTTGTCGCATTTGATATAGGTGATATCAGGGCGGATGGCGTCGGCTAGGGCGAGGATATCTTCGACGCGATAACTACGGTCAAGCGTAGGATCACGGTATATCTCATGCGCCTCCTTCGCCGTGACGCACCTCACATTCGGCTTTGAGGCGATGTGCTCCACATAATTCGACAGGAGGGCCAACTCCTTTTCCATCACTACGCGAGGCTTCACGCGGGGGGGAACCCATCGACTCCGATCCGGGTTGGCGCCCTTGGCGAAATTCACCGCGTCCCAAAACTCGTAAGTGGCGAATTCGCATGGATGATAGCAAATGCTAATCTCCCCGCCGCCCGCATCCATCAGCCTCCCGCGGATGGCGTCGAACTCCTCTTTAGCCTCGCTCAGCCCTCGCTCGCCTAGGTGATGTTCGAACCTGGTGGAGTTGCTTTTGAGATTAAGGATATTCATAACGCCGCAATACCAAAACGGTTCATCGTTCAGGCATATGTGTCTCGCGTAATCGAGATAGACGGGAAGACCCCAGGATTGCAACACCGGGTAGACATGCGGGGCCCAGGAGGAACCGGGCTGGCCGTAACAGGAGACCCTTTTGAAAGTATCGAGCAGTTCCTCGAACCCCGCCCTCTCTCTTCTTTCAAACTCTTTCGCTCCCTGATGCCAGTCGAGGTCCTTGAGATATTCCGCCGGAGTGGGATGAACGCTGTGAAAATCGGTATGGTAGCCGATATCCTGGTGCCGCAACGCGTTGATGATGTCCCGGCGGTCGCGTCGCTTCAGCGCCCGCAGCTTCTCCCCCACAATCTTGAACGTGCCCTTCACTCGATGGGCTTCGAAAATATTCAGGATTCCTTTGAGGGCTTCGTCGCTTTCGGGGGTGATGTAATCCTCCACATCGAACCAGAAAAACACATTGATATCAACCATGGCAGTACCCTTTCGTGGGAAGAAAGCTGACTTGGAAGCGAACCGGATATGCGTTCTCGTCTTCATTTTAGCATGGATGAGGAGTAATGGCATCGATGACAGGAATAAAAGGATGGAGAAAAGAAAGGGGGCATGGATCGGGAGGGGGGATTGAACTCCTAGGTTTTCACCGATCCATGCGGGGAGTATTACAGAGATATTTAAGGAAACGGAAGCGGGTCATTGAACCCGCCCTTTCCATGACCTACCCCAGCAATTCCGCGAGCGCTTCGTCCTGGGCGCTCTTAAACTGCTCGTTATACAAGTTTTGGTAAACCCCCTCTCGCGCCACAAGCTCCGCATGCGTGCCGATATCCACGATCCTCCCTTTGTCCATCACCACGATGCGATCCGCATTCATGATGGTGGCGAGGCGGTGGGCGATGACGAAGTTGGTGCGCCCCTTCATCAGTTTTTCCAGCGCCGCCTGCACGTTCGCCTCCGTCTTGGAGTCCAGCGCGGAGGTGGCGTCATCCAAAATGAGAATGCGCGGATTGGTCAGGGTGGCGCGGGCGATCGCCATACGCTGCTTTTGTCCAACGGAAAGCTTGATGCCCTCTTCTCCGATTTTCGTGTCGTATCCATCCGGCAAAGTCATGATGAAGTCATGCAGATCGGCGTTCTTCGCGGCTTGAATGATCTGTTCCCGGGTGGCGTCATTGCGTCCGTAACGGATGTTCTCGGCAAGCGACACCGAGAAAAGCAGCGATTCCTGGCTTACATATCCAATTTGCCGCCTGACCGATTCCAATCGAATTTGACGGATATCCACTCCGTCTATCAGGATCGCCCCCTCCGTGGCGTCGTAGAACCGTGCAATGAGGTTAACGAGAGTTGTCTTGCCCGCTCCGCTCGGTCCCACAATGGCGATCACCTCGCCCGGTTGGACATCGAGGTTAATATCGATAAGCGCTTGATTATCACGTGAATAACCAAAGGATACATGACGAAAAGTGACGGATCCCTTTAGGTTCGACATGGATTTGGCGTTGGGAGCGTCGGTGATTTCCGGACGTGTGTCAAGAACCTCGAATACGCGATCCATGGACGCCCCGGCCCACTGCGCCTGAACGTTGAAATCCACAAGCCGTAAAGCCGGGTCATAAAGGTAGCCGATATATCCTGTGAAGGCGACCAGTTCTCCGACCTTCAACGTGTGTACCCCCACCAGTTTGGCTCCGATCCAGTAAACCAATCCGGTGCCCACCGCGCGAATGATGGTGGCGGTGGCGGCTAGGATACGGTTGAGCGTTGCCTGAGTCATCTGCAAATCGTAATTGAGCCGAATCGTTTTGATGAACTGCTCGGTTTCGAAATTCTCGCGCACGAAGGCTTTCACCACGGTGATGCCCGATATCTTCTCCTGAAGGGTTCCGATCAAGGCGTCCCAGCTTTTCCTAATCTCCACGGAAAGAGGACGGATTTTTTTAAGGAACAGCTTGTAGTTGAAAACATAGATCGGGACCACGGCCATGGCGATGAGGGCGAGCTTGACGTTCATCAGGAAGATAACCGGGATTACGAGGACGAGGGTTAGCATATCCGTGATGAGGGTGACGAACCCGCCGGTAATCATGTATTGGATTACATTGATATCATCCACGGCGCGCGCCATGATCTTACCCGTCTGACGCTGATCGTAATAACTTAACGATAACCGGTTCAGATGACGGTAGGAGTGAAACCGCAGATCGAAGACCACTCTTTGACCAAGCCATCCGATGAGATAGTTGAGTGAAAAGGAGACGATCCCTCTGAACAGGTAAATGCCTATGATAATCCAAAATATCCAGTTGAGGGTGTGCCACATATGGTGCGGGAGCACCCTGTCGATAACGAACTGGATGATCCTTGGCAGAGGCAGGGCGGTGAGGGTGACCATGAACATCAGGAACACCGCAAGGAAGACTCGATATCGATAAGGCCTCAGGTAGCCCAACAAGCGTCGGAAGTTGCTCATAGCTTCACCCCCTCCGCCTCGCGGGATTCCAGCGCCACCTTGAACTGCTGATTGTAAAGACTTGCGTATATGCCTCCCTGCTGGAGCAGCTCTATGTGGCTGCCAGCTTCGCGTATAACCCCTTTCTCCATAACGACTATGAGGTCCGACGCCACGATGGTGGACAATCGGTGCGCCACCACAAAGCTGGTGCGGCCTTTCATCAGATGGTCCAGAGCCTCCTGGATGAGGGATTCCGTTTCGGAATCGAGCGAGGATGTCGCTTCGTCCAAAACGAGGATGCGCGGATCGGAGAGGATCGCGCGGGCGATGGCTATCCTCTGCTTCTCGCCGCCGGACAGCTTTATGCCGGACTCGCCGATCAGGGTGTCGTAACCCTTCGGGAGCGCTTCGATGACATGGGCGATATTCGCCGCCCTTGCCGCCTCCTCCACCTCCTCGTTGGTGGCGTCCAGCTTGCCGTAACGGATGTTCTCTCGTATCGAAGTGTTGAAGAGGATCGTCTCCTGGATCACAACGCCGACCTGCTTTCTGAGAGAGTCGATGGTCACATCCCGCAGGTCGTATCCATCCACGAGTATGGCGCCATCGGTTACGTCGTAGTGCCGAGAGAGGAGGTTAATCATGGTTGTCTTGCCGGATCCGGATTGCCCCACGAAGGCGACCATCATGCCCGGCTTGATGTCGAGGTTGATGTCCTTCAGCACCGGCTGGCCGGGTTCGTATTCGAACCAAACGTGCTTGTATTCCACATGCCCTTTGATATCCGGCATCACTTTGGCTTCGGGTTTATTTTGAATGTTAGGCTCGGTGTCCAGCGTGCCGAAGATGCGGTTCAACGCGGCGTTGGTGCGGGCGAACTGGTCGTTTAACTGAATGAGGCGCAGGATCGGTCCGTACATATAGCCTGTGATAAAGGATATGAACGCCACTAGATTACCCGGAGAGAGACGATTCATCATCTCCTCCCGTCCGCCGTACCATATGATGAGCGCCACGCCGCAGCCGCTTCCGATGAACTCCGCAATGGTCCATAATCGGGTTCCCAGCATGGAGAGGTCCACATTCAGATCCAACAGGTTGCGAGTCTGCCCTACGAACTGGCGGACCTCCGTGCGCTCCTTGGCATAGGATTTTACGACCATCGCGCCCGCCAGCTTCTCCTGCAGGTCGCCGAGCATGACGTCCCGTTCCTCTCGAACATCATCCGCCGCCTTCTTGATATGGCCAATGTGCAGTAAATAGTTCGCCACGTAAAACGGGGAGACGGAGAGAGCCACGAGAGCCAGCTTCCAATCCTTGATAAAGACAATAACGAGGACGCCGATAAGCGTGGCGGAATCCTGCATCAGCCGAACGAAACTGCCGCTGATCAACTGATCGAGAGTGGCTACGTCGTTGGTGATATTGGACATCATCTTGCCAATCTGGTTCTTCTCGAAGTAGCCTAGGGAGAGTGTCTGCATGTGGCTGTAAAGCCTGCGGCGCATCTCCATCTTGAACTGCTGTCCAAGGTAGGTCACGGCGAAGGTCAGCGCATAACCCACTAGGCCCGTACCGGCGGCGATGCCCACCAAGGCGAGGAAGACCAGAAAGAGGTTAATGGAATGGTGTTTAAAGAGGCTGTCGATAAGATGAGCGACAATAAGCGGTCCCGGCAATCCCAATCCAGCCGTGATGACTGTGAGGATTGCGATGAGGACCATAATCTTCCAATATGCTTTTAATTCATGAACCAGTCTTATAAAATTTCGCATGAGGTGAAACCTTTTTGCGCGTGAATGCAGGCGGAACCTGTTCGGGAAGCGTCCGGGCCGGGAGAGAGCTTTCCTCTTCGAATTCCGCCTAGCGTTGAGTCATCTCTCCCGAGAGTGCCAACCACTTACGAATATGTGCAAGCCAATCGTTACAAACGATCCCTGTTTTCATGGCGATCTCCTTACTCCTCAAAGGGAGGGCTGTCCGTCTAATAGGCTCTCCGAGAATCGGCGGAAAGCGGGTGTTGAATCACAAAGCCCTTGCACCTGCAAGTGTCGCTTCGCAGGGGCAAAGGCCTTTCCAAATCTTTCCAAATGGGAGAGTGCGGACAATTGTCAAATCCGTCAAAATGGCGTCGTTTCATATACATACGCATTTCAAATCTAATTATACCCCCAAAAACGAGAAAATAGAAAAAACAGCTTGCAAGGATGTTGAATGACTTTCATTTTTCGCGCGGGGTGGCGAACGTGGGCTCCCCGCAAGTGAGTATCGGACGGGCGAGCAGGAAAATGGAGGGTTTTGCGAAAATAATGAAGGAATTTTCCGTTTTTTGAGGGAAGAAAAGAGTATAACATAGAAGATCGCTTACTAAAAGAAAGTGTTCGGCACACCTATGGAGCATAACACACAGTCGGAATTTATCGCTCATACGCGAAGAAAAGACAATACTACTCAGAGCATCATTGATCATCTCGAATGTGTTGCATCAAAGGCTTCATCATACACGGCGAAAATCGGAATGCCTCTTTTCGGCGAGTTGATTGGCTTATGCCATGACCTAGGAAAATACTCATCTGAGTTTCAGGATTATATTAGGAATGGCGGTGAGAGAGGCTCCGTAGATCATTCCACCACGGGAGCTCAATTTATTTGGTCATTGACGCCAAATTGTGACGATCATTTATCCGTATTGGTCAAGGAGTTTTTAGCGTTAATTATTGCCTCACATCACAGTGGATTGATTGATTGTATATCACCGGATGGGCTGGATAAATTCACCGAGAGATTAGGAAAATCGATTGCCCGAACGTCACTATTAGATGAAGAGTCATTTGTAAGAAACAAAATTCGTGAATTGATATCATCTCAGGAATTCAATAAAGAAACAGATAAACTGTTTGAGTTGATTAAGTCGGATATCAATCAACCTATTTTCCGGGCGGGATTACTGGTGAAGTTTCTTTTTAGCGCATTAATAGATGCTGACCGCACAGATACCTCCAACTTCACCGATGCATCCCTTTCGGAATATCGCGGAGGTTATTCGGAATGGGGATTGCTGATTGATAGGCTCGAAAATCATCTGTCCCAATTGCCTGTGAGGAATAAGGTGGATGAGATTCGACACAGGATATCCAATGAGTGCGCAACCGCATCGGAAAGAGAAAGAGGATTGTATCAGTTGACTGTTCCAACCGGGGGAGGAAAGACATTGGGCGCCATGCGCTTTGCCCTTAGACATGCAAAGAAGTGGGGCATGGATCGCATTATATACATAGCCCCTTATATCTCCATAGTTGGGCAGAATTTCGACGCGGTAAGTTCCATACTTCAGGCGTCATCTGACGATCCATTGATACTGGAGCATCACTCAAATCTATTGCTTGAAAAGGATACGGAATGGAACAGGATTCTTTCGGAAAACTGGGATGTGCAAGTTATTTTCACAACTGCAGTTCAATTTCTGGAAACTCTATTTGGAGGGGGTACCAAATCCGTTCGACGAATGCATCAACTTGCCAACTCCGTCATCATTCTTGACGAGGTGCAGTCAATCCCAATAAGGGTCATTCACATGTTCAATAACGCGATCAATTTTTTGACGGAGGTTTGTGGTTCTACGGTTGTATTTTGCACCGCAACCCAGCCATTGTTTGACAAAGTCAACAAAGAAAAAGGCGCCGCTAGATTTTCGCCAGACTCAAGTATTATAGACGATGTGAAGGGCCTGTTTGAGGAACTGAAGCGCGTTAAAATAATCGATTGTAGAAAAATCGGCGGATGGACGGATGAAGAGATAACAGATCTCACCAATAGAGAGATGGCATCCACTGGAAGTTGTTTAGTCATAGTCAATACGAAAAAGGAGGCGAAGGAAATTTATCTACGTTGCCGTTCGAACGCCGATAATGTATTTTATCTAAGTACAAATATGTGTGCGGAACATAGAAATGATTGTTTAAACGAGATTAAAAAACTGCTTACTTCCGATATACCTGTAATTTGTATAAGCACCCAGCTAATAGAAGCTGGGGTAGATGTGGATTTCGGGACTGTGATTAGATCAATGGCAGGGATGGATTCCATCGTTCAAGCCGCCGGACGCTGTAATCGTGGTGGACTAAGGGAAAACGGTAACACCTATATTGTGAACCCGTTGAATGAAAACTTAAGGAGTTTGCAGGAAATTAAGGAAGCCAAAGAGAGCGCTGAACGCATTTTGGAAGAAACATCAAAGGGATTGGATAAGGATTTGCTCAATCCTGATATAATGGCGCGTTACTATCATTATCACTTTTTTGAGAAGGCTAGTGTAATGGATTATCCTGTTCAAGCTGGCAATAAAATTGATAGAAACGATTCATTGCTATCATTGCTATCGAATAATAATAATTCTGTGGAGGCATATAAAAGGCAGAATAAAATAAAACCTAATATTCCTTTGCGTCAATCATTTAAGACAGTCGGAGAATTATTCAGGGTTATTAAAAACGATACTACTGCAGTCATTGTACCCTATGGAGATAAAGGAAGAGATATCATTAATAATTTATTAATTACTACTGATGTTAAAAATCAAAAAAATTTATTAAGGAGTGCTCAGCGTTACACTGTCACATTATTTCAAAATGATTTTGATAGACTGAAAATGAGTGGTGTCTTGCATGAGGTGTGGACTGAGTCTGAATTATATTGGCTTGATGTTTCGCACTATGACGATGATATTGGTTTTATTATTTCTGGCAAAAATGATATGGATATTTTAATAGGATAAGAGGAGACAACTATGTTAAATGAGATAGAATTCAAGGTATACGGACGTTACGCATTATTTACTGATCCTATAACAAAAATCGGAGGAGAGAAGTGCTCATATCACATCCCTACATACGAGGCAATTAAAGGAATAACCAAATCAATTTACTGGAAGCCTAGTTTTATTTGGCATATAGACAAGATTAGAATAATGAAGCGTATTCGTATGGAATCAAAGAGTGCTAAGCCCTTAAAGTACGTTGGTGGCAATGATCTTTCTATATACACCTACCTATCCGATGTGGAGTATCAGGTTCTCGCGCATTTTGAATGGAATGCGTTTCGAGCAGATTTGGCAGATGATCGGAATGATATCAAACATCTTTCGGTTGCAGAGAGAATGATTGAGAAAGGAGGACGCCAAGATATTTTTTTAGGTACAAGAGAATGTCAGGGATATGTTGAACCCTGCAAATTTGGTGATAAGCAAGGATTCTATGATGATTATGGCGATTTGTCATTTGGATTAATGTTTCATGGTTTTAGTTATCCTGATGAGATTGGAGTGAATGAATTGCACAGACGATTATGGAGACCTATTATGCATAATGGTATAATTGAATTCCCGAACCCAAATGATTCCTCAGTCTTGCGAAGCAAAGTCAGAGATATGGATCCACACCCGCCAAGTTCCATGAAGTTGGAGGATATATCATGAGCTGGATGCAAAAATTGTGGCAAACATATGATAATAATGTTGATTCTGTAAGGAATGATAATGAAAATATTCCTTTGACTCCACTTTATCACAGTATTCGAGATATGCAATTGAATATTTTAATTGACATGAACGGACATTTTATAAGAGCTCATTTATTTAACCCCAAAATAAAGGCTGTAATACCCGTTACGGAGGATTCAGACAGCAGATCCAGTAACTGTTGCCCGCATCCCTTGTTTGACAGCTTTCAATATGTTGCCGGAGATTTAAGCAATTTCGGAGTGAATAATGATAATGATTATTCCGCATATTGCAAACAACTTGAAAAATGGTGTGCCTCAAATTATTCTGACTCTAAAATTGAGGCAGTGTATAAGTATATATTATCAAAATCTATAATAGCTGATTTAAGGGACACAGGTCTTTTAGCTGTCGATTCAAACGGGAAATTAATCACAAATTGGAATAATACAATGGGCGAGAAGCCTGAGATATTCAAGCTCACCCCTAAGGATCCAACGACAAAGAATTATCTACAGCATAAGCTTACAGCTGGGTTCTCCGTAGAGATACTTGGTGATCCACAATCAAAACTATGGGAGGACAAGTCTATACGGAATAAATGGATAAAGTATTGCATTAATATGCAATCTATGGAAAAGGGTACATGCTATGTTTCCGGTGAGAAAACCATTCTAGCGGATAAGCATCCAAAGTATATTAGAAGGGCTGGCGACAACGCTAAACTTATTTCATCTTTGGATTCAGGGGGTACCTGTTATCATGGACGATTCACCAATGCGAACGAGGCGACAGGGATAGGGATTGAGACCACTCAAAAAGTTCATAATGCGTTAAAATGGTTGATAGCGCGTCAAGGTAGATCCTACGGAGATTTCACTGTAGTTTCATGGGCGGTTACCGGAGAGGATGTGCCGGATCCGTGCGCCGATGTTTTGGATTTGGCGGGTGTCAAGAACGTCAAGGAAACATATACCGCTCAGGAGATTGGAATTCAGTTGAGCGAAAAAATCGCGGGGTATAAGCATATTATCGGTGACACTACGGACGTGGTTGTAATGGGACTTGAATCCATTACATCGGGAAGATTGTCAGTAGTGTTTTACGATGGACTTACGGGCTCCGAATTACTGCAAAAAGTTGAGGACTGGCATACGAAGTGCGGTTGGATGCAACGTATCGGGAAAGTGGAGTTTGTCGGCGCTCCGTCCCCTTCGATTGTTGCAAACATGGCTTACGGCAAAGATGGAAAGGAGGGGTTCAAGGCGGACAATAAAATTCGAGCCATGGTGGTAAAGCGACTTCTTCCGTGTATTGTTGACGGGGCGCCAATTCCAAATGATTTGGTTAAGGCTTGTGTCGAACGTGCGACACGCAACAAGGGGATTCCGGACTATGTTTGGGAAACATCCCTTGGAGTTGCATGTGCATTATACAAATATCAAAATATGGATCGAGGGTATCAAATGGGACTAGAAAAGGATAGGATGACCAGGGATTACTTATATGGCAGGTTGCTGGCCTTGGCAGATGATCTTGAAGGTGCGGCTATTTACTCAAAGGAAAAGAAAAAGAGAGAGAGGGATACCACCGCTGAAAGACTGCTGCAAAGATTTTCCCAGAAACCATATTCCACATGGCTCATAATAGCTGTTTCACTTTCTCCATACAAAACCAAATTGCGCTCGGACAAGGGAGGTGTTTTAAACAATATTGAATCGGGGATGGACGAAGTGATGAGTATGTTTAATAGCGAGGATTTTATCTCGGATAAACCTCTCTCCGGTGAATTCCTACTGGGATTTCATTGCCAGCGAAATAATCTAAGAAATCGATGGAAAACTCAATCACCGAATAATGGGAATGAAAGCGATAGCGATACGGAAAAAATAAATAAAGAAGGGGAAACAGAGTAATGTCTTTAACTAACAAGAAGGACTTTGCAGTCATAATACGTGTAAAAAACGCCAATCCAAACGGAGATCCGTTAAGCGAAAACAGACCAAGGATAACTGCGGATGGATACGGCGAAATGACCGACGTGTGTCTGAAACGCAAAATCCGTAACAGATTGATGGACCGTGGAATTGATATTTTTGTTCAATCAGATGATAACAATATTGACGGTTTTGCCTCTCTGAGAGAAAGATTTGAAAAATCATTGACAGCGGAACAGAGAAAGAACGGGGAAGCGGCTTGCGAAAAGTGGTTCGATGTGCGAGCTTTCGGACAGGTGTTCGCTATACCGGGGGCACGTTCAGGAGAAGGCGTCTCCATCGGTATTCGTGGTCCTGTGTCGATTCAATCCGCATTCAGTATTAAACCAGTAAGTATCACCAGCGTTCAGATTACAAAAAGCGTAAGTGGCGAATCCGGTGCGAAAAAGGGTTCTGATACGATGGGTATGAAACATAGAATCGACAGCGGCATATATGTCTTTTTTGGCAGTATGAATCCTCAACTCGCAGTTAAGACCGGGTTTAGTGACGATGACGCCAAAGTGATTAAGGAGATATTGCCTAGTCTATTTGAGAATGACGCCTCCTCCGCCAGACCCGAAGGAAGCATGGAGGTTCTGAATGTTGTTTGGTGGGAGCATAATTGCCCGAGCGGTCAGGCCTCATCAGCGAAAGTGCATAACAGCTTGCGTTTGGAGGAAACCGAGGATTTTAATCCAGTTCTATCTTTTGATCCTGCAAAAGGACCCGATGACGCTGATATAAATTGGCCAAGACCGGTAGTATTGAATGGAATTTGAAAATATCCCAGAATTGCATAATGATGACCAGATGGTTATGATTTCCGCCATCGAGCATTATAGTTACTGTCCCAGGCAATGCGCCCTTATTCATGTAGCCCAAATTTTCGAGGAGAATGAATTCACCTTGAAAGGGCGGTATCAGCACGAAAGAGTTGATACAAGCGATTGGGAGGTATTGCCCGGGGCGAGGATTGAACGCGCTCTTCCTCTGTGGTCCGACGATCTAGGATTAATCGGGAAAGCGGATGTGGTTGAATTTCGAGAAGATGGTTCCATCTATCCTGTTGAATACAAACATGGGCCTAGGAAGAAAAACAATCATGATGATCTCCAGTTATGCGCCCAGGCGGCGTGTTTGGAGGAGATGTTCCATACACCGATAATATCAGGCGCGATATATCATATCTCTTCTCATAGAAGAAGAGAGGTGGTATTTACGGAGCAGTTACGCGAGTTAATGCGAAGCGCAATCTTAGCCATTCGAGAGATGATATTGAATGGGATTATTCCACCTCCGGTGAATGATATCAGGTGTCGTAATTGCTCGCTATTCGAAGTTTGCATGCCTGAAGTTATAATCGAAGCGAGGTACGACTGGCATTTGCGGGATTTGTATCGGCTTGGTTCCAATTCGGCGGAGGATGAAGGATGAGCAGAGAACTGTTAAACACGCTTTACATCATGACCCAAGGCGCCTACGCAAGTCTGGAAGGAGATACGGTGCTGGTGAAGGCAAATGGGGTCAAACTATTGCAAGCCCCTCTCCTGCACCTTGGCGGGATCGTTCTGTTCGGCGGCTCAAGCATCTCTCCGCCTCTCATGGAACGTTGCGCGGAGGACGGAAGAGATGTGGTTTTTTTGGATTTCGCCGGACGATTCAGAGCCAGAGTGGTTGGACCGGTCTCCGGGAACGTATTGTTGCGAAAAGCGCAATACGAACATAGCATATCACCGGAGAAGGCTCTTTCCATAGCGCGAAACATCGTGGCGGGAAAGATTAAGAACTCACGGGGGGTTCTTCAAAGATCGGCGAGGGATTCTCCCAGTACGGAATCATCTGAAAGATTGCGGGAGCAATCGGAAATGTTAGCGGGATTGTTGCAGGCGCTGCCGGAATGCGGAACGTTGGATGAAGTGCGAGGAGTGGAGGGTATCGCCGCGTCATCCTATTTCAACGTTTTCGCGGAGATGATAACCGTTGAGAAATCCGATTTCGCTTTTCACCTTCGAACGCGCAGACCTCCAAGGGACAGAGTAAACGCTCTGCTCTCGTTCCTTTACTCCATGCTTACAAATGATTGCGTGGGTGCGGCGGAGGGGGTGGGTCTTGATCCGCAATTCGGATTTCTTCACGCCATTCGCCCTGGACGCCCCGCCCTGGCTTTGGACCTGATGGAGGAGTTCCGAGCATGCGTGGCGGATCGTCTGGCTTTGTCCCTGATAAATCGGCGTCAGATAAAACCTGAGCATTTCGACGAGCGTCCCGGGGGAAGCGTGTTGTTGAACGATTCCGGAAGGAAAATCGTCATCACGGCTTATCAGAAGAGGAAACAGGAGGAGACATTGCATCCGTTCCTCAAGGAGAAGATTCCAATGGGGCTGGTTCCTCATCTGCAGGCGAGGCTTCTGGCGAGATGTCTTAGAGGAGACACCCCTCATTATTTGCCATATATTGCCCGATGAGAAATGAAAATCCATCGGAGCCATGCCGATATCCGCATTGTTTTCGATATGCAGCGAGGCTAGGAATGAACATATTGGTTACTTACGATGTGAAAACGGAGACACCGGAGGGCAGGAAACGACTCAGACGCGTGGCGAAGACGTGCCTGGGTTACGGGCAGCGAGTGCAATGGTCCGTATTTGAATGCAGTTTGGACCCATCCAACCTCGAGCGTTTTAAGATGAAACTTTTGAAAATCATCTCGATGGACGAGGATAGCCTTCGGATATACAAGCTTCACGGGGATCGTGAGAACGCGGTGGAGGCGTGGGGGTTGGATAGATATCACGATTTCAGCGACACCCTGATATTATGAGACTTTGCGCGAACCTGAAGCGACGACTTTTCACGAGGGGGATTCTCGCAGGCGTTTGAGCTTGAACACCGCGTTGAAACGAGCGAGACTTCAGGATAAATGAGGAGAGTTTGGCGTCATGCCTCCGAATTTCAAGCGTGAAACGGGCCTGAAAAAGCGCGAATGACGCGGTTGCACCGGCGAGTGATCGCCGGTGAGGATTGAAACCTTGATCAGCTCCATGCAAATATCGTAGGGCGTCCAGGGGTTGCACCGGCGAGTGATCGCCGGTGAGGATTGAAACGAGTTTGAGTTTGTGCCATGTTGTGTCCTCCTTACGTTGCACCGGCGAGTGATCGCCGGTGAGGATTGAAACTCATTATTGATCAGAGTCGATAGGGATGCAAACTGTTGCACCGGCGAGTGATCGCCGGTGAGGATTGAAACCTCGATCACTCTCATCTGCGCGGCGGTCAGGGTCATGTTGCACCGGCGAGTGATCGCCGGTGAGGATTGAAACCTGATGACGAGCTGGCTTTGATATCCGAGCCTGCGTTGCACCGGCGAGTGATCGCCGGTGAGGATTGAAACCTGAGCCTGTCGTTGACCAATCCCGAATGGATCCCATGTTGCACCGGCGAGTGATCGCCGGTGAGGATTGAAACGCCAGAGGTGCGGGGGGAGGGGGTTCGC
>DAIDHP010000026.1 GCA_027459625.1 Chthonomonadales bacterium
GTGAACCGCCCGGTGCGGACCCGCATGCCGGGTGGTGTGGGAGGCGGGATCAGTAATGACCCCGCCTACCCGATTTTCTATCCCTTTCGAGGCCGGAAAGGATGCCTGTGATTAGATTTGAGAGATATGACGCAACACTAGATATCGAACGCATAAACTCCCGACCGGGAATGGGCGTATTCCACTAATTTCATTCATTGAAGTGTTTTGGCGGGTCAGGTTTTAGGATGAATGAGATAGATACGGCGATGCATCAATTTGCTAATAGTTCAAGCCAATGTAGGGGCGACCCTTGTGGTCGCCCGCAAGGTACCGGCGACCAAACAACCACCGAATCCCCCCGCTAGGTTGTAACGACCGCTCATTCCGCCCCAGGATTGTTCGCAATGTGCGCAATTTGCGGTGGGATGGGTAACGGATTATTGCCAACTCGGTAACGAAACATCCGCCAAGAACGCAACATTATGGATTATCGATACGTTGGGGGCGACCCTTGTGGTCGCCCGAAAGGTACCGGCGACCAAACAACCACCGAATTCCCCCGCTAGGTCGTAACGTGCGCTCCTTCCTCTTCGGATTGTTCGCAATGTTCGCAATTTGCGGTGGAATGGATAACGGATGATTGCCAACTCGGTAACTAAACATCCGCCAAGAACGCAGCATGTCGAATTACCAGCACTTGGAAGCTGGTGACCAAAAAATTGCGGGCGACCACAAGGGTCGCCCCTACGAGATTGTCTGCAAGGTAGCGGTAACGCGAAAACCACCGAATATCCCCCCGCCAGGTCGTAATGACCGCTCCGTCCGTGCATACTGTTCTATTAACGGAATGATGTATGAACGATATTCCACGTGCATCCGCCACACTGTACACGAAACATCCGCCAAGAACGCAGCATGTATAATTACCAGCACTTGGAAGCGGGTGACTAAAAAAATAATGGCGGGCGACCACAAGGGTCGCTCCTACAAAAGGTTATGAGTATCAAGACAGGATATGAGACGGAGGATGTTCCCTGCGATGGGGAATGCAATAATCCCATCCTGTCCATCCCTTAATCCTTTAATCATGTTCAAATAAAGGAATGGGAGTGTTTAGAAGGATAAAATCTTATCCAGGCTGGAGATCAGCGATTCTTCATCCCTCCAAAAATAGATGCCCTCCTCCATTTTTCTGCGTTTTGCGCCTCTCAGGAAGACATAACAGCACCCCCCGAAGTCCCTCTCGTAGGAGAAATCGGGGAGGAATGATGCAAGCCACTTGCGGATGGCGTGCGCGTAAATACGACCCTGTAGTAAATAGCGATGCTCACGCATGATCTTCGCAAGCGCATCCCGCGAATAGCCATTTTCGGAGTAATTGGATTTCCAGTCGAAGATGAAGTACCTGCCATCGATCTTCGCAAACATGTCTATAAAACCTGTCAGGAAGGATTCCCGTCCGACCACGCCTGGAATTCGCAATTTCCTCATCTCCGGGAAGGGGAGCCAGAATGTCGCCTCATGAACCCTTTCGCGGATGTCCCCGATCATGCCTCCTCCGATCTCAATCGGAAGAGGGGCTCCGAGTACCTCCCACACCATGTCCCGCAGGAGCGGCGAAAACCGCGTGTCTAGCCCCTCCAGCGAGGTCATTTCATTTATCAGGAGGTTCGTCTCCTCGTCCATGTTTTCAGCATCGCCGCTTGCCAGCACATTTTGGAAATTCACGTATTGGAGGATGGAGTGCAGAACGTTTCCGGTATGTTTGCCTTTCGGCAATTCCGTGTCCGGCAACTGGGTTTTTTCTTCGGCGTCTCTTACATCCTCCATGTCGAATTCGTCTCCGATTTCCCGCAATATGGGGAGAGAGGGGGGGAGCTCCACGCTCAATTGGGTGGAATCCGTTATATTCTCGGAGACGGAATGGATGGAGGATACGCCCAATACCGCTGCAAGATGGCTGAACGAGGAGACGCTTGTCACTCGTGCCCTGGCGTCCGGAATCTCAGGCTGAAAAATCGATTCCTCGCGAGTCTCTTCGATTGCGGCATTTTCCAGTTTGGTTTCCCAGTTGGCATCCTCGGAACCTTGGGTGACGCATTCCCTCTGGGATGCGCATGAGAGGGTTAGCCATCCGAGTTCGGTGATCCTTTTATCAATGAGTTCAGTGATGTAGTTGCGTTTGGGGGTGTCACTTTCCTCCCCCCGCCAAACCGGAAGATAAACCCTATGCTGGGCGCGAGTCAGCCCCACGTAGAAAAGCCGCTCTGTTTCCGCATTCTCTTGCTGAGTCTGCTTTCTCTCGCTCTCCTCTCGCAGCGTGAAATCGAAGACGCGTCTATCCTTCTCAATGTAGCGGAAGTATTCCGGAGTGCGATTGGACGCCCCTCCGATGGAGCCTGCTATAAAGACTATGGGGAATTGGAGTCCTTTGCTGCCGTGCAGCGTCAGAATATTGACCTTGCGCTGCTCTGTTTCCAGACGCTGCAGGTCCTTGGGATCGTCATCCGGGAAATCCCGATGGCGATAATCATTCATCCTCCATTCAAGCGCGTTCAAATCCAGGTTATGATGCATCGCGTCCTCGGCGAGAATCTGCGCGATGTGTAGAAAATTGGTCACATGCCGCTCCCCATCATGTTCGCACAACTCCCTTGCCAAGAGATTGGTGTCCCTGAAAATGAAACGGAAGAAACTCCCCCAATCCCTTTTGTCCGCCAACACCTTCCATTCCCTTATGTGAGCGGTGATGGGATGATCTTCGGGAAGGCTGAGGTAGTTCTGAAAGCTTTCGATCGGTATGTCGAAGAATCGGGTCAAGAGAGCGGTTCGGTAGGAGCCGCGGTCATGCGGATTCGAAAGAGCGCGCAGGAGGAGATGCATGTGGATCGCCTCGTCCGATTGAAACAGCCCCGTCATTCTGCCAATGGTGTAAGGGATCGCATTTTTACGCAGAGCGTGTCGAACGGCATCCAGGTCGCTGGTGCGGTTGCGGATCAGAATGGCGATATCCCCTGCATCCATCTCTCTCGGCTCACCCTTGAAAGAGTATTTCATGCCGCTTTGGAGTAACCGCCCAATCTCGTCCGCGATCCACGACGCCCATTGTCGCTTCGCTTTGGTCGCATTTTTGGCACGCACCTCCACCAATGTCAACGGATCTCGGTCCGACAGGTCGCAAATGACCTGAAACGGCGAGGCGATGCCTTGGGATTCCGGCGTGAGCACGGGTTGGTATTGCATATCCTCGGCGACAAACCACCCTTGAGAGAACAGGGAGTTGAAACGATCCAAAAGAGTCGGCACGGAGCGGAAATTGGTGGTCAGGTCCTCTCGTTCCGCCCCTCCTTTGATGAGGAAGTCTCTTGCGAAAAGATAGGTTTGCACATTGGAGCCGCGAAAACTGTAAATGGACTGCTTTGGATCCCCAACGAGAATCAACCCGTGTTCGTCATCCGTGAAAATAGTTCGAATGATATCCCATTGAACGGGGTCCGTATCCTGAAATTCGTCCACCAACGCGACGCGGTATCTGGCTTTCAGGATAGAGGAGAGCATCGTCGATTCTCTCACAGCCCTCCGGACACTTGCGAGCATATCCTTATAATCAATCGCCGCGCTCGTTCTTTTCTCCTTTTGAGTTGCATTGAACAGATTCAAAATGGCGTGACGGATGAACTCGCTGTGCGGACTGCTCTTTAACAGTTCCTGAAGCTTGCACCACGAACTCCATTGCTCCGGTGATATGTAATGATATTTTGGATCGGTTAATGTGGATACCCAAATCGGTTTCGCGGCTATTTCTTCGAAGCATTGTTTCACGGCGTGGACATCCTGCGACTGGATAGAATGGATTAGCGTATCGATTCGCTGAAGGATCGCTTTGAGCGTGCCACCGTGGACCTTGCCCTCGTTATTTCGAATTCGATCGAGCAGATCCTCATTCAGCCAGGAGCCCATGTCCGCCATGAGACGGGAGATATCGGAGAGCTTTCCCGCGATGATCCGATCCTCGCTTTGGAACTCCTTCGCCAACGGGAGGATGATTTCTCGGGCAAAGTCCTTCTGGCGGAGGGAATCTTGGATGGGTAAGGGGGCTTCCGCAATGATCTTTTCCTCCCATTCGCCTCTCAGTTTCGAGGAGAAGAGGCTTCGCGTGATATCGTGGCTATCCACCAGCGCCAGGCGCAACGGCATGCCGGTCTCAAATGCGTAGGCGTTAAGCGTCTGGTTGCAGAAGCCGTGAATGGTCATAATCGAGGCGTAATCGAAATCGTCCAACGCCTTTTGCAGAGACGCCATGTGCCGAGGGGACACTTCCTTTTGGCGGAGAGTCTCCTCGATGCGCACTCGCACCCGCTTCCGGAGTTCGCTTGTCGCCTGCTCGGTGAATGTCATGATAAGGATTTCCGGCAATGGTATTCCGTCAAGAATTAGTTCTATTGTTTTGTTTTCGATGGAGTAGGTTTTTCCCGTGCCTGCGGATGCCTCCATGATGAGGGATTTCACTGTTTCCCTCCCATCTGATAAAAAGCCCGCAGGAGATCGAATCTGCGTCGAACCTTCTCATATGCGTCCGCAGGAGGAGCGGAACGAATAATATCCAGAATGGATGAGTTACGTGATGTGCTCGAACGGGACGAAAAACCGTTGACTTCGTTATCGAGTTGGTAAAGGTACTCCTCCATGAAATAACTCTCTTTTTCGCTTACCTCCATCGTATCCGGGAATTTGATTTTGGAGTGGATTTCAAACGGCAGATAATCCTCTCGGGCAGCCCCGCTCGCGTCCGCCGACAACTTCTCCAAATAACTTCTGGCGATATCCGGGTCGCATTGGCATGGAACCTCTATATCGGATTTCGGAGTCAGGAACTTGATCGCAAATCTTCGATGTTTTAGCCATGCATTCTCGGTTTCCTCCAAGGATGCAAGCGCCAGAAAACAGAGAAGTGGATGCAACGCCTCGCGCGGCAGGTTCGATTTTCCCAAGCTGTTGACGGTGGGGATGAGAAGCGTAACGGAGTCCGAATCCTGAAGGATGTTATTGATGAGTCCGTGTATGCGAATTGAACACGAATCCGGCAATGCGAGGTTCCATGGCGGAAGTGGTATCTCTTTGGCAGGCGTGGCGCGGGTTTGATCCTTCTCGCCCAGCACGATCTGAAAAAGGCTGTTCGCGTCGATCTTAACGAGCTTATCCGTGAGTTGATCCAGGTCCGTGTGCAATTGTTTCAATACGCTTCTCTCGTCAATAGTTCGGAAGGCTTCAATAGGAGTTCTGCAGCGAAGCCATCGGTCTTCGTAAATTTGATGGAACCTCTGATCCATTTGGAACCCTTCGCCCTGATATAACGCATTGTCCATCAGATCAAACTGGTACTTCCGCATTGCATCCCCATCGGACGTGAAAAGCTCCTCGCTCTCGTTCTCCCATTCGAATTTATCCTCTTCGTACAGCTCAATTCCGAAGACATGGCGAATCGTGGCTGTAAGAGGATTCCGAAGAAATTCCGCCAAATGTCGTAAGGAGACAGTTTTTATTTCGGTGTCTTCGTCACTCTCATTTTCGGGCGTCTTGTGAAGTTCACGCCATTTTTCCTCAGCCGTCTGCGAAAGTCGCTTCGCCTCCTCAGCTATCGCATCGGGAAACCTTTCCCGATGCAGCATCACATCCTGCGCAAGGAGGAGTAACTGATCCCTGTTCCTGTTCGGTAACGGACTCAACGCCCCCATCGGCTTATTGCGAAGATACTCCTGACTTCGGTACGTTAGAGGGATGGTTTGAATGCGAAACGGAACGCGGATCACATGATCGTTCAGGATGTTTATGATTTGGTTTAAAAGGGAGCAGGGGTTCCATTCCTTCTTGTCTTCCGGACTCAGACCGACATAGCTCAGATGCAACCCATCCTTCGCGGCGAAGATGACGTCCAAAAAGCATCCCTTGTTGAACTCAGGGATATCCAAATCGTATTCAGCGTTTTCCCTCGTCCAATGGCGCATGTCGATTGATGCACGATCCGGATCCCCCGGGAATTGCCCTTCGCCAAGCCCGAGGACGAAAACATGGCGAAAGGGCATCAGCCTTCCCCTGCGCAGAGAGGCTATCGTCACTCCGCCTGTAACCGCTCTGCCATAGCGAGCGGGAAGGTCCTTAAGACTCTCACGAAGAAGCGTTTGAGGGATGAAAAAGGGAACCTTCTCGTTAAGGCAATCCGCGAAAACAGGGCTCATCCCCACCATCTTCTCAATCGCGGCGTATACCGCTCTTCTAATGATCTCCTCCACAGGATGATCGAAGGGAACCTTTAGGAATGTGTCACACATGGTGCGGAACGTTTCCGCCCAATCCGTTAAGCCGCGTTTATTCCCCGCGCCAATAGTTGCGTCCGATGACACACTTTCATCCGCCACCTCCTCTTCGGAATCCCTCTCTTTGATGCGGAATGTACGAAAGAGCGCTATGATCTTCGACAGCTTGGAAAGGGTATCCTGATCTTGGCTGGATATATCCGCGTAAGGTATGCGGTTTTGATAATGCGGCGAGACACCATCTGCGGGCGGCGTGTTGCAAGGAGCCATAATCGCTCCCAACCGCAAACGTTGCAAGGCGAATTCCCAGGTCACTGGCTCGGGTAGAGCCGTTTCCTCCACCATCCCCTTGCGTTCCGCAGTGACTAAATCGTGATAGATACCAAGCGTGTTCGCCCATTCCAGCCATCGATCCACCGTTTCGTTGTCAATGCCGAATGCGGCCTGAAAGCATGGATTGCGAAACAGGCTGAACACCTTATCCCTCGGGAAGGAGCTATGGAGCAGGTTCAGTAACTCCTCCAGCCCTTGGGCGTACAGGCTGCTTTGAGCCACGTTGGCGTCAACGATATTATAGGGAATATTGTATGGATGCTGGCTGAACACGATCCTCAAAGCGGCTTGGTATCGCTCCATGTCGGGGGTTAAAACCGCGATATCGGTCAGTTGGAGGCTTTCGTCCTGCGCAACCAAATCAAGAATCCGCTCATACACGCCTTCCACCTCGCGCATAATCCCAGGACATGACCAAATATCCAGAGAGGAATCTTGATTGATCCTGAGTTGGTTTGTAAGCGTCCCTCCCTTGAGAAGCGATTGAAAGTGGGACAAGACGGAATCCTGATTGCCGGAGTGAAGGACGGTTTCCTCATTGAATTCAATGAGGTCTCGGTAAAAGGAGAAGGCGCGTCGTTGGGATTTCCCCCAGTCCAAGAGCAATCGCCGCAGGGGAGTCTCCACACCTTCCTCATCAAGGCTTTTTGGAGTCACAAAATAGAGACGCACATCCCTTCGGTCCGAAATGGTGCGTATGGTGCGCATGTGCCAAATAGACATAATCGGCATGCAAAAAAAGTAGAGCGGTGGGCGGTCATCGGGGAGAGAATCGATCCACTCGTTTGCAAGTTCGGGTAGCGATTTGTGGTTTGGCATGTAATTACGCAACCCCGCATCTTCCGCGAACAGTCCCTTGAAAAGCTCTCGCTCCGCTTGTTGAATTCGCTCCACATTCTCCCCAAGCTTCGGAGATTGCCGCATGTCCTCCCATTCCAAAGGGACGCACCGGTTCTCAAGCCAGTCCCTTATCATGTTTGGCCGCTGATAAGGATACTCGAGAAAGAGATACGCCAGTCTGGCGGAGAGTTGCCAGGCTTTCAGGAATCTGTCCTCTTGATTATCATCGCCGATATATTCTAGAAACGGCGAGAGGGAACCATTCTCCTTTGATTTCGGATTGATCAATCTTGCGAGTATCAAGGGGGCAATGTCATTTGGACGCAACATGCGGGGAGGCGTGCCAAAACGATCGGGGATTAGCGCCTCGGATAGCGCCTGATCGAGGTCCGTCATTCTGATGTTCGCAACCACGCCGCATTCCTTCGCCAACCGCAGATTAAGCCATGTGGCGAAATGGGTGTGCGGTGTCACGATGGATCTCGGAGTGAAAAGGGTGACTGGTATCTCACGCAAGTCATGTGTAAGATCATTCGCCAAACGGGTTAATGCGTTCTCCACATTGTCGAAAACTTGAACGCTTAAGGACATCTTAACCTCTTACCAAGCCATTTTTGCGGTTTTGGAAACATTGTCGTCTCAAATCGTCTCCATGATTCAATCCTCAGCGCACGCCGGTCAGAGAGTCCAGTTTGCGCAACCATTCTCTCTTTTCAATCTCTTTCGATATGGAGACTTTTTCCGCCATAAGATGCAACCCGATCAGTAACAGAAGAACCGCCGTCATTGAAAGCATGGACGGGTTAGATGTGACAAAAGAGTACCCCAAAGCGGCTCCCAGGACATTCGATCCCGCATCCCCCATCATCACCTTCCCCCGGGAATCGTACCATTGCATCAGAAAGGCTGGGGGGATCAGAAAGGTGATAGGTGCGAGACGAAACGTCCAAAGCGAGGGAACCCAAAAAGGAAGGGATAAGAAGCAGAATACCGCCCCGGCTCGTCCCGGCCGAAGATCCAGCAAGTTAACGGCATTGGAGGATAGAGCGATAATTAGTCCAGACAGAAGGATGGTCAAGATGCCGCCATTGTGCATACGATAGCCAAGAATGAACGCCATGACTACTCCCCCGATCGCTTTGATCAACCCCGTGGTCACTTTCCCATGATGAAAGAGCGCGGAAAAATGCCCCTTCAATCCGCTTGAATCCCTGTTTCCGGCGATATCATCCAGAAATCCAAGGCCACCGAAAGCTCCTAATAGAATAATCCAGTTCGTAATCATATCATGCGAGAGCGCGAGGTTCCGGCCTATGAGAGTGAACGCCGAGATGGACCATAAAACAATGTAAATCCCAAAGCCGACCGGGATATCATTCCCTTTGAAGTTTACAGCGCGGATACCCCATCCGGGAAGTATCCGGAACAACGCGACCGGGATCGCGACCAATTCCACAATCTGCAGCGTGATTGACATGATCATGCGTTCGCCCGAAGTCGCCATCTTTTTGAAAGGACTCGCGCGACGTCAAGAAATTGACGAAGCCGATGAAATACGTCTCGCATGTTCCTACCGGTGACACGATGCGTCATCGTCGTTGGCACTTCCATGATACGGAACCCTTTGCGATATGCGTCGATTGTTAGCCCCACCTCCACGCCGAATCCTCTTTCGATTCCGCCAATTTTATCTATCACGATGCGTCTGATCGCTCTTTGACCGGAGATCGGGGAGTTCATCTCCAGTCCCGTGGTTTTCCGGATTCCCCATCGCGCGAGGCGCACCACAAAACCGAACCCCCCTTTGCGGATATGAGTTACTGGGAAGGAGGCGATTGTCATGTCCGCCTGATTTTGAAGTATCGGTTCCAGCAACTTATGGGCTTGGCCTGCGCACTCACCCAGGTCCGCGTCAAGGAACATCAGGATATCCCCTTGGGCATTTAACAAGCCGCGTTTGAGGGCGTCTCCCTTGCCGCTTCGCTTTTCCATTCGGATCACTTGGTCGGCTCCGGATTGCTTTGCGATCTCACCGGTTTCATCCTCGGAGCAATCGTCAACAACGATGATCTCCGTGTCCAGTTCCATCTGTTTTAGTCCCGAGAGCGTGCGCCCGAGATATTTCGTTTCATTGTATGCTGGAATTACTATGGATATCATGATATATGGAAAATGGCGGCAGGATACCGTTTTGCGCAGTCTTTTTGACGCCGTAGTTGCCCTTTGGGCTATGCATTGCAAGAACCAGTGACAGGCGTCCGATGTCGGTGTCCGCATCGTCCACGGTGGTAATGGCGGTATCGGACAGGTTGCCAACGTAGGAGAGATCGCAGTCGGAAGGCTCCGCATATAACGTCGTTACGCCGGATCGCTTAAGTTGCGTGATGAATGGAACGACAATGTTATTGGCCTCCTCACTATTCATATCCGAGGATCCGCCAACAAGGATCACATAGCTGTTTTTATGCGAGTACTCTCCGTCCAAGTCAATAACATTATAACTGGAAAGTGTGTTCATATCCCCTTGCTTCTCCCCTTTCGCGATGGCGAAGGCGATGGTGCGCAGGATGGATGCCGTGGAGCGGGTAAGTTTGGGGTGGGTCTTTTGAAGAGCGGTGATGATTTCGGTTAAGTTCATTTCCAGCCTTGCAGCGAAATCCTTGTTGAAAGTTGTGACGCTCGTCACTACCGCGCCCGCCTGTTGAAGCGTGTCGCGAATCTTACTCACAGTGTCGGGATAATCACCCACCTGCACCAAGGCGACATGAACACCCTGCAATTGATTTCCAATCAAACGCGGAGTGAGCGCGGTGATGAAATCGGATGATTGCTGATTATCCTCGCGGAGAGCTACGACCTCGTTGTTGAATTGGGATTTCAATTCCTCCAAACGTTTGGTTTGTCGTTCGACGATAGCGCTCTTCACAAATGAACTGCCAATGATTATCCCTATTCCCAAAGCGAGAAATATGGCGGATATGGTGGCGATATGATAGCGAAATCCGGGAATCATAGAGATCTATCCTGTTTCCAGCGTGTTTGATCACCTTGCATTATATCATCCGACGCAACGTATGTCACCCTCTCACCAATGAATACGCATGGACCTTAGCGAAAGACGCAATGTATTGATGACGGTGCGGAACCAAGGTGAATACATGATAATAACCATAACGGGAAACAGAGCGGAGATGATTAAAAGTGTAATCTCCTTGGCGATGGAGCGGTTTCTCTCCGCCCATAGTCTACCAATTCCTTTGGCGTCCACCAATTTCGATCCGGTCCGTAATCGTACAAGAAAAGTGCTCGCCATACCCGCTCTGCCCTTATCCAGAAACTCAACCAACGAAAAATGCGTTCCAACCGCCACTATCAGGGAAGCCCCCTTTTCATCCGCGAGGATTACCGCCATGTCTTCGCTCGTGCCCGGCACGTGAAACACCTTCGCAGACAACCCCAGTTGGTTGATTCTATCCATTCCCGGTGCGTCCCGGTTATCCTTGCAATAACCGTGCACCACCAACTCCGCCCCGCACATTAGAGCCCGGTCACTAACGCTGTCCATGTCGCCGAGGATGATATCCGGACGCAAACCGAGTTCCAAAAGCGCATCCGCTCCGCCATCCACCCCGATCAGAACAGGGCGGACGTCGCGAAGATAGGGGATGATGGCCATCAGGTCGGACTTATACCCCTCGCCGCGCACGACAATCATCACGTGCCTGCCTTGAACGGGGGTCTTAATCTCCGGCACGTCCACGGGATCGAGCAGAAGCGATTTTTCCTCGACCAAATACTCCAATGTGTTTCGTGCGAACGCATCCAACTCGGAGCTGATATTGCGTTTCGCTCGTTCCATAAGCTCATCAAGCCGATCCTGAGTGATTCTCGTTACTTTGGCTTCAAATCCGTCATCCGTACGGATCACATCATGGTCGATTGTGACACTCGGGTTTTTCAACTCCGTAACATATCTGAAAAACAGGTCTCCGGCGCCATCCAGCAACGGGATACCGGACTCCAGTAAAATCTTAGGACCCTGATTGGGGTATTTGCCGCTTACGCTGGAGACTGCGTTGATGACGGCGGCGACATGGCAATCGGCTAAGGATCGCGCCGCTGTTGCATCCAAATCAAAATGATGGATCAATGCGATGTCGCCCGGCTTCAATCTTTTCACAAGATTTTTTGTGCGAGTATCCGCTTTGATCGGGCCCTGTATGAGTAATCCGTTGTTTGTATTCATTAACCCGTCCTGATGAGGGGACATACGAATGTTGCGATTGGATGTATTCAATAGTCCACCGGACGAAGGTAATAATCGTTTATGGAGGTTACGGATAGCATGGCGGTCGTCGGCATGTGTCGCTTCCAGTGGGTCGTATCCACTTTACGTTTCACGAGTTGAACATCGGATTCATTGAATCCCATACGGATAAGTCGGTCCGAAGAATAACCGCGCAGAAGATAAAAAAGGATGCGATCTGCTTTCGGATAGGATATTCCGAAATCCCCTTCATCCGTTTGCCCGACGATTAGATCCGCCGATGCCGGTTTGTTTACGATTACTTCCGGCACGCCTATATGGCGTGAGAGTTGCCACACCTGCGTCTTGTATAGGTCGCCCAATGGATTGACAGGAGGGGAGTCATCGGCGTGCCAGGTGAAGTACCCGAACAGTCTTTCCGTTTTGTTTCCGGTTCCAATCGGCAATGCGGTGAGCCTTTCGGATTGATCAAAAAGTATGATCATCCTCTCCCGCGCCATCACGTTCCCGCGTCTTCTGCTATTGGCGTCAGGTTCGAACTTCAAATATCCTTCCACCGCGTCCGTGATTTCAATCTTCCTGCAGGATATGCCCAATGTATCCGCCACAAGTTGGGCGTGCTCCAAGCTTTCCGAACTGCTGGTGCGATAAGGCATTCGAATGCCGTATACGTTCTCCTTGCCTAGCGCCAAGGCGCAAAGATATGCCGTAAGAGAAGAGTCCACCCCACCGGAGAGTCCCACCACAGCTTTCTCGAATCCTCGTCTTCGGCATATTTCATCCTTTAAAAATGCGACGAGCCAATCGGCAACCAAAGGGGCGTTTATCTGTAGATTTCGCTCGCATTCCGGATCGAACGGAGGCGCGAATATAACCGGATATATGCTCATGTGAAAATTCTCGATAATCGTGATTTCAAATTCTATGAGGGCCTCTTGCGATGAAGTCCATCTCCATTGCGAGATCCCCAACATTCGCTTCCAAATCCGTTAGTAATGGGGATCCCGCTCTCACAATGGCGACATCGTCCAAATCTATGTCCGCCACAACCAGGCATTCGTCCATTGCTGAACCGATGGCTACCGTTTTGCCCCATGGGTCTATGATACATGAGGATCCCGTGAACCCCTTTCCCCCTTCAAACCCCACTAGACCGGAGTAGACCACAAACACGCTGTGTTCTTCGGCGATGGCGGGAAGGAGTGTCGCCCATTTCGATATATTGCCCACCTGCTCACCGCTGAACTCTCGTCCCGGAGAGGCGCTAAGGATATAGATGATTTGAGCGCCTTTCAATGCGGCGATGGAAGATGTAATGGAATGCCACACATCCTCGCATATCAGAACGGCGACGCGCCCGAACCGTGTATCGAATGTTCTAATCGTCCTTCCTCTCGCCACAAATCGTTTCTCGTCAAACACTCCATAGGTCGGAAGGAAAAACTTACGATGCACGTGGACTATTCCTGATTGATCTTCGCCAGGCTTGCCTTTGCCCAACGATAAATACATGGCCGAATTGTAGTATTTGCCGTCGTCGAGTTCGTAAAAACCCGTAATCATATCCAATTTTCCGGTATCGCCCTGTGTTCGCTCCAAATAGATGCGATGAATATCCTTGAAGAGTTCCTCGGGGGTCTTCGACACCTCTCTAACGCCGCCTTCCAGAAAGTATCCGGATAGTACCGTTTCGGGGAATACGATGACGTCCGGAGGGCTGTCCATGGATTCGGCTTGGGAAATTACATCCCCAATTTTACATAGATTGTGCCGGTAATCTCCCTTTTTCGGTTTGATTTGCGCCGTTAAAATCCTAAAAGCCACTTGCAACTCCACGGTTATAGCGGTTGGAATCCATCAGATGCGATATCGAAACTATACACAGTATATCTCAATGTGTCAATAAATACACTTTTATACAACATACCTTAACCGAGCAAATGATTGCAAAATCACCTGGAGATAGATGATTAGACGAGGATGCAATAAATCCAAATGTTTCTTGGTAATGGCGGTCACGCATTCATCCCCGCCATCCACCCCATGAAGGATTTTTCATCGCTCCGTAGCATAATATTACATGGAAAAGGAATAATGCATTTTCAGGCTCCGAACTGGAACAAGGGGCGTAACTGTGCTGAATCTATTGGAGAAAATCAAATGTTATATCCAATCCGGGAATCTTCTTAACGAAGGGGATTCCATTCTGATTGCCGTGTCAGGCGGTCGGGACTCCTGCACCCTGTTGCATTCGATGCATCTTTTGCGGGAGGAATTCCATTTGCAAATCGCTGCGGCGCATTTTAATCACGGGTTTCGAGGAGAGGAATCCGACGGGGACGAGGAGTTTGTCCGTCGTTTATGCGACCAGCTAGGGGTTCCATGTCACTCTCAAAAATGCGACCTTCCGGAAAGAATGAAATTGACACACTTAAGCGCCCAGGAGACTGCAAGGATCGCGCGCTATGAATATCTTTCTCATACTGCGCGAACAATCATGGCTTCGAAAATCCTATTGGGGCACACGCTTGACGATCAAACCGAAACCATATTGCTGAATATCATCCGTGGGACCGGAGTGGAGGGGCTAAAGGGGATGCTTCCGTCCAGGAATGGAATGGTGCGTCCTTTGCTATGCCTCACCAGAGAGGAGACCGGGAAGTACTGCGAAGCCACAGGCATTGCGTATCGAACGGATAGATCCAACGCATCCGTGAAGTATATGAGAAACCGTATTCGTTTGGAGCTTTTACCGCTGTTACGAAAAGAATATAACCCTTGCATTGATCAATCTCTCCGAAGATTGGGGGATATAGCGTATGAGGAATCCAAATTCATCGATGATTGGGTGAACGAAATAGCTTCGCGCGTTCTTCACTCCGTATCGGATGGGGTCGTTTTCATGGTCGAGGACCTACTGTCGCAGCCTCTTGCGCTCCGTCGACGCCTCATACGACACGCCATCGAAATGATCCAAGGGTCCGATGAGAACGTCACCTTCGACCAGATTCAATCATTTCTCGATGAAATGACAATAAGCCGAAATGGGGTGACATGGGAGAAAACCTTGCAGGGAGGGAGGGTGCGACTGAGGCTGAGTAACGGCAAAGGAAGCATACGCCATTTATCCCCTCAGGTCTCAGTGCTTCCGTTTGAATATCAACTGAATATCCCTGGTGTCACCCCGATAACCGCAGTGAATGCCGAGTTGGAATGCCGATATTCTAACCAATTTGAAATGATACGATCTTCCAATCCGTATATGGCATGGATGGATGTTGATAAGCTATCCTTTCCGCTCATACTCCGAAACCGTCGCTCCGGGGATCGGTTCATACCATTGGGGATGCAGGAACCCGTGAAGTTGAAAGATTACCTCATCGGAAAAAAGGTTCCAAAGGGGCAAAAGGATCTCATCGCAATTATCTCGGATGCGAACGGGATAGTATGGGTCGCCGGTTACACGATTAACGATCGTGTGAAAATAACGGATGATACGCGAACTTGCATGATATGCGAAATGAGATATCTCGTGAAATCCGTGTGATTTGGTCAATTCAAACATCCGCATAGTTAAATACGAATGATGGCGCCCTCCGACGTGTGGAATGATAAATGAGCATGTCGTAATATGTTATAATATAGGGTAGTTGTAAAATTCCTCCGAACATATCTCCGCAAGCGAAATCCAGATTCATGTATGGAGCTTGCATGCAGGTATTTTACAATTACCGATTGTTTGAGATTAAAGAGCTCAGCCGGGAGGTTATTTTGGGTAACAGAGGTGTTCGGTGGCTTATCACCATTGCGATGATCGTCTTGGTGATTTTCGCCCTGCAACAGAAAAATTTCGGGAAATGGGGGGAGGCTCCTCAAACCCTTAGCTATTATCAATTTCTGAATGAAGTGAATTCAGGCAACGTTAAGAGTGGGGAGATTGAAAACAACCAGTTTACTGGAACATATTTGAAGCCGCCGGACGGGGTTAAGACCGACCAGTTTAATGTTGACCTCAACCCATCCCAGCAATCACGATATGAGCTTGAGAAACTGCTTTATCAGCATCATGTGGATTTCAAATTCTCGTTCCCATTCATTTCAGGCGCAATCGGAAGTTTCCTGGTATACGGTCTTCTCTCGTTTTTGATTATGGGCGGGCTTCTGTACTTCTTCATGCGCCAAGCTCAATCCGGTGGCAATCAAGCTCTGTCCTTCGGTCGTTCGCGTGCCAAACGGCTGGGTGAAAATGTGCCGAAGATCACATTCGATGACGTGGCGGGAGTGGAGGAGGCGAAAACGGAGCTTGAGGAGATTGTTGAGTTCCTCAAAAACTCCAAGAAGTTTCAAGCCTTGGGCGCTAAGATACCTAAAGGCGTACTGCTACTTGGACCTCCCGGATGCGGCAAGACTATGTTGGCGCGCGCAATCGCCGGAGAGGCGGGCGTACCGTTCTTTCATATTTCCGGATCGGATTTCGTCGAGATGTTTGTAGGTGTCGGAGCAAGCCGAGTGCGCGATCTGTTCGATACCGCGAAAAGCAATCGACCTTCGCTGATATTTATTGACGAAATTGACGCCGTTGGGCGCCAGCGCGGTGCGGGTCTAGGCGGTGGTCATGACGAACGAGAGCAAACGTTGAATCAATTGCTCGTCGAGATGGATGGATTTGATGCTAATTCCGGTGTAATCATGATCGCGGCGACAAACCGCCCGGACGTGCTTGATCCCGCCCTTTTGCGACCAGGTCGCTTTGACCGTAGGATTGTGGTGGACGCCCCCGATGCGAGAGGTCGCAAGGCGATTTTCAAAGTCCATTTGCGCGGCAAGCCGCTGTCATTTGATACGAACGAGGAGGAGCGGGAGAAGGTGCTGGATAATCTCTCCAAGCGCACCCCAGGATTCACCGGAGCGGATATCGCCAACTTGGTGAACGAAGCAGCATTGCTCGCAGCGCGTCATGACAAGACTAAAATTACGATGGAGGAGTTCGAGATGTCCATCGATCGAGTCATTGCCGGTCCTGAACGCAAGAGCCGAGTTCTGAATGACGCCACTCGCAAGCGAACCGCCTATCATGAAGCGGGTCATGCAATCGTCGGGGAGTTGCTTCCAAATGCGGATCCGGTCCATAAGGTCAGCATCCTTCCTCGTGGCATGGCGCTCGGTATCACGATCAGCCTGCCCGTCGAGGATCGGTACAATGTGACCAAATCCGAAATGGAGGATATGATCTGCATGGCTCTTAGCGGAAGAGTCGCGGAGGAATTAGTCTTTGGGGATATCGACACAGGCGCGGCGAATGACTTGGATAAGGCGACCGACATGGCGCGAGCCATGGTGTGCGAATACGGGATGAGCGAAAGACTCGGTCCGCTGCGTTTGGGAAGAAGACATGGGAATCCGTTCCTCGGGCGTGACCTTATGGAGGATCGTGATTATTCCGAAGATGTCGCAAAGGCGATTGACGAAGAGGTGCGTTCCATTATAGAGCGCAACTATTCCAGGAGCAAAGAACTTCTCTTGCAATACAGAGAAAAACTTGAGCTTATTACGGACAACCTTATAAAAAATGAGACACTCGATAGGGAAGTTTTCCTCGCGCTGATGAATGGTGAAACTCCGGCATCGCTCTCGCAGGATACCATACCTCCTTCGGAGAACCAAAATACGCCCGAGTGTGGCGATCAAAGCCCCACTCCACTTGATACGCATTTTTATCCGGAGCCCGGCCCGGCGTAACCGGTCACTCGCTAAAGTGGACGACTATCAAGCAGGCGTGAGGACACGCCTGCTTGAATTATGCAAAATGGACTTAACTGAACAGGTGATTGCAAAATTGGCGTATCGACATAATTACCTAGCATGATTTGCTGATTTCGCATACACCTCCGGTTGTTTAGGAAAGAGGATATTTATTGGAACGACACATACGTAATATCGCTATCATAGCGCACGTGGATCATGGAAAGACCACCCTTGTGGATGGTATGCTGCGTCAAGGGAATGTTTTTCGCTCCAACCAGAACATAGCCGAAAGAGTTATGGATTCCATGGATCAGGAGCGTGAGCGAGGGATCACCATAGTGAGCAAAAACACGGCGATACTCTATCATCCCGTGGACGCCCATCCCAACGACCCGGCGATAAAAATCAACATCGTGGATACTCCAGGTCACGCCGATTTTGGCGGAGAGGTGGAGCGGGTGATGAGCATGGTGGACGGGGCGCTGTTGCTGGTGGACGCCGTCGAGGGGCCGATGCCGCAAACCCGTTTCGTGCTGAGAAAGGCGTTGCAAGCGGGATTGCGGGTTATCGTCGTCGTGAATAAAATAGATCGGCATGAAGCCCGCCCCGATTACGTCATTGATACGACCTTTGATCTTTTCGCCCAGCTGGGCGCCAATGATGAGCAGCTAGATTTTCCCATTATCTACGCCAATGCACTCTCAGGTCAGGCTACCTATGACCCGGCGGAAGAGGGGGTGGATCTTCGTCCGCTTTTCGAGACCGTTGTGAAACATATTCCCGCTCCCAAAGGCGATGCGGACGCTCCGCTTGCAATGCTTGTCAGTTCTCTTGATTACGATGATTACCGCGGGCGTATCGCCATAGGAAAGCTCTATTCAGGTTCGGTGGAAACGAATAAGTTGGTGATCTACGCCGGTCCGGACGGAGTGCAGAAACAGGGCAAGGTGGTTACGGTGTTTGTGTTTGAAGGGCTTAAACGGCGCGAGGTGGATGTCGCCCACGCCGGGGAGATCGTCGCCCTTACCGGCATAGCCGATGTGAATATCGGAGAGACTATCACTGACAGGAACAACCCCGTTCTCCTACCTATGACGCCTGTGGATGAGCCCACGATGCGTATGACCTTTGCAGTCAACACGTCACCGTTCGCAGGACGCGAAGGGACATACTCCACTTCACGTAAGTTACGGGAGCGATTGTTCCGAGAACTGGAAACCAATGTCTCTCTAAGGGTTGAAGAAACGGATAGTCCCGACTCCTTCCTGGTGTCCGGAAGAGGGGAACTGCATCTGGCGGTTTTGATTGAGTCCATACGACGGGAGGGGTACGAGTTGCAGGTCTCCCAACCCGAGGTGATCTACAAAGACATCCACGGGGTGTTGTGCGAACCGATGGAAGAGGTGACCATTGATGTGAGCGAAGAGTACCAAGGGGCGGTGATAGAACAGTTGGGACGCAGAAAAGGGGAACTGGTGGACATGAACGCGCCAGGCGATGGTCATGTCCAGATGACTTACCATGTTCCCACTAGGGGGTTACTTGGATTTCGATCTGATTTTATCACCCTTACGCGAGGCAACGGAATTTTGAATACGCTTTTCGCCGGATACGAGCCGCTTGTCGGGGAACTCGGTGTGGAGCAGAGCGGCTCTCTATTGGCTTCGGAAACCGGATTGACCACATCCTTTGGATTGCATAACGCAGAATCACGCGGAACGCTGTTTATCGGACCTAACACCGAGGTTTACAGGGGAATGATCGTTGGAAAGCACATACGGGAAACGGATCTGGAGGTGAATGTATGCAAAACCAAGCACCTTACAAACATGAGATCCTCCACAAGCGATGTCGCCGTTCGCCTGACTCCCCCCGTGGTGATGACGCTTGACAGAGCGATTGAATATATCGGTCCCGACGAACTCGTTGAGGTGACTCCCAAATCCATTCGAATGCGCAAGAGAATCCTCGACACCACGCAACGACGTCGAGAGGAGCGTAAAATGGAGACATCCGGAAAGCCCGCGCACTAATTCACAGGTGTGAGCTTTTTGAGAGTGTCGGGCAATTCGGATTGCACCTGCTGCTCCAGTGAAGTGAGGGCGTTCGCCTCTTGCACTCTGCCCTCCTTCACACGAATTTCAGCGAGACGGGTCAACCCCCATTCATAGCGAGTGACGAATTCCCGCAGCACAACGGGGTTAATGCTTATCTGAAATATCTGTTGGTTCCGCACATGCCAGAACTGTTTGCAAAGCTTTAATCCCGTTTCCAAATCCGTCTCCGCCTGCATTTCTTTCCCGTTGGTGAATTCGCATTTTGCCAATCCAAGAAATCCAACCGGGTATTGCCAGTCCGGCAGTTCCGGTATGGCTTTGATTTGCCCCACGGGACTGTAGTAGAGTTGGGTTAATTGTCCGTAGGCTTCCTCCGCAGCGATCATGTCCCCGACGGATGTTTGCGCCTCCGCAAGCGCCACCAAGTTCTCCAAATTGTGGGGGTCTTTCGCTTGCGCCATCATAAATTCTCTGATTGCGTCTTGATATCTACCATGACGCTGATAAAACTGCCCCGCTAAATAATACACTTTCGCGATTGGAATGGATCGTGCAAGGTTTGCATAAGTCCGACCGGCGGCTTCCGTCTGACCCATGGCATCCTCCAACGCTGCAACTCGAAGTCCGTATCTTGAATCCAATGGGTTCACCGCTTCCGCTTTCTCATAGCTCGTTAGCGCGTCGGGATAGTCCTGTTGCATCAACTCCGTCTCCCCTTGATATCCGTCAAGACGCGATATAAGGTTTGTCCCGCTAAAAAGCACGATGATAACCGCCGCTATCCCCATTACACCCACCAGGATTAGACCGGAGGTGTGAATTACGCCTTTGTTGGACTCCTTGTCCGTGGTTCCCAATACTTCCTTTGCGGCTGGGTTAAGTGAAAGAGCCAATCCGAACAGCGCTCCCATGAGGAGGCAACTCACGGGGACGTACAGATCCGAATCGACCAGGTTATGCAGAAACGCCCCAACCAAAGCGGCGGATATTCCGGATAGCAGCAAATCCGTGCGGTACCAGTCTTTCGTGTCCAAAACGCTATTCGCTGTCCTTGTCGATGAGCGAAAAGCGTGAATATAAATGAAAGCGAATAGTGATAATCCTATGATCCCGCTCTCCGCAAGTAGCTGGAGGAAACCGCCATGGGCGTGCTGCGTGTATCCCACATATGCGAAACGCTGATATTTGTCATCAAAGGAGCCCGGACCGAATCCGTTCAGGAGCCTGGCTTCAGCCATTTTCAGAGTGCCTCGCCAAGTGTAGATTCTAAAATCCAGAGAGTACGATTCGCTCTTGGCGTTACGTAATCGCAGCCATACCGGACCGGAAGCGATGATGCCCAAAATCGCCACAACGATGGCTATGCGAATGGCTCTTTGAATCGATTCCCCCCTCAATTGTCTTCGCCAAACGAGGATTCCCGCCAAATAGGCGATCTCCATCAGAAACGCAGCCAAGCCAAATCTGGACTGTGTCAAAATCAGACAAACGGATTGAAGAATCAACGAGAGGATGCACCAGAGGCGTACCATGCGAGCCGTGAATATAGGTAAGTTACGCTCCTTGATGCCCTGCAGAATAAATACGGCGAGGGTTATGGTGATGATGGTAAGAGTGATTGCGAATAGTAATTCGCCGGCGTGCAGGAAATAGAGTATCGAACCCGTTCCGAATGCAAGGAAGACGATTCCGGCGATGTTCAAACCCATTAATACGAGCAAATATCCCCAAGGTCTGGGGTGGGATTCCGCGAAACGATGAAAGTCAAAACCAAGATGCATCGCGAGGGTTACGGGAATACTCATCAACAGAAAACCCGCGAGAAAATCCGGATTGACGAAATTTCCGAAAACCCTCCAATTTCTATTGCCCGCTGCGAAATGGCTGAGATATTCATTGACGCCGAACAATGCCACGAAAGTGGACGCCAATAGGATCAAAAGAATGATCGGCTCGATTTTTCTGACATCCGTTCGGTTGCGGTAAATTATCCAAGCGATCATAAGAGCGCAAGCGAATTGACTCCAGACGGTTAGTCCTATGAAACGATTCGACTCCGGATAGATGAATATGCCCGTCCACAGAATAAAAGCGCTTAATGCAGCGATGGTCACGTGATCCAATTTAAAACGGTCTGCATTGCGTAAAAGGGTGATCAATGCGGAAATTGAGACAAGAAGATAGATGACGGGCAAGATGAGATGATAGAGCAGAGATACGGGGTCGGATACGTTTCCTGCCCGATCGTACAACATCCCTCCGCCAAAGCCCATCAAAATCATGGCGATGTAGATGAGCCATAAAGGATGTAAAATCCCGGACTTTTTTTGATTTGACGTGAAGGCTGGATGATCCTTCTCAGGGCGGCTGTGTCTTCGTTTACTCATTCCTATTTGAGCCTTTTACGCATATTTCTCCACTTATACCTTATTAATTGTCCGCTGGCGCGTGCGATCAATCCCGGTATAATGAAGGGGCGTATCAAAATGAATGTGCTACGAGCATAATGCTTTTTGTAAAACAGATACATGCTTTGATGGAAAAACCATGTCATGCGGGTTGGCACCTTGTCACTACTTCGCCCAATTCGATGATATATTTTGGCATACGGATAGTAAGTCACTCGCCATCCCTGCTGGTGGGAGCGATAACACAAATCCACATCCTCGCAATACATGTAAAACCGCTCATCAAACCCACCAAGCGTTGATAGAAGATCCCTGCGAATCATCAACGCCGCTCCGGACAGCCAGTCCACATCCCTTTCTGATTCATGGTCCCAATTATTCATCAGGTAATCACGAGTATATCGGTTATGCGGAAATAGCCGTCCCAATGGGGTGTTACGGAAAAATCCGGCCGCGAGATTTGGAAATCGACGGCAGGAATACTGTAAAGACCCGTCGGAGTTGAGAAGTCTTGGACCAATCACGCCGATATCCGGATGCTGTTTTGCAAAATCCACCATGCCATCCAGCGCACCTTCGGTTAAGATGGTATCCGAGTTAAGAAAGAGAACAAACTCCCCACCAGCGGCTGGGATGCCGCGATTGTTGCCCGCGCCAAAGCCTATGTTCTTAGGATTGACAAGGATTTTCACCCATGGGCATTGCTCCGATATCCGCTCTCGGCTTCCGTCCGATGAGGCGTTGTCAACCACAATCACCTCCGTTTCGTATTTTGAAGGATGCTCTTGAATGGATAGGAGGCATTTAATCGTATCCTCCTTGGTATTCCAATTCAATATGATAATGGATAAAACCAAGCGTTCAAACCCCTCCTCGTTTAGCCATGACCACTCTTTTGCATGTGATCAACCACGCCTGAAGATACGATGTGTAAAAAATAAACGGATAGAGAGGGGAATAAAATGAAGCGGGATGATGTTTTCGATAGTATCTCAGCAGACTTTTGCGCGATTCCCACGCCATCTTACTTGGAAGCAACCGAGTGCTTCCGCCGCCGTAATGAATGATTTCGGGCTTTGGGGAGAACCAGATGGACCAGCCTTTTCTTTTCGCACGACGGCACCAGTCAACCTCATTGAAAAAAATGGGGAAGTTCGTGTCCATCTCCCCGACATCCCTCCACGCCTCCATTGAGAGAAGCAGAAAAGAGCCCATGGGTTGGTCAACCTCCATGAGCCGATCGTACTCGAACCATGTCATACGATAGTGTCCGAAATATCGGCTTCGCGGCATCAGCAGACTCATTCCCGTAATCTCCCACATAATTGAAAGAGGATATGGAAAGCCTCTTACGGACCTTTGCACTGTTCCATCGGGGTGAAGGAGCCGCACCCCCATGGCCCCGGCATGTTTCAGGGAGGAGAATACTTCCACGCTGATTTGCAATGCATCGTCGGGAAGGAGAACGTCCGGGTTTAAGAGCAGAAGATAAGTTCCCTTGGCTATTCTTGCGCCTTGATTGTTGCCTTCCGCATACCCCATGTTAACGCGGTTTCGAATAAGAGTCACATCGGGATATGTTTCGAAAACTCTATCGGCACTGCCGTCTTCCGAGGCGTTATCCACCACGATCACCTCGAATGGGAATTGAGTCCTGTTGGATAAAATGGATTTCAATGCGGATAAAAGATATTCGCTCGTGTTCCAGTTCACGATGATTATGGAAAGCGTGGGGGACTCGCTTTGCAGATTCAGAGATGAGTTTGAAATCACCTGTTCCAATCCAATCCCTCGAACAACGCTTTAATGTCTTCCACGAAGTAATGAGGCGCTTCAGATTGGAAATAGGATTTGGGACGCCCTTTAAGCAATCCCACCGTGGGTATTCCAGCTTTTTTGCCGGCGCTGATATCCATCCAATGATCACCCACCATGCACGACGAGGATGGATCACCGCCGGATAGATGGATGCCGCGGAGCAGATGATCCGGATGAGGCTTTGGATGAGGAATATCCTCGCGAGCAAGCAGCAAGTCATATTGAAGATTGCATTGCGCCATCAGCCTGAGCGCCATGTTCCGATTATTTCGGGTAACAACGCATACGTTTACTCTTCTCGATTTTAATTCCATGAGAAGCTCTCTTGCTAAGGGAATGATCGTCGGATTAGCGCACTGAGAGTTTTCCATTTGTTCCATAAAACCGTCAGCCTCTTTTTTCAAGGATACGGCCATGTTATGCTCGCCCTGCATTTCAAGGAAATTGGAGGCGGACACAATGGTTTGGAGAATATCCATATCCTCACGGATGCCATTCTCCTCCTTAATGTATCGCATAACGATGTCCCTTACGCCACGTCGCATCTCCGCGAAATCAATATGCGTCTCGACCAAGGTGCCATCAAGATCGAATAAAACAGTTCTGAATTGTGCCAAATTGACCTTCACGGCATCATTATAACGTAGAGGACGTTCAAGCGTCAATGAACATAAAACAAGCATTCCATTCAGGCTCTCCGGTGACACGGCGATGGAAAGAATTTCATACCGGCAAACAGGCGCCCATGTATATGCCGATTTGACTGAGTCTTCTGATTGGCGGGCATTGGGCGCCAAAATCGCCGTCAAGAAGTGAATGGGGAACTTGCACAATTCAATTGGCAAATACCTAAGGACGCTTCGCATTTGTCCGTGATGATAAACGTAGCCGAAGGGAAGGAAAAAAATGAAGAAGGATGTGTTGACGCTCCTCGTTTCGCTGTCAATGATATTTATGCTCTCTCCATACCCTTGCAACGCCATAGGGAGCGTGGGATATTCCTCCATCGCGACGATTTACGACACCTCCTTGTTATATGCGGGAGTGTCTCAAGGGGTTGATAAATCATCCACGCCTAACAAGAAACCCAAGAACAAGGTTTCATCAAAATCAACTGCGAAACCAACCGATACGAAGGCTGATGGTCCCGCTTCTGACAAACCAGCGACGCCGGGCCCCGGGAACGAGGGAAATGCGTTGACGCCCAAACCGTTGCGCACCGAAAATGTTAAAGTCGAGGGCGATTATACCGGCTTAATCATCAATGCCACGGGTCTGAAAATAGAGCGTTCGATGTGCCCAAAAATCCGGCGTACGGATGGAAGCGTGATATGGTCGGGTGATGACGCCAACCCCGATTTTGTCATAGATAAAGGCATCGTTGGTTACGCTATCAGTATGTCCTCGGCGAAAGGAAACCCGAGATCCGGGACTAATCCTCTCATAATTCGTGCGGTTGCCAGATTTAACGGGGATAATTTTCATAGCGATCCGGAAATCTCCGTGAAAGATGCGAACCTGCTCATTCAAGAGGCTGCTAAAGACGGATTCCTGAAGAAATTCGACGTGATTTTCCTCATTGAATAAGGGGTAAGGTTCTTCGCCATGATAAAACCGAATAGGAGGATTGAACTGAGTAAAGAGGGGGTGGATTCCCCCTCTTTGCTGTTTCTCATATAACGGACGGGGAAGCGTTTAGCTTCGCTCTGCGCTTGGATATGGTTCTTCCCGCCATTGTCGCTCGCATCATCAGTCTCGCTCGATGCAATCGGGAGCGAACAGTGCCCACTGCGCATCCTAGTATCTTCGATGCTTCATCGTACGACATCCCTTCCACATCGGTTAGGATGACGGTTTTCCGAAACGCGGGTGGCAATGCATTCAGCGCACCCTGTATCCTCTCATCCATAACCTCTCGCAACACCTGATTTGCGGGATCGGAATCCACGTCGGGAATTTCGCTGAACATGGTATCTCCGTCGTTACCCTCGATTGGGGTGTCCAGGGAAAGGGGCGCTATTTTCGGACGGGCGCGTAAAGTGTCCACAAAAAGATTGGAGATGATTCGAAACAACCATCTGTCGAACGGTCTGGTGGAATCATAATGCTGGAACGAGCGATAAACTCGAAGGAACGCCTCCTGCGTGAGGTCCTCGGCATCCTCCTGATTCCCAGCAAGGCGGTATGCGAAGGAATACGCTTTGCGGTAATGGCTCTTCATTAACTCTTCGAAACTCGGCGATGTTGACGGTTTGGTGTTTTCAATGGAATAGCTGTTCATTTGTTCTATCCTTTCGCGGATATTGTACGGAACGAACGTTTGGTGATATGTTGTCAATCCTTAGCGTCATTAAATATCATCAATTAAATATTAATCCAAAATAATATCATTGTCAAGGGCTAAGATAAAATATTTTTTAGTTTTTTTTCTTAGTGATATCAAGGGGCGCGGTTGGGGTGCTTGCGAAGAGCTAAAAAACAGGAAAAGGATTCAGGATGGTTGCAATGTGTGAGAAGAATGTGTTTACTGCGAAGCTTCCAAATCCAACATCGAAAGTCCGCCTGCATAGTCCGTGGTTACGATTCTTCTGATCTCGGAGAGTTGCTTCACGGCGGAGGAGACTCGCGTCACCGCTTCGAGGGAGGCGTGAATTCGTCGCTGGACATCCGTATCCTCCGTTTCGGCGAGGATATCCTCCAATGTCATGCTGATAATGAATAAGGGGTTGTTGATTTCATGATTTAAGGTTACGGCGAGTTGTTTCACCGCATCCAGTTTCGCCTCGTCAGCTTTTTGCTGAACACCCGTTTCGGTGAATGTGGCGGAGGCGACAGGGAGGCAATAGTATAGGAAACAGGTCTCTTTCCATGAACCGAGTTGAAGGGGAGTGGCGTTCAAATGATATTTAAGCGCAACGCTGTATTCCTGGTTGGGATAGTAGATCGCTTGGATCGCTGAGCATCTGTTTCGCAAGATTTTCTCATGCATCTGTTCGAATGTGGGTTTGGCGGATTGCCAAATATGATCGCTTAATTTTTCGCCTTGGATATTCGGGCATTTCATACAGGCGTCATCATGAAGGCTAACCAAGTTTCCGAATGCGGTGTTCAAAAAGATAACTTTCATTTCCTCGCTGATGGCGCAAATTGGGATCGGCAAAAGCGACACAATGCGCGTCATCATAATGGAAATGGGATCGTCCAAGTTTGACTTTTGTGAAAATGGCATATTATCGTTCACTTGAATAGTTTTGTATGAGCTTGTGTTTAAAAAATGTACATAATAGTTCTTGTCTCTACATATATATCCGTCAAGCACGATATGGAAACGGATTTTTAAGATAAACTAGGTTTTGGCGCATAAGCCTTAAGGCAACATTAGTTATACTTTATCATAAAAAACCTGATTTTTGATATCCATCCCAACCGAAAAACGCATATCATCTTCCCGCCCCATCGCGTTGTTCGATAACCCATGTTTTTTATAGCTGAGCGGGGGTGGTCCAAAAAAGTCTTATGAGAAGAACAAGGAACATCCACCCCCGCCCAACTAGCCGTTCGAAGCATGACTCTGAACGGAACCAGAGCGAATTGAATTATATTGGCGAAATTACTTTCGTCTGATATCCGTTCACATACTTCACTATCACCTCGTAATACGCGGTGGCGTTTGTGACAGTAAGCTCCACCTCCGGATTTTGATTAGTGATGGTTTTCTCCAATAGGGCGTTCTGTTTGTTGTCCAGTAACGCGAAAGTGATGGATTCCACATCCTTCCTGTTCCCGTCCCATTTCACCACCAGTTTGCTGCTTGAATTATAATGCGCACTAATCGTATCTCCAATTTGCCCTGTGTTAGTCGGTTTCGGTGTGACGGATGTTGGTTCGCCTGGAACGGGGTTCACTGGCGATCGCGGGTTCATATTCTGCCGTTGCAGATAGGCATTTGGACCGGCGTATGGATAAGCCCCCATGGGTTGCGGCGGAAGTGGGTAGGGAACCGCCTCATATCCGCTGGGAGTGGGAACATACGTCACTCCGTATCCGCCATATGGGTTATAAAACATATTGTATGGGTTGTATGGGTATAGGGATGGTCCGAGAGTGGATACAATCGGGGCTCCGCCGAAATGCGCACCTCCAAATCGAAATCCACTGTTCAATCCAAACCCAAATTGAGCTGTGGCGGGTTTGGCGCCAATAAACAATCCCATGGTTAAAAGAGAGAGGGTGACATTCCAGAATTTTTTCATTTTACACCTCCGTAAGGCGCTTCTTTCCAATACCAAGACTGTCAAGCAATCGCTTGTGTTCCTCAATGGAGCGATAGTTGTCTGAAAATCGTAACTCTCTATGTGTTAGCGAAATTCAGAATATCATGTTATCGTTATGCTGATAGGTACTCCTATGCATCAAGCTGAGTGATTTTACCGCTATTTGCCTATTCTAATTATCAATACCATTGCTTTTCGTTGGAAGTTTCACTTCGTTTTGGTGCGCTTCCATCGGGTTTGACAGCGTATGTGCGTGGAAGTTCATCGTTTTTTGAGCAAGGACAACTCATGCGCGAAGGGTTGCAAGGCGCAGCCTCGATTTGAAAATATGGGGCTTAAACGGGGTGTAGCGGGTATACTCCTTATACGAATATTAAGACATCGATTTACTGCGGCGTTAGGCTGCTTCATACCTCCGAAAGGAACGCAAGCTTTTGGAAATCGAGAATACAATGAGGCGTGAAATGATTGATTTAGAGGCTCGCAAATCCACATGGCGCACCAAGGTGGGTTTGGCTGAGATGTTGAAGGGCGGAGTGATCATGGATGTCGTCACTCCGGAACACGCGAAGATCGCCGAGGATGCGGGCGCGGTGGCGGTTATGGCGTTGGAAAGAGTTCCGGCGGATATACGCGCTCACGGTGGCGTTGCGAGAATGTCCGATCCAAGGATGATAAAGGAGATCATGGCGGCGGTATCCATACCGGTGATGGCAAAGGCTCGTATCGGTCACATCGCTGAGGCTCAGGTTCTTGAGGCTCTTGGAGTGGATTTCGTGGATGAAAGCGAAGTTCTCACACCTGCGGATGAGCAATATCACATCAATAAGCATGCATTCAATGTGCCGTTTGTTTGCGGATGCAGAGACCTTGCAGAGGCGTTACGCCGCATTGGCGAAGGTGCAGCGATGATTCGCACCAAGGGAGAAGCGGGCACCGGCGATGTCGTGGAGGCTGTGAGGCATATGCGCGCCGTCATTGGCGGAATTCGCCGCCTTCAGGGGCTTGCCGAAGAGGAGCTTATGACCGCCGCAAAGGAGATGGGGACTCCTTACGAGTTGGTGCTTGAGGTTCATCAGACCGGTAAATTGCCCGTTCCTAACTTCTCCGCAGGCGGTATCGCCACTCCCGCGGATGCGGCTTTAATGCGACAGCTTGGCGCCGAGGCGCTCTTTGTCGGGTCGGGAATTTTCAAATCCTCCGATCCAATCGCACGTGCCAAGTCGATCGTTACGGCGTGCACCTATTTCGACCAGCCCGCCAAAATCGCCGAGGTGTCCGAGGGATTGGGGGAGCCAATGACTTCTATCGACTTGAGGCAATTGGATGAGAAGGAGTTGCTTGCCAGGAGAGGTTGGTAGCCTCATCCCTGGAGGCTTGGGGGATTTACCCCATGCGCTATTCATTTCAGCCGGCAAATGCAGGCTCTTATCGGAGGAAATGAAGGTTTTGCATAACAGCGGGAACGATTTTACCATCCCGTTGATATAACTATCATCGAACGTCACTACGCCATTAAGGAGAGGGATAGCCATGCCAATTGTGACAATAAGCGTGGACTGCGAGTCCGCCGTATCGGGGAAATGCTACGCCAAGGAGTTGGTTCGTGTCGCCGAGGAATACACCGTACCGCTCACTTGGCTTATTTATGTGTCTGAAAAAGACCCCATGTCCAATGTCAATCTCTATCATACCGAATATTATCATCGAATTCCAGCTTGGCATGAGATCGGGTTACTGTTGGAGTTCCAAAACAGTGCGGGGTACATTGCTGATCCGGAGGAAAGAGCCAAGGTCATTCGGATGGGAAAGGATGTGCTGAAACAGTGCCATGTCAAACCCACTAGTTTCCGCGCGCATAATTTCGATCTTCTACCGGATGACATCAAAGCGCTGGAGGATATCGGAATCCTCGTGGACGCTTCCGCATGCCCCGGCGCGGAGGACAAACACGCAGTGGCTTGGCCTGAGGGACCGGTTCAACCCTATCATCCCTCATACAAAAACCTGAGTGAAATTGGAGACTCCTCCATCATTATGGTTCCACTTGCCACATGCAAAGGCAAGGCCGGATATCTGGACATGGGATGGGAGAAACTTCAGCCGATTGTGGAGCACAATCTTGCGAAAAATAAGGTCACGCATCTCGCCCTTTCAGACAACGTGGACAATGCGGAAACGCTGAAAAAAACGCTGGAATTCTGCAAGAGCAAAGGCGCCTCGTTTGTTAGCCTGACCTATTTGTATAATCGATAATCGACTTCTTGGAAGATGAGTGGAGGGATGAGATTAAACAATTCCATTTCGGCGGAATATGAAGCCGTCAAAACTGGTTGCGCATGGATGGAGCGAAGGGACAGAGGCGTTCTCGTCGTTACTGGGGAGGATCGCCTCTCTTGGCTTCAATCACTATTAAGCAATGACATTCGTTCGTTGAACACCCCTTGTCAAGCGATCCCTGCGTTTCTATTGAATCCCTCCGGTCATATTTTAGCGGATATCAACGTTGTGTTGCGCATGGAGGAGGCGATTCTGGATATCCCGCGCATCGTCCTGGATCGCACTCTTCAATATCTGAATCGATACATTATCGAGGAGCGCGTTCGGATAACCAATCTAACTGGCGACCTTTTTGTGTTCACTCTTTTAGGCGCCGCGATGTGTGAGAATATCGCCTCTCAATTCACTATGGGGAATTCATGCGTCGCGCCTTCGGATCGTACGGGATATGGCGAGTATGATATTTACATTCCAGCAGATCTGACGCAAAATTGCATTCAACTCATGGAGAAAGCCAATATTCGGCAAATCTCGGAGCAAACAGCGGATATTTTGCGAGTCGAAGCTGGTTTGCCGAAATATGGGATGGATATGGATGAATCCACTCTCTCTCCGGAGTGCGACACGAGCAATCGGAGAATCTCCCTTACAAAGGGGTGTTACCCCGGACAGGAAGTGGTGGCGCGGATCGTTTCCAGGGGGCATGTGAACCGATCCCTTTGCGGCTTATTGATCGATTCCTCTTCAATCCCCGCCCCTCGCACGAAACTGTATTTCAAAGAAGGGGATTCCACGGCGGAAGCCGGATGGATAACGAGTGCGGTCTATTCACCGTCGATGGATTCGATTATCGCATTGGGATATATTCGCAGTGACTATTCCTCTGATGGGGTGCGTCTGGTTTCCTCCAATGAAGAGCCAAGCGTCGAAGCCACCGTCGCTCGTCTTCCATTTCTCGTCTCAAGTGCGCAATAAGCGTTCATACGCAATTCGAACCTGATATAATTAAAGAGAATTGATGCAGTTCGACACTATCATAGGAGGTGGTTTTAATGCGTTCCGATACCATTAAGAAGGGATACGATCGCGCAGGGCACCGTGGATTGCTGAAAGCGACCGGAGTGACCGATGCGGATATGAATAAGCCGTTTATTGGCATAGCAAACTCTTACACGGATATCGTCCCCGGACATATCCATTTGAACAAGTTCGCCGAGGTGGTGAAAGCCGCCGTGAGAGAGGCGGGCGGAGTTCCATTTGAATTCAACACCATCGCGGTGGACGATGGTATTGCCATGGGGCATCTGGGGATGCGCTATTCTTTGCCCAGCCGGGAGCTAATAGCGGACGCGGTGGAGACCATGGCGACGGCGCACTGCTTTGATGCTCTTATCTGCATTCCCAACTGCGATAAAATCACTCCCGGCATGCTTATGGCGGCGGTAAGGGTGAATATCCCAACTATTTTCATCAGTGGCGGTCCGATGCGGGCGGGCGTGCTGCCAGACGGTACGAAAACCGATCTCATCACCATATTCGAGGGAGTGGGCAAACTCCAGTCGGGCGAGATAACCCCCGAGCAATTAAAAGCCTTGGAGGATATCTCCTGCCCGGGATGCGGCTCATGCTCAGGCATGTTCACAGCCAATTCCATGAACTGTCTTATGGAGGCTATCGGCTTGGCGCTTCCAGGAAATGGAACCACGCTTGCAGCCGATCCGGCGAGGAAGGAGTTGGCGCGTGCGGCTGCCCGTCAGATAATGGTTCTTCTTGAAAAGGATATTAAGCCGTGCGACATCGTCACCTCCGATGCGATAGATAACGCTTTTGCACTGGATATGGCGATGGGCGGCTCCACGAACACCGTATTGCACACCTTCGCTTTGGCGAAGGAGGCGGGAATTGATTATCCGCTCGCTCGTTTGAACGAGGTGTCCGCTCGGGTGCCGTGTATATGCAAGGTGGCTCCATCGCGATCGGATGTGCACATCGAGGATGTTCATGTTGCGGGGGGAGTGAGCGCCATTCTGAAAGAGATTTCAAGGAAGCCCGGAGTCTTGCACACGAATACTATTACAGTTACAGGTGAAACCTTGGGAGAGAATGTAATGGATGCGAAAGCGCCGGACGGCAACGTCATCCGAACAGTGGAGGACCCCTTTACGACGGATGGAGGATTGGCGGTGCTGTTTGGCAATTTGGCGCCTGATGGCTCCATAGTCAAAGCTGCAGGGGTCGCACCGGAGTGTTTCACCTTCGAGGGGGAAGCCGTTGTGTATGAATCGCAGGATGAATGTCTCGCCGCGTTGGACCGCCGAGAGGTGAAGCCGGGGCATGTGGTTGTGATTCGGTACGAAGGACCCAGAGGCGGTCCGGGCATGCCTGAGATGCTCTCCCCAACCTCCATGATCAAAGGACAGGGGCTTGGAACCAAGGTGGCTTTGATTACGGATGGTCGTTTCAGCGGGGGCACCGCAGGCACCTGCATCGGGCATATCAGCCCCGAGGCGGCTGAAGGCGGACCCATCGCATTGGTGCATAACGGCGACCGCATTCTCATAGACATACCAAATCGCACTATTACGCTGAAAGTTTCCGACGAGGAGTTGGAACGCCGTCGCAAGGAATGGGTTAAACCGGCGCTTAAAATAACCACTGGATGGCTGGGCAGATATAGCCGAATGGTGACCAGTGCCAATAAAGGCGCGGTTCTCGAATAACTGCTTGTTGCGTGGGGATTTATAATTAACGATGAATCCCCTCGCTTTTAACATCACGGCTTAAGAGGAGGTTGGAATGCGCTTACAGTTGTCAGATGATCCATATGAAAAAGGACCTGAACCCAACTGGGGGAAAAGAGGGGTATGGAGAGCGCAATGGGTGGCTCACCCGAATCTTCCCGAAACGCCTTTCGTGACGGCATATCGATTGAAGTTCCATCTGCCTCAAGACGAAACGATTCGTTTTCACGTTACCGCTGACGAGCGTTACCTGCTTTTTCTGGATGGCGATCAAATCGGACGCGGAAGCGAACGCGGCGATGCGCTTCACTGGTTTTACGAAACCTGTGAAGTACCACTGAAAGCGGGGGATCATCTCATGCTCGCCAAGGTTTGGTCCTTGGGGGAAGGAGCCGCTTTCGCCCAGATGTCTCTTTTCCCCGGTTTTCTTCTTTCCCCTCAGGAGGAGCGATTCTTCCCGCTTTTAGCCACCGGCGAGGCTCCTTGGGAGGCGATTCTTCTTTCCGGGTATGAATTCATCGACCCTATTTCAGCATGGGGAACGGGAAAGAACCTGTTTCTTCGCGGTGAAGCCATGAATTGGGAGGCGGAAAAAGGGTTAGGAGAAGGATGGCTGCCCGTGAAACTTTTGGATCATGGGGCGAACGCCAAAACACGGAATGAAACCGCCCCCACCCACATGTTGCTGCCCGGAATCCTGCCTTCAATGTTGGAAAGGGAGACCCTTACAGGCGCAATACGCCATGTTTCAACACTGGAATCGTTGGAAACGCATGCCATACCCGTCCGCTCATCGGATAACATCGCCATAGAAGCGGAAGCCTGGGGAAATCTGATCAAAGGGAACTCTCCTCTTGTTATTCCCCCTCACACCAAACGCCGAGTGATCTGGGATCTTCAAAACTATTACTGCGCCTACCCCGATATCGTCGTGTCGAGAGGCGCCGGCGCGGCTGTGCGAATTCACTGGCAGGAATCCCTTTATGAAAAGCATGGAGAGCCTCACAAGGGCGACAGGGATGAAATCGAAGGAAAGTATTTCCTCACCGTGTGGCACTATACGGATGGCGTGGGGGATACCTTTCATCCGGATGGAGGTGCAAATAGGCGCTTCACAACTCTGTGGTGGCAGGCGGGAAGGTATGTCGAGATATGCATTGAGACGAAATCCCAGGAGTTGTGCATCGAATCACTGAAGCTGAGGGAAACAAGATATCCCTTGGAATTAGAGAGCCGTTTCGATTCCTCCGATCCCGAATTAGGCGATATCACTCCCATAGCGTTTCGCGCCCTGCAAATGTGCAGCCATGAAACCTACATGGATTGTCCCTTTTACGAACAATTGATGTATGTGGGCGACACTCGCTTGGAGGCGTTGACCACCTATATGGTCACGCATGACAGTCGTCTTCCTTGCAAGGCTTTGCAGATGTTTGATGCGTCCCGTTTACTCTCAGGGCTCACGCAATCCAGATATCCCTCCCGGGTTCGACAAATCATTCCGCCGTTTTCGCTTTGGTGGGTGGCGATGGTTAGGGACTATCTCCTATATCGAGGCGAACCGGATTTTATCGCCACGCTGATGCCAGGCGTGCGAGGAGTGATGGACTATTTTCTCTCACTGAGAAATTCCGAGGGTTTGGTGACGGCTCCGAACGGATGGAACTACATGGATTGGGCTCCAGAGTGGAACTCCGGTGTGCCGCCGGACGGACTTGACGGGGTAAGCGGAGTGATCAATTGGCAGTTCGCGTATGTTTTACGAATGGTTTCCGAATTGGAGGGTTGGTTTGGCGAAGGGGAGTTACAGCAACGCTCCGATCGTTTATCCAAAGAGGTTGCCTCCGCCATTCACGCGGCTTTTTGGGATGAGAGTAGTGGGATGTACGCGGATGATCAGGGGAAAAAGCATTACTCCGAGCATGCCCAGTGCCTCGCAATTTTGAGTGGTTTACCGAAAGCTAAAACATTGGAAAGAGTGACGCTAGGTCTTCTTTCGGCGCAGGATTTAACGCGAACCACCATTTATTTCAGCCACTACCTCCTCGAAACGTTTTACGCCATTAATCGACCGGATAGGCTGCTCAATCGGTTGGATCAATGGAAGGCGTTGAAGAAATTCGGTTTGAAAACCACCATTGAACATCCCGAACCATCTCGTTCGGATTGTCATGCCTGGGGGGCGCACCCGATATTCCATTTCCACAGTTCGTTGCTCGGAATTCGTCCGGAATCCCCCGGATTTGCAAGAGTCCGCATCGCCCCGCAAATGGGCTCCCTTGAGTGGATGAGCGGCTCGATTCCTCACCCCAAAGGGGAGATCCTTGTGGATTTACGTAAGCAAGGGTTTGAATTGAATGCGAATATCTCCCTGCCAAAAGAGGTCTCGGGGGTTTTCATATATAACGGGAAGAAGTATGATCTATCGGATGGACTTACAAAGTTGTGTGTAAAATAGATTTCGTTTGGGGATACGGTTAGGAAATTGGCGTCATTCCAGTGATGCGAAAACTGGTTTCACATAAAAGGAGATGAAAAATGGAGACGAAGTTTTACACGCTGCCTGAACTCCCATACTCTTATGAGGCGCTTGCACCGTTTCTTACGGAGAACCAATTACGCTTACACCATGACAAGCATCATACCGCTTATGTCAATGGCGCGAACGCAATCCTTCAAAGGATGGATAAAGCCAACAATGAGAACACCGACCTTGATATGAAGGCCACTCTGAAGGAACTCTCCTTTAACATTGCGGGGCATCTGTTGCATTCGCTGTTCTGGGAGAACCTTTCACCAACCGGGGAGGCTGGCGCTCCGGAGGGGGTGATCGCAAGAGCGATAGATGAGGAGTTCGGTTCGTTCGAGAGGTTCAAAAAACTTTTCACTCAGACCGCTGTTAGCGCTGAGGGGTCCGGATGGGCGGCATTGACGTTTTGCAAAGCCACCAAGCGCCCCCTGATCATGCAGGTTGAAAAGCACAACGTCAATGTATATCCGATGTTCCGAATATTGATGCTGTTGGATGTATGGGAGCACGCCTATTATGTCGATTCTCGAAATGAGCGCGCCAAATACGTGGAAGCTTTCTGGAGCAATGTGAACTGGCGGGAGGTGAACCGACGACTTGAGGAGACCCTCGTAAATTGATTGAAAACATCGGACGGATCTTACAAGGAGCGAGATCCGTCCGATTAGCTGTTAATCCGCGGGGGATGCCTGTTCCTCGGCAGGCACGTCACGATGAAAATACGCAAGTGCCATCGCTATAAAGATGGGCAACGCCCCTGCGATAATAAAGGTTAAATCACCGATTATGCGCAACCACTCCAACGAGTGAAATGTTCCGGACATAAGGTAAGTGATTTGCCTTGCATACCAGTAGCCATGCGTCATCGACGCTTTGAGTTGCAAGAGGCCCGCCGGGAAGAGATCAAGTAGCACCATCAGGATCAGCCCGACGTTTGACCCCCAAAATCCTAGCCTGACGTATTTTTGCGAGCGCTCCCACGCCTTGTCGCTTTGCATCGCTCTCATGCAAAACACCATGACCGCGATCGCCAATTCCCCGAAAACCCCAAATAGCGCCGCATGCCCGTGATTAGGCGTGAGATTGGTTCCGATCTCGAAATAGGAGATGATGGGAAGATTGATCAGGAACCCGAAGATCCCTGCACCAACGAAATTCCAGAACCCCACCGCCATCAGGAAATAGATCGCCCACTTTTGCGATGCGGCGACAGGATTGACGAACTTGAAATGATCATCGCGGGAAAGGCGGATAAAGTCCCAAGCGTCGAGGGTGAGCAGGGTCAACGGCACGATCTCCATGGCGGAAAAACAGGCGGCCAGCCCCATGTTGAATGTGCTTTGACCGGTGAAATACCAATGATGCCCCGTACCGACGATGCCAGCCCCGAGGTAGAGGATCGCGTCAAGGTAGACCACTCGGGTCGCTGTAAGGGTGCTGACCAATCCTAACTGGTTGAAGATGATCGCCACCAGAACCGTTGCGAACAGTTCAAAGAAACCCTCCACCCAGAGATGAATGATCCAGAACCGCCAGTTGTCTATCACGGCGAAGTTCGTATGCGGCCCGTAAAACATAGCGGGCAGATAGAAAATCGGAATGGCGACCGCTGCGTAGAGAAACAGTGAGGCGAGTTCGCTTTTTTCAGGGGTTTTCATCGCCGGGCGCAAGGCGCGGAACATGAGAAAAATCCAGCCTATTAATCCGATCGCCAGTAAAATCTGCCACAGCCTGCCTAATTCCAAGTACTCGGACCCTTGATCGCCTAACCAGAACCAAAGATGTCCTAACAGATTGTTTATTCCGAAATACTCGCCGAGAAAACTGCCTAAAACCACGATGAGCAGGGCGACGAATAATATGTTGACCCCCAGTTTCTGTTTTGGTGGATCCCCGCCCCCCACTCGAGCCGCAAGAAACAATCCTCCCGCCACCCATGCCGTTGCGATCCAAAAGATCGCCATTTGCAAATGCCATGTGCGGAGAATCGTCCAAGGGAGTAATTTCGCAAGATCGAATCCATAAAAACTTCCCGATTCCACTCTGAAATGAGCCAACGCCCCGCCGAGAAACACCTGAACCAGGAATAGAGCGGCGACAATGAGGAAGTATTTGCCCGTCGCACGCTGACTTGGAGTTAATTTCCACGGTTCCACGCTCTCCGGATGCGTGAGTGCGGAGTGATCTCCTTTCCAGCCGAGATAATCGAACTTTCCAACCGCGAAAAGAACGCCGCCCAGACCCACCAGAAGAGTAATCAGGCTTAACGCGCTCCACAGATAGGTTGATACATTCGGGGTGTTGCCGACCAGCGGTTCATAGGGCCAGTTGTTGGTGTATGAGTAATCCTCCCCGGGGCGGTTCGCAACCGTCGCCCACGCCGCCCAGGCGAAATAGGATACAAGGTCTTGCACATCCCGACTTTTGGGGATGTACTTGGGCGCCAGTCCGGGAGCCGGTTGAGAGCCATCGAAAAAACGCCGCCATTTGACCTGTTCGAACTGATACGCGGTAATTTCGGGTGCGGTGAAGGTAAGTTGATGAAGGGCGAGATCGTATCGGTTTTTTTTGATGGAACTCTTCAATGATCCGTCAACCGCCGCGCTTTCCAAGGGGGTAAGGTTCGCCAACGGCTTTCCGTAATCCGTTTGAGCGAGAACGTCTTGATAGATTAAGGCTTCGTCATGCAAGTAGGCTGCGGAAAAATCAGGACCAAGATACGCTCCGTGTCCCCAAAGGGTGCCGTAATCCATCAGGTCGTATTTGAAGAAAACGCTCTCCCCATGCAATATTTGCGCTTTTGTAAATAGAACCTTGCCACTTTGGTCCACAACGGAGTCTGGGATGGGGGGAGCATTGGTGTATGTGAGAACCGTGACAGCGATAAGCAGGGAAAAACCGACGATCATTACAAGTATGATGGAATGTCGCCACCATGGGGAAAGTCGAGGTTGCGTAGTTTGCACCGCCATAATTCACCTCCATTGGCTTAAAATGATAGATGATGCGACAGGCATTATGGAAACGAGAACGGATCGCATTGATACACTCAGGCATGACCCCGAACTAATCACTACGATTGGATGATGTCAGCAATCGTGGTATACATATGTCCCCATTGTACAAGCATATTGAGAAAATAGCAACATTAAATAACCCGTTTTCACCTTTGCGTTGGCTCGAAAAAGTGCGATGATGAACCTGATTGCATCTCCGTAAGTGAAATCCATTCCGAAGATGGTAATGGGAGAAAAAAAAGTTTCGTATACTTAAAAAGTTGGATGTAGGATTTTTTGGGGTACCATATATACAACTTGATCGTTTAAGAGCCTGCGATTGTGATAAACTTCACAACCGCATTTTTCGGAGATGAAATGCTAGGGTCATATATTCCTCTGCTTGTCATGCTCATTTTGGCGTCATTGCTTGGCATAGGTATGGTTGGAGCCTCGTTTTTTCTCGGACCAAAAAGAGCCACCACATACAAATCCTCTCCCTATGAATGCGGGATGACTCCCGTTGGGGATGCCAGAGAGCGTTTTCCCGTTCAGTTTTACCTGATCGCCATGCTCTTCATCATATTCGATATCGAAACCATCTTTCTCTATCCTTGGGCGGTCACATTCCGTATGCCGGGTAACACGCAGGCTTATAAGTTTTTCCTGCTAGGAGAGATGGGCGTTTTCGTGCTGATACTGTTTGTCGGTTACTTTTACATCATCGGCAAGAAGGTGTTGGATTGGAGCGCGGATCAGGAGAAGATAGTCGAGAGCGAGGACCAGTCCATTCTAAAGCCCAGACCCTCAATTCGATTTGGCAACGAGGATAGCGGTCCCGTTCAACTTTCCGCGAAGGTTACTGAGAACGATAAGGTCACCCCATTTTCCGGCGGCAATAAATAGGAGCTTTAGTGATGACGGAATCGACTCCAAACGACACGAACGATACCGAGCCTAAGGAGTGTATAGAGGTGCGTAAAATCCGCGAAGCGCATCCTGACGCCATTCTGGAAGTCAATGAATTTCGCGGTGACACGCGCATCACCATTAAGAAGGAATATATTCCTGATGTAATCCGTTTGATGCGGGATGATCAGGAACTGGATTTTAATTTCTTTTCCGAGTGCCTGGGTGTTGATTATCTTGACGCGCAAGAAGGTGGATACATCCTTGGGAAAGACCATCGGTTTGAGGTGGTTTACAATCTCTACTCGTTACCGGATAAGAGGGCTGGAAGAGGGAGAAACAGGCGCATCTTTATCAAGGCGGCAATCCCCGAGGATGATTGCAGTGTTGCGTCTGTCACCGATATCTATCCTGGGGCGAATTACCCGGAGCGTGAAATCTATGACATGTTCGGTATCACTTTCACAGGACATCCGGATTTAAGAAGGATATTGATGTCGGATGACTGGATTGGTCATCCTCAGCGCAAGGATTATCCGCTAGGCGGGGAACGTGTACAGTTCCCCGATGGCAAGTTTGGCCCATCCGTCGGCGAAGGGGTTGTTCAACATCCCGGCGAGAGTTTTTTCGGTAAAACTGCAAGCGTTATTGAAAAATCCTGATTTTTTTGAATCCATTGGATGCCGGAGATATAAATGGCTTTGAACTCCGATCAACTGAATACCCCTTCCTTGAACGCTGATGGAATACAAATCGATCCCATAGAAGATTCCAAAATGGTCATCAACATGGGACCGCATCATCCTTCCACGCATGGCGTGCTGCGCATTGTGCTTGAACTTGATGGCGAGGTCATCATCAAAGCCACGCCACACATGGGTTTCGTGCATACCGGTATAGAAAAAGAAGGGGAGTATCAGACCTATCTCAAGGCGGTCACCCTGACGGATCGCATGGATTATGTTTCGGCGTCCCTCAATAACATGGCTTACACGTTGGCGGTGGAGAAGCTGTTGGGCGTGGAGCCGCCACCGAGGGGTCAGTATCTGCGCGTTATCATGTGTGAGTTACAGCGCATCGCAAGCCATATGGTATGGTTGGGCACTCATGCGCTTGATATTGGCGCGATGACGATGTTCTTTTTTACTTTCCGGGATCGGGAGAAGTTGCTGGACCTCACCGAAATGATGTCCGGGGTGCGCATGATGCCCTCTTGGATTGTGCCCGGAGGTTTGAGAGGCGACGCACCCGAAGGATACGTGGAACGAGTCAAGAAAGTGATTGATGAGCTTCCGCGGCGTTTCGATGAATACGAAATCCTGATCGACCAGAATCCCATATGGCGGGAGAGGACGCAGGGCATCGGGGTGATTGCCCCCGAGGAGTGTTATTCGCTTGGTGTGAGCGGTCCTACGTTGCGCGGATCCGGAGTGCCGCACGACCTGAGAAAGGCGGCTCCCTATTCCAGCTATGATCACTTCAAGTTCGAAATCCCGGTCGGCGAATACGGGGATGTGTACGACCGATATCGCATTCGCATGGCGGAGATGAGGCAGAGCCGCGAGATCGTCAAGCAGGCTTTGGAGAATCTTCCAGATGGTCCCGTAAATGTGGATGACCGTAAAATCGTGCCCCCGCCTCGAGAGGAGCTTGATCACTCCATGGAGGCGGTAATCCATCATTTTAAAATTTGGACGGAGGGTATGCATCCACCCGTCGGCGAGGCTTACGCACCCATAGAGGGTCCTAAAGGGGAGTTGGGATTCTATTTGGTTTCCAATGGTTCCTCCTACCCATGGAGAATGCATGAGCGACCGCCCAGCTTCATGAACCTGCAAGCCCTTTCGAAAATGTGCGAGGGCAGATTGATCGCAGACGTTGTGGCGATTATCGGCAGTATCGATATCATACTAGGAGAGATAGACCGTTAAGCGCTTGTGCGCTTGGAGTTACGCATGGACAATGAAAATTCCAATTCCATAACCCCGGAGACCGGTGAGCGAACCAGTTGCAAGAGCGAAGGTCGCTTTTCACCGAATGCAATTGCCGAACTCGATGAGATTATCACCCATTATCCGAACAAAAAGGCGGCAATGCTTCCGGCATTGTGGATCGCTCAGAGAGAGTATGGAGGATACCTCACTCGCGAAGCGATAAGGGAGGTTGCTCGTCTTTTAGGGAGACCCAAAGCGGAAGTGGAGGGGGTTGCGACCTTCTATTCCATGTATAATTTCAAGCCCAAGGGGAAGCATCATTTGGAAGTCTGCACCTGTCTCACCTGCGGATGCGTGGGGGCGTATGGCGTTGTGCATAAATTGGAGGAGATGCTGGGTATCCATCTTGGGGAGACCACTTCCGATGGGGAGTTCACGCTTTCCGAAGTGGAGTGCTTGGATTGGTGCGAAGCGGGGACGGTAATTCAGGTGGGCAATAAATATTTCGGGCATGTAACGAAGGATAACGTCGAGATGGTTCTGGAACAGTTGCGCGAATCGGATGACCATACTTCGCCCTCTCTTGCGGATGATATCGTAAAAATACTGTTGCCCAAGGGCGAACCTAAATCCAAGGTCGAATGATTCATGTTCGGAGATGTCTTTCAATCACCTTTTGCGAGCATGTATTTTAACTAAAATCGGAATTTGAAAATATGGCGGAATTAAAACTGCTTTTAAAATATCGTGATGTTCCCGGTATCGAGAATATAGATGTCTGGGAAAGTTGTGGCGGCTATGAGGGCTTGAAAAAAGCCCTGACCATGGAGCGTTCGGCGGTCATAGATGAGATGAAGATATCCGCAGTGCGCGGACGCGGCGGTGCGGGATTTCCCGCTTGGATAAAATGGAGTGGAGTGTTAAAACACACCGACGCGCCGCATTATCTGATATGCAACGGAGACGAAGGGGAGCCTGGAACCTTCAAGGATCGTGAACTCATGTTAAAGCTGGCGCATCAGTTAGTCGAAGGGATGATCATCGCCGCCTACGCCACAAACACCGACAAAGGCTATGTCTATATTCGCGGTGAATTTGTCGAACCCGCCAAATCCGTCCGAAAAGCGATTGATCAGGCGTACGCCAAGGGGTATTTGGGTCGTGGCATCCTAGGCAGGGAGGATTTCAATTTCGATCTTTACATCCACATGGGGGCGGGCAGCTATGAGTGCGGAGAGGAGACCGCTTTGATGAGCAGTCTCATGGGGGAGAGAGGTCAGCCCAGATTGAAGTTCCCTCACGGAGCGCTTCCTGTTGACGCCGGCGTATGGGATTCTCCGACTTTGATCAATAACGTGGAAACCTACTCCTGTGCTCCTCATATCCTCCGTAACGGAGGGGCGTGGTACGCGTCGATGGGGACGGAGAGAAGCAAAGGCACCAAGATCATTTCCGTGAGCGGGCATGTGAAAAAGCCGGGAAACTACGAAATCGAGCTTGGAACCCCCCTCATGGAGGTGTTGGACTTGGCGGGCGGCGTAATTGGCGGGAAACTGAAGGCGATTATTCCAGGCGGGTCGTCCGTGCCTATCCTCCCCGCTGAAAAATGCGTTGGCGTCAACATGGATTATGAATCCTGTCAGGCGGCGGGCACGATGCTTGGCTCGGGAGGGTTCATGGTGTTCAACGAAAAAACCGACATCGTGATTCTCATGCGCAGAACCGCCGAATTTTACGCCCATGAGTCCTGCGGCAAGTGCACTCCTTGCAGGGAAGGTACCCGGTGGATGTTCAAGATACTGGATCGCATCGTGAGCGGGTCAGGGCAACCGAGTGATATCGATTTGCTGCTGAATGTGTGCGATCAAATAGACGGCCGCTCCTATTGTCCGTTAGGGGATGCCGCCGCATGGCCGATCCGGGCGGGAATTAAGAATTTCCGCGAAGAGTTCGAGTATTGGATCACGCATAAGAAATCACCGATTGGCGGTGATTGCGTTCCGCCTGTACCATACCGAATCAATCCGGCTTTGATACCTTTATCATAAATATATTATGACAACGAACAACGTGAGTGGAATATGCCAGATATAGAATGGGTTTATATAAAAATCAACGGAATTGCCCTGAAGGTGCCGAAAGGGGAAATGATCATCGAGTCCGCTAAACGGATCGGGGTTGAGATTCCCTTTTTCTGCTATCATCCGCGTCTCTCCATGAAGGAGGGGGGCGCCAATTGCAGGATGTGCCTGGTTGAAGTGGCGAGTAGAATGCCGGATGGAAGCCTGCGCAAAATGCCGAAACCTCAAACCTCCTGCAGCCTCCCCGCCGCCGAGGGGATGGAGATTGAAACCGACACCGAAGCGTTAAATGCGGACAGACGGGGAGTTTTGGAATTTCTCCTCATCAACCATCCCTTGGATTGTCCGATTTGCGATCGCGGGGGGGAATGTCCGCTTCAGAACAATACGATGCATTACGGACCGCCCACTACGCGATTCATCGAGGAGAAGAGGCATTTTCCTAAAGCCTATCCTCTTTCCCAGTATGTTGTTTTCGATCGGGAGCGCTGCATCCATTGCGCACGCTGCACCCGTTTTACTCGCGACATCTCCGGCGACGAGGAGTTGAATTTCCTATGGCGCGGCGCGGACATGGAAGTGGCAACATTCGATCATACGGAATATAATTCCCGCTTTTCCGGCAACGTGATTGAGCTATGCCCGGTCGGCGCTCTTCTCTCCAGACCTTACCGATTTAAGGCGAGACCATGGGACTTGCAGAGTGCCAAATCCATCTGTACGCAATGCTCCAACGGTTGCAATATAAAACTGGATTATCGTTTGGATAGGATTCATCGTGTTAACGCGCGCCTGAACGAGGATGTGAACGAGGAGTGGACATGCGACAAAGGCAAATTCGGAATGGACTACATATCCGACGAATCCCGATTGAAAACCCCTATGATTCGCCGCAATGGAGAGTTGTCGCCGGCTTCCTGGGAGGAGGTGCTATATCTCATTGCTTCCGAGTTGAAAAATGCGGAAGGCGAAGTCGCAGGCGTCGGTGGAGCCTATTCGTCCAACGAGGATATATACGTTTTCCAGAAATTCATGCGAGAAACGCTTCGCTCCAAGCATATTGATCACCGCATGGGCCCCAATTTCCAGTCATACAACTCGGGTTTGCTGAAAAGGTTCGGCTGCCCCGCAATGGGCAACCCTATCGCGGAGCTTGAAGACATGAAATCCACCCTCATTTTCGGATCGAATTTTGTCGACGAGCAACCCATCCTGTATTTGAGGGTTCGCAAGGGATGGCGATTTAAGAGAAACAAGGTTGTGGAGGCGGCTCCTCAGGGGCTGATTTCCGAGGAAATTCGTCACGTAACTCAGTTTGCGGAAGTATCGTTGAACTACAAGAATGGAACCGAACTACCTCTTGCCCAAGGTCTACTCGCCGCCCTTTTTGAGGACAAAGGAAGGCCTTTGGGGGAACAAAAACTATTGAGCCATCTCTCCGGTAAAAACGTTGCGCAATGCGCCTCGGAGACCGGCGTGGATGAAAAAGATATTCGCAAGGCCGCTGAATTACTCGCCACCGATAAAATGTGCATATTCGCGGGTGAATACGTAACGCATAGTCCGGATGCAACCGCAATCCTTGAAGTCTTGGGCGATATTGCGGTTTTGACCGGCAATGCAGGCAATTTGAACGTACCGGTATCGCGAAATAACGAGCAGGGAGCGATGGAACTCGGCATTCTGCCGGACATGCTTCCTGGATACGTGGAGGAACAAAACCCGGGCATGAACACAGAGGAGATTTTAAGCGCTTGTGTAAAAGAGGATTTGAAGGCTCTGTGGGTAATGAACACCGACTTGGTGAAAGAGTATCATAACTCGGATTTGGCGAATTCCGCCATGGATGCATGCCCCTTTGTGGTGGTTACCGCCCTCGCTATTACGGACACAGCCGCCAAAGCGAATGTGGTTCTGCCGGTTCATAGCGTCGCCGAAAAGTGGGGCACCTTCACCAACGTTGAGCGCAGGGTGCAGGCTTTCTGCAAGGCTTTTGAGATTTCTCCGGACATCCACGCGGAATGGAAGGTGTTTTCCGATCTCTCCTCCATGCTCGGTTCGCCGATGACCTATGCGGATGGCAAAGATATTCTGAATGAGATAGTGAAATCCGTTCCTACGTTCGCCAAATGCGGTCCGAATACATTAGGGGATGAGGGAGTCATCTTGAACCCCGTTGCAGGAGGGAAGGAATGATCATCCCGCAACATGTGGGCCCCATCGATATGGTGGCGGTTATCCCATACATTGCGATCATTTGCGTTTTGGCTTTTGTGTTGTTGCTAGTACCCGGACTGGTTTGGATAGAGCGAGTGGTTGTGGCGCTCATTCAGGATCGTCTCGGTCCCAACCGCGTTGGTCCCAGAGGGTTGCTGCAGTCCATTGCCGATGGCGTGAAACTCTTCTTCAAAGAGGATATTCTGCCCGCGAACGTGGATAAGATGGTTTATTATCTTGCGCCGGTTTTGGTGATCGTTCCCGCTTTGGCGGCGGGCGCCGCAATTCCCTTCAGTATTGTAAAAATTCGATTGGATTCCGGCGTGGTCGAGCCAATTCCGATGGTGGTGGGAAACGTCAATATCGGAATCCTCTTCATTCTGGCTCTCACATCGTTGCAGGTTTATGGAATCGTCCTTGCTGGATGGGCGTCCAACAATAAGTATTCCCTGATCGGCGGTCTTCGGTCCTCCGCACAGGTGATTAGTTACGAACTCGCAATGAGCCTTGCCATTTTGTGCGGGGTGTTTATTTGCCATTCGCTTAATTTGGTGGATATTGTCAATCATCAGGGCGGATATTGGTTCGGCATTATTCCTAAATGGAACGTGTTCCAATTTTACGGGCTTGGGGCTGTCGCCACAATCATCTACCTCATCGCCATGACGGCTGAGACGAACCGTGCGCCGTTCGATCTTCCCGAGGCGGAATCGGAATTGGTGGCGGGGTTCCATACCGAATACTCCTCCATGAAATTCGCCATTTTCTTCATGGGGGAATACGCCAGCATGTTGGTGGTTTCCGGAATCGCGACTGCATTGTGGTTCGGGGGTTGGCAACCGCTATTCCCGTTTTTAGCCTTTATCCCGGGTTGGATATGGTTTATCGGCAAGTTGATGACGTTCATTATGATTTATATTTGGGTGCGTGCAACATTGCCGAGGTTGCGTTATGATGCGCTTATGTCATTGGGATGGAAAAAACTTCTCCCGATGGCGTTGGTCGTGCTCTTCCTGGTGGCGCTTGTGGACACCTTGCAAACCCCCAGCCAGCCCGTTGGTTCGCACGTTGCTCAAGGGCATCTCGCCGCAAGTATGGTTATTGGCGAGTCGCAAAGATAATATAATCATTTTTAAGCTTCCAAGGTTTGATTTTCACCGTTTTCCAAGAACGGAACGCCTTAATGGGGAGGGGACTTGCGATCTTGAACTGGTCATTGATTGGCTTTTGGATCATGGCGATAATCTCTGTCTGTTCTGCGGTCCTTATGATCGCAAATAGAAATCCGGTCAGAAGCGCGCTGTTTCTTGTGCTCGGATTTATGATGCAGGCGTTACTTTATCTCAGTATGTCCGCGCAATTCATCGCTGCGGTGCAGATCATCGTCTACGCCGGTGCAATCATGGTTCTGTTTCTTTTCGTCATTATGTTGCTGAACATAGGCTCCCCGGAGGCTTTGAGGGAACGCGGTGGTCTTCAGGCTCCTGCGGCGATTGTTCTCGCCATCGTTTTTTTGCTTCTCCTTGCCGGAGTTGGGGCGTTGGGAGGAAGTCAGATCAATCATCTGATGAACCCTAGTGTCATACCCAATTACGGTACGGTTGACGCGATAGGAAAGACGATTTTCGATCCGTCGAAACCTTGGTTGTTCCCGTTTGAGGCAACATCCATCCTGCTTTTGATTGGCGTGGTCGGTGCGATTACTCTTGCGAAGAGGAGACTGTAAAATGCCTGCGGTTCCCACATCCTATTATCTCGGTCTTTCAGGCGTGCTATTCACCATCGGCATGATCGGGGTGTTGATAAAGCGAAACCCCATAGTGATCTTTATGTGCATCGAGTTAATGTTGAATGCCGTGAACCTGTCATTTATCGCATCAGGCAGGCATTTTGGTCATATGGCAGGCCAGATGATGGTTATTTTTGTCATGGCTATCGCTGCCGCCGAAGTTGCGATTGGGCTTGGCATTATCGTTGCCATCTTTCGCACCAAGGAAACCATCAACATTGATGAAATCAACCTTTTGAAATATTAGGAGATATCCATGAGTTTGGTCTGGCTAATACCCGGGCTGCCTTTGATCGGTTTTTTGTTTCACGCCTTTCTTGGAAAGTCCATTGTAAAGAGCATGGGTGATGCGAATGGGAAAAAGACCATTGGCGCCATCGCAACGGGTGTTGTGTTCGCTTCACTACTAATAAGCGTGATGGTCTTCATGGACTTGATGAAGCTTGCCCCCATGGATCAACGCCAATATGTCAGCCTGCTGCCTGGCGGCGCTCGGATTCCTTGGATTAGCATCGGATCTCTGCATGTTTATTACATGGGTATTATCGATCCCCTTTCGTTGTTAATGTGCTTCATCGTAACCGGCGTGGGCGGTGTCATACATCTATACGCCACGGGGTATATGGCGGACGACAAGGATTATCCGCGCTTCTTCACCTATTTTAATCTCTTCATCTTCTTTATGCTCATGCTTGTCCTGAGCGAGAACATCCTGCTGATGTTTGTGGGATGGGAGGGAGTTGGGCTTTGCTCCTATCTGCTCATCTCCTTTTGGTTTGAGGATGTCGAGAACTCCAAGGCGGGCAACAAGGCGTTCATCGTCAACAGAATCGGTGATTTGGGATTTTCCATTGGGGTGATGACGATTTTCGCCGTGTTTGGCACGCTCTCCTTTTACACGCCGCAGGGAACCGGTTTTCTGGATATGGCGGCAAAGGGGATCACCCCTCATGGGATGCTTTCCGTCGGTGCCGCGACATTGATCGCGTTGTTGTTATTCATGGGGGCTTGCGGCAAGTCCGCGCAGTTCCCACTCTACGTATGGCTGCCCGACGCAATGGCGGGTCCGACACCGGTCTCCGCGCTTATCCATGCGGCGACGATGGTTACCGCAGGCGTGGTGATGATTACAAGAGTGTCCCCGTTGATCGTGCATTCCCCGATTGCAATGATGGTTATCGCCTGCGTTGGCGTGTTCACCGCTTTTTACGCGGCAACCATAGCCATGACCCAAAACGATATCAAAAAGGTGCTTGCCTACTCCACCGTTTCGCAACTCGGATATATGTTTCTCGGTTGCGGCGTGGGGGCTTTCGCGGCGGGAATGTTTCACGTGACCACTCACGCATTTTTCAAGGGGTTGCTCTTTCTCGGGGCAGGTTCCGTGATTCATGCGATGTCCGGCGAGCAGGATATGCGTAAAATGGGCGGATTGAAGGACCGTATTCCCGTAACCTTTTGGACGATGGTTTGCGCATGGCTTGCGATCTCCGGCATTCCCCCTTTCGCCGGATTTTGGAGCAAGGATGAGATTTTAGGCAGCGCCACAGGGTTTCCGCAATACGGGATGGCACTTTATGCAGTCGGTATGTTCACCGCCCTTATGACAGCGTTCTACATGACGCGTCTCATGATGAAAACCTTTTGGACCAAGCCGCGCTACAAGGATGAGGAACTGGGTGCGCACTCATCACATGGTTCGGATGATTCCCATTCCCACGATGCTAAACACCATGGGGTTCATGAATCGCCGCCTTCCATGCTGATATCTTTGGTGATCCTGGCCATTCTTTCCGTAATCGGAGGTCTTGTAGGAATTCCCGGGCATAATCTGTTTGATAAATTTCTTGCACCTTCCGTTGCGCCTTATCCGCTGAAAGACGGGATGCCTGTTCCGATAGGCATGTTGTTGGGCACGGCGTTTGGCGCGGTGGGCATTGCGGTTTGTGTCGTCATGTACAATCGCCGTCAGGAGACTGGGGATTTGCTCTCCCCCAAGGAGAAAGCCTCAAATGCGCTCTACAAAGGATCCCTTAACTTATGGTATGTGGATGCCGCCTATTATAAGTTCTTTGTAACGGAGGGGGGCAAGGTGGCGGAGTTCATCTGGCAAGGGATCGATCGAGCATTGATTGACGGCATCGTGAATTTCGTAGCGGGTTTGCTGGGTTTTTTAAGCGAACTCTTCCGTCGATTCCAAACAGGCTATATTCGAGCCTATGCTTTTATGATGCTTGCAGGCGTAGTTGCAGTGGTGATCAGCGTTTTATGGCCCTTTCTTAGGCATTTGCATATTTAACATGGCATCTTAGGCGACTGCATGTGGGGCGATACGGTTTCCATTTGAAACAGGCTTCCGGAGACAACAATCTCCGGAAATGCAGTCCGACCATATGATAGAGGAGATTAATGCGGGATATCCTTACAAATCATCTATTAAGCGTAGTTATATTCGTACCGCTCATCGGCGCGATCATTATAGCTTTGCTGCCTCTTCGCAACAAGGACAATGGCGAGCTTGATTCGTCAGGCGCCACCGTGGTGAAAGCCGTCGCTATGATATTCGCGGTTTTGGATTTCCTCTTATCGCTGATGCTGATCCCTGCGTTTCAATCGGGAAAAGCAGGGTTCCAACTTCAAGAAGGTCCTTATCTGTGGATAAGTCGGTTCAATGTGCACTATCATTTGGGAATCGACGGAATTAGTCTTCTACTTATATTGCTCACAACATTTTTATGTCTCCTGTCCGTCATATACTCCTTCAATATCAAAACCAGATTGAAGGAGTACATGGTGTTCATCATGATCCTCGAAACCGCCATGTTGGGGGTTTTCTGCGCCCTTGACTTGGTTCTTTTCTATGTGTTTTGGGAATCGGTACTTATCCCCATGTATTTCCTTATAGGCATATGGGGGCATGAGAGACGAATATACGCCGCCATAAAGTTCTTCCTATATACATTCGCTGGCAGTGTGCTGATGTTATTGGGCATCGTGTTCCTGTATGTGCACACGCACACCTTCAGCCTTATTGAACTGACCGATCCGCGCTTCATGCCTTATCATTTGCTTATGGGGCTGCCCGCGCGAACGCTTTTATATCTGTATTCCGCATTCGCACTCGCCTTTATGATCAAGGTGCCAATGTTTCCATTCCACACTTGGTTGCCTGACGCGCACGTGGAGGCTCCTACGGCAGGATCAGTCATCCTGGCTGGAGTGATGTTAAAAATGGGCGTGTACGGCTTTTTGAGATTTTGCATTCCGCTTTTTCCCGAACAGGCCAGGAACAGCGCCCCGTTATTCATCACCCTCGCAATTATTGGAATTATATACGGCGCCATTGTTGCCGCCGTTCAACCGGATATGAAGAAGCTGGTTGCGTACTCCTCCGTCAGCCACTTGGGATTTGTGATGCTGGGAATATTCAGCTTCACGACCATTGGTATGACCGGGGCGGTTCTGCAAAGCGTGAACCACGGGGTCTCCACCGGCATGCTCTTCTTCATGGTTGGGATGATGTACGATAGGAAACACACGCGTGAAATCAAGGCGTATGGGGGATTGAAGCGTTCCGTGCCAATCCTCGCGGCGTTTTTCATGATTGCATTGTTCTCATCCATCGGATTGCCTTTGACGAATGGGTTTATTGGCGAGTTCACGATTATGTTGGGAAGCTATCTCTCGCCGTTCGCCGGCATCAATGTGACCGCGCTCGCCTGCATCGGGATCATCCTCTCCGCCGTATATATGCTTTGGTTATTTCAGCGAGTATTTACGGGCCCATTGGACAAAGAGGAAAACAAGAAGCTCTTCGACCTCAATTGGCGGGAAAAGTGGGTTCTTGCCCCGTTGGTGGTGATGATTTTTTGGTTCGGTTGTTACGTAACCACTTGGACGAACTTTCTTCATACCCCTGTGAACACGATTATGCGTAGTAGCGGTATGTCCGAGGCAAGCAGAGAGATATCTCAACGAGTAGCTAAATTGCCCTGACTGGAGGCATTCCGGCATACAGGGTGATTGCCTTATTTCATAGGAAGGAGCGAGTAGTCAAATGACAAAACGTGAAAGAATCATGGCGGCGATCGAAGGACGTCCGTTTGATCGCATTCCCTATAGTCTTTGGTATCACTTCAGATTAGACCCGCCCGCCGGCCCAAACATGGCTAATGCGGAACTGGATTTCTATCATAAATACGATCCTGATCTTCTTAAGGTGATGCACGACATACCGTATGAAATGCCGAAAGACACCCCTTTGGTGCGAAGTATCGAGGATTGGGGCAAACTTAACGTGCTGGACGGGGTGAGCGGAAACTTCGGTAAGCAATTGGATACTCTGAAAATGATTATCGCCGAAAAAGGTGATGACGGTCCGGTCATCGACACGGTATTTAGCATCTTCTCCACGGCTGAAAAAGTTTGCGGAAAACGCACCCTTGAGTTTCTGCGCCAAGACAAGGCGGCGGTTCACGCGGGGTTGGAGAAGATCACCAAGTCTCTGGCAAATTACGCCAAAGCTCTGGTCGAGGCGGGCGTGGATGGCATATACTTGGCTGTGTCCGGCGCCGCCACTGATACGATGCCGCTTGATGAGTATCGTGAAAACTTCATGGAATACGACCAAAGAATTTTGAACGCCGCCAAGGACGCCAAAGTCAACGTGCTGCACCATCATGGTTCCGGGATATACCCCGAAGTATCCCTGCAACTCACAGGTTATCATATTCTATGCTGGAGTGACCGATTGCCGGATAACGTGGGTCTCAAGGAGATGCGCCTGAGGACAACGCATTGTTTGATGGGAGGCGTGAATGAGACCACCTTTGGCTCCGACACGCAGAAAAGCATTTTGGCGCAAATCAGAGATGCGATATTTGCGACAAACGGTCAAAAATTCATAGTGGGCCCCGGGTGTGCGGTGCCTACGCCGCCGGATTCTTCTGATGAGAATTTGCGGACTTTTAGGAAGGGCGTTTTAACCGCTTGATTCAGTCACCGTATCCATCGCAAATCGGGGGGTAAATTGAACGGAGTGAATATATCTGAGGATCTGTACCAGATCCTGCCGTTAATTGTGTTGTGGGGCGCCGCTTGCGTTATTCTGATGGGAGATGTTATTTTATGGAAGCGCAGCAGGGGCATTACCGCTTTTCTGTCATTGGCGTCGTGTCTTGTCGCCATGTGGCTTGTATTGCAGCGCGTAGTTTCGGGTGATAACACGAGTGCCTTTCATGATTCCATCTTGAACGACCCGTTAGCGCTCATCACCACGATCGCTTTGCTCGTAACCGCCTCCCTATCGATTCTGCTCGCATGGTCCTACCTGAAAAATAGGGGGATGAATCATGGAGAGTATTACGTCTTGCTAATCCTGTCAGTGACCGGAGCCATGCTAATGGCGTCCGCAAATGATCTGATCATTCTTTTCATTGGGCTCGAAATACTCTCTTTCAGCCTCTACATTCTCGCGGGATTTTCCAGAAACGAGGTGAAGAGCCAGGAATCCTCTCTCAAGTATTTTCTACTCGGCGCTTTCGCTTCGGCATTTTTACTTTACGGCATTGCGATGATCTATGGCGGAACCGGGTCTATCAATTTCGATGTCATTGCAAAGGAAATTCAGGGTGCGACCGCTCCCAATCCGATGTTAATGATCGGGATCGCTCTGCTCCTGGTAGGTTTGGGCTTCAAGGCTGCGGTGATCCCATTTCATCAATGGACTCCGGATGTTTACGAAGGTGCTCCGACCAGCGTTACCGCATATATGGCGGGGGCGGCCAAAATCGGAGCATTCGCCGCGATCTTGCGTGTTTTCAATACACTCATGCCGTTCCATGAGTTCTGGGTTCCGGCGATATACATTATCGCCGTGCTGACAATGGTATTCGGAAACCTTCTAGCCATCACTCAGACCAATGTCAAACGCATGTTGGCATACTCAAGCATCGCGCATGCAGGTTATTTGCTAGTCGCGGTTGTGTCGATGGTAACCTCCAACGTGACCGCTCATGATCAAGCCATTGAAGGGGCGCTGTTTTACCTTTTCGCCTACATCTTCATGACCATCGGCGCGTTTGGAGTATTGGTTTATCTTAGCAGTCATGATAAGGATTATCAAACCTTTGACGACATTCGAGGATTGGCGAGACGCCACCCTCTCCCCGCCTATCTTATGATGTTCTTCATGTTATCGCTTGGCGGCATTCCTCCAACAATGGGATTTGTCGGAAAATGGTTGATTTTCATTGCCGCGATACACTCAGGACAGGTTGGCTTGGCTATCGTGATGGCTCTTGTCAGTGTCGCGGCGGTGTATTATTACCTGAAGGTAGTCTGGATGATGTGTTTTGAAGCTCCCACGAAAGCTCCTTCGGATATTCCGGCGAACGGTTTTCCCGCACTCCTTTCCGTTACGTTCTGCGCTATCGCCACGGTTATTTTCGGGGTGCTGCCGGATTTGATGATCAATATCACAGGTTTGATCCGGTGACCCTCTCGGAAGATATCTTATGATCAAACCAGGTGAATATATCAAGGATATTCTCGCGATGAAGCCCGGTGCGAGTATTAACGCTCGCGGATGGGTTAAAACGCGTCGCGATAGCAAGGGTATTCATTTCCTTCAAGTGAATGACGGCAGCGGTTTTCAGGATCTTCAGGTTGTCGTGGAGGATGGCATTGTTCCCGAAGAGATATTGACCCGCATCACCACGGGGGCGTGCATCAAAGCGGTGGGTGACCTAATCGAATCGCCCGCCGCAGGACAGGCGGTGGAGCTGAGGGCGAACGAAATCATTTTGATCGGCGATGCTGATCCCACCTCCTATCCCCTGCAGAAAAAGGGGCACTCCATGGAGTTTTTGCGCGAAATCGCACACCTTCGCGCACGATCCAATACCTTTGGCGCGGTTTGCCGCGTTCGCAACGCTCTTTCGGATGCGATACACAGGTTTTTCCAAGGACGCGGTTTTCTATATATTCACACCCCATTGCTTACTGCTTCGGATTGCGAGGGGGCGGGTGCGATGTTCAGGGTCACCACTTTGCCGCTCAACGGAGCACCGCCCAATGATGATTCCAAAGGTCCGGACGCGGACTCCGCCGAGGATTTCTTTGGCAAGCCGGCATATTTAACTGTCAGCGGACAATTGGAGGCGGAGTGTCTCGCTCTCGCATTGGGAAATGTCTACACCTTCGGTCCCACATTCCGCGCTGAAAACTCAAACACACCTCGACATTTGGCGGAGTTTTGGATGGTGGAACCTGAAATGGCGTTTTGTGATTTGAATGATGATATGGAGTTGGCGGAGGAGTTTCTGAAATTCATTATCCGATATGTCAGAGAGAGGCGAGAGGATGACCTCCAATTCTTCAACAAGCGCATCGATTCCACCATCCTTGCAAATTTGGATAACGTCTGCGAAGCTCCTTTTGGAAGAATCACCTATACCGAAGCAATCGAATGGCTTCAAAAAGCGGATCGTGCGTGGGAGTATCCTCCTTTCTGGGGTACGGATTTGCAAAGCGAGCACGAGCGGTATTTGACGGAGGAGCTATTTAAAAAGCCGATTATCGTCACCGATTACCCGAAGGAGATTAAGGCGTTTTATATGCGGCTGAATGACGATGGCAAAACCGTCCGCGCAATGGACGTGTTGGTTCCACGCATCGGGGAGATTATAGGCGGCAGCCAACGTGAAGAGCGATACAATGAGTTGTCATCCGCGATGCGCTTGCAAGGGTTGGACGTTGAAAGCTATTCCTGGTATCTGGATTTGCGCAGATACGGTACCGTTCCGCATGCCGGTTTTGGACTAGGCTTGGAGAGGATGCTCATGTATCTCACGGGCATGAAGAACATACGTGACGTGATTCCATTCCCACGCACTCCAGGATCGATAGAGTTTTAAAGAAAAGGTCGAACGGCGTATGCCGTTCGACCTTTTTGTATGCCGGGCATGTTCATGCTCTCGGAGGTGCAAGTCCTCTACGGTGCAGGAAACCGTAACCGTTAAGC
>DAIDHP010000027.1 GCA_027459625.1 Chthonomonadales bacterium
TGTAGAGTTCGGTATCTTTCATAATGTATCATTATGGATAATTCCCGGGGGTTTCCACAAACTTCCCCATAGAGCCCTAAAAAGGGATGCGGTCCGAAAAGCGAATCAGCCGGTTTTTGGATCTGGGGGGATATGGGTTCCGCGCGATAAACGAAAATACAGCCTCGATGAAATTGTGTTTCTGAACGGTGTCGGTGGGTTGGGGGCTTCCGGCAGGCTGGACATATCGCACGAAATCGTACCAACGGATAGTGAACTCGGCTTTTCCTTGGAAATAGATTGGAACGCCGCTTCAGGGCCATATTGGAGCATTCGTCTCGGTCTGCTCCCCGAATCGGGAATGACTATACCGGATGATCTCGATACTCTTGAGTTTGATTTGTATGTGGCGAAGAGCGCAGAGCGTGCTCAACTAAATGTTTTTTTGGTGGAAACGGACGACGATCGCTGGGTCTGTTGGAACCATCCGCTGACCGACCTGAAAATCGCTCAATGGAACCACATCACGATTACGAGGCGACAGATGACGATGTGGCTTCTCGGCAGTCGCAGACCTCAGTGGAAACGGCTTTCCCAAATTGCGTTTGAGATTGGCGGCGGGAATATCCTGATGTATGTCGACGGGGTTAGGCTGACTTCGCGAAATGGTCACAATCTCAAAGTGTTCAATACTATGGACGATGGGTACTATACGGATCCCTCATGGAAAGAGCGGATAGAGTATTCACATACTCCCGGAACGGTCTTTTTCCCCTTTGATGAAGGTCGCATGGGCGTTAGTGCATTATTGAACACCCCCGTTCAGTTCCGAAAAATACTCGGACATGTTGGTACGCCCCTTAGTGGCTTCGATCATGAAATAACCCACAAGGCTAAAGAGTTGATCAGGAACGGCGTTTGCGTGGTTTACTATGCTTCGTTCGCCAGCGGATACATGAGGTATTTGACGCGAAGACAAGCGTGGGATGTGAACGCTCAGGGACGTTCGTTGAACTGGACGCCATGCAATCACACGGATTGGGATTGTCAGCACGCCATCGCACTTTCCCATCCTGCTGTTACGGAGGCGTTACGCCTAAAAGTTGACGCTCTATTGAATGCCGGAATAGGGGTGTGGATGGTGGTGGATTACACCTTTCCCTGGTGGGATACGCTTTGGGGATACTCACCAGCGATGGTGAAGGCGTATCGCACGGATCTAACAGGCTTGGATGAGGGAATCAAAACGATAGACAGGGGCGAGGAACAAACGGTGCGTTTTCAAGACTATTTCCGCGCTTACAATGGATTCGCTCCTCAAGCGACCGATTTCGGATTGAAGGATTGGAAAGAGTTCACTCCGCCCTTGCCCGACGAAAAGAGTTCCGATGAGATGATTTCGCGACGCATGAACTTATTTCTCTATCTTCGCTCTTACGAATGGGCGAAGCTCCCGGATAGGATCGGAAGATACATGAGGCGTCACGGCGGAGAAGGGTTGTGGATGGTTCCGAACCCCGAGGACAGTTACGGTTCCAGTGATTATGTTTATCTTCTTCGGAGCGCAGGAGTTGGGAACCTATTTCCTGAATTTTTCGGGAATATTGGTTTTGTCGCCGAGGCGGGTTACGCCAGCCTTCCGTATTTGAAGGAGCAGGCGGTGCGATCCGGTGCGAGGCTCTCCATTATCCAGGAGACCGGGGCTGGAGGGCATAGTTCGCCTTATCTGGATTGGAGGATCGCGTATAACGGGGTGTATTCGTTGACGGCATCCGGAGGTCTTGATGATTTCGATAATGACTTTCTTGATGAGACAACCTACGATCAAATGTCCGATCCCAGGGAAAATGAATACGAGTTCAAAAGGTTCAGGGACGGGTTTGCCAAGGCGATGGCATTCCTGAGGTCGCGCGAGGAGAAACCGCAGCGCCCGCAAACGGTATTTTATGCATCTCCGAACGCCCTCCTGCGAAATCCTGCGGCAGCATATTCTTCGGTGTGGATCAACCCTATTCCTTTGCACGTGGTTTGTCGAGATCTCATTTTGTTTTCGATTTGAGGGATGGATTGGAACTGGAACACGCAGTGAAGAGCAAAAGGGTTCTTTTTTACTCTCCATGGGCTCCGAAAGTGGGCGATTTGGAGATGCTGCGAAAATGGCTTGCTTTAGGAAAAGGGCGCGCGTTGATCACTCACACATTCGTTCCCACTCGATCCACAAGGGAGTTTTGGGGGTTGCGACCAAGTGCGCAGTCCGGAAATATGAACGGGGGGGAGAGCCTTGGTTTAGGCGAAATCAGCGAGACAAGCCACACAAAATGCGTGGTGACGCATGTGGATGACGCTTTGGCTCCGTTATTCCATCTCGGCGACACTTTCAGCTTTAACTCGCCGCTATACACATGCGAACATGGCGAGGCTCTCATTAACACGGACGCAGGTCCTTTGATCAGTCGCGTACGCGTGGGAAAGGGGGATGTCTACTATTTGCACTTTGCGCCCAACCAGAGCGATGAGGCGAAAGATTTGGATGTGCGCATCGTTCAAGCCATTGGGTGCTTGACAGGTATTGCTCCTGTATGTGACGCCGACCGAGACACCATGGTGCAAATCTATCACATTGGGCGCGGATATTCGGTCTTGGCTTGGGATGTCGCTTCAATGGAGAAGTGGGGATTTGAATACAAGCCAGGAATACCGTACATGCCCTTTGAAGCTGAGGGGGTCAGCCGCCGCGTTGCTATTCCCGTCGCCTTGGATCATCCATGGTGGATTTATGACTTTTGGGCTGAAAAAATGCATCGTGTGTCGCCGCGCGACAAACAAATCGAATTGATTTTGGCCGGAACGGTTTCGGGGATATTCTATCTCATTCCCGATGAGGATGCGTCCCGGATGCGTTTGGAATCCGTTCGCGCCTTGAGAGCGAAAATGCGACGGCTGCAGTTCGATTCCGTCGGGATGTAAGCTGTTTTACTGGCTTCCAACTCCATGGACTCGCATACGCAAGCCATAAATACTTGTGCTCGCGGTGATGAACAGTAAACTGCGATCCTTGCCGCCGAAGCAGATGTTTCCCGTCCATTTTTCATCGATCGGAATCTGCAGTATTTGTTCCCCAGACTTGTCGAAAACCGTTACGCCGTTGCCGGTGAGATAGACGTTGCCTTCGTTGTCGATGGTCATACCGTCCGATCCCATGGAACAGAAGAGCTTTTTATCGGTCAGTTCGCCGTTTTTTTGGATACAGTAAGAGTAGGTTTTTCCCGCCTGTATATCTGCTACGTAAAGGGTCTTCCCGTCGGGCGTTCCGATGATACCGTTCGGTTTTTGCAAATCGTCAATCACTAACTGCAATTCCTTGCCTTTAGGAGGGAGATAATAGACCCCCTGGCATGGCAAGTCTATCGGACCGCGATGCCAATAGTCTCTCGGATAGTACGGATCGGTGATATACAACCCACCGTCGGGACGCACCCAGACGTCGTTCGGACCATTAAGGAGTTTCCCTTGGTAATCCGAGATGATTTCCTTCACCTTTCCATGCGGATCGATCCTCCAGAGTTGATTCTTCTCGTCGGCGCATGCCCAAAGATTTCCGTCCTTGTCAAAGCAGAGACCATTGGATCGTCCGCACGGCTGCATAAATGTGGTGAGCCTGCCGTCAACGCTCCATTCCATAATTCGATTGTTGGGCTGGTCCGTGAAAAAAATGTCACCCTTGGAATCGCTTGCCGGACCCTCCGTAAAGGCGAATCCGCTCGCGAGTTTTTCCAATTGCGCCCCGGGAGCGACGATATCCTTCCCAAACGCGGGGGAAGATTCGACGGAGAGACAGATCGCGAAAACCAAAATGATAGCTTCCAAGGAAATAATCGATATCGGCATTATCAGGAAACTCCTTACCTTCGATGACGCTGTATATAGATTATATCCCTTTACGAGTTGTGAATGATATCCTGCGGATTGATTCCCATGTGTTCGCCACCGATGATCATTCTTGCAATGCGTCGAATGCAAAGAAAAAGGGAGACGCATCGCGCCTCCCTTGAACGACATGATTAGGAACTCTACTGGCTATCGATACCAGGAGCGAACGTCCCATGTGTGGTACAACTCACTATGAGACCTCCTGCGGGTACCGTCGCACCGTTGGATGTCTGAGATCCATTGGATATTACCACGCTATAAGTGCCGCCGCTTGGGCAGACTGGTATGCTGCCAAGGTTCGGCAATAGATCCGAAAGGTTGGTGGAGTAGGTGTGTAACGGATTGGATGTTTTATACGCCGCCTCGGCATTGGCGATGGTTTGCATGTTTGCGCGACAAGTTTTGGTTTGTGAGTCTGAGACCGCTCCCAGGTATAACGGAAGAGCGACCGCCATGAGAATTGCAAGAATAAGAATAACGACAAGCAATTCAATTAGCGTAAAGCCCTTGCGCCGGTCGCTCTTCAATCTAATGGTACGTAACATGTTTTTTACCTTTCTACGCCATTTGGCGCGTAATAGAAACGATATACTTTCAATAGGGATATGCCCTTTTTGGAGCCTGTCGCATGCTGTATGAATTATCAGTTTTTATCAATTCCAGGAGCGAACACTCCATGAGATGGAATGCTGCACTTTACAATGATCCCACCCGCAGGCACTGGAAGTCCGTTGTTGGCAAGTTCGCTGCCGTCGGAAATCGTGACACTGTACGTACCACCTGCGGGACATGTCGGATTGGAACCGAGATCGCTCTTGAGGCTCGATAGGTTTGTCGTGTATACATGCCCGGGAATGCGAGCTCTGTATGCCGCCTCCGCTTGTGCGATGGAATACATGTTGGTGCGGCACGTGGTTACCTCGGATTGCCCCAACGCTCCTAAATAGAGCGGCAATGCGACCGCCATCAGAATTGCAAGGATGAGAATCACCACCAACAATTCGATGATAGTAAAGCCGGAGTGTTTCCCTCCTGAGAGCCTAGATGACATCCAGCACTCCTTATCCCAAATCATCTGCATGTTTCTTCCATATTCAAGGCGTATTTCACATGAATTCTTCCATGGGTAAAAAAAACCTCGGAAATCGCCGAAGTGAAGGAAAATATTTTCATTTTAAGCGTAATGGGAAATATAATAAGCATCAATGCTTTGTCGCTCTCTAAAAAAGCGGCAATATCATGAAGGAATTTCGCTTCCCGATGTAGAATATCATTCGTGTGGATGTAACAATCACAACGTGGATGGAATACAATGAAGAAGAATCCGAATAAAATCATCTCAATCGGGGAGTTCCTCACACTTCTCGGAGTGATATGTTCCGTAATGAGTGCGGCTTATCCTTGGGCGCGCGAAGCTCCCGTGATATTGCCAGGTGTGGGGGCGGTATATATTTCCGACAAGCCGTACCTCATCACAGGCTATGATTTGCATCTGTACGTAATTAGTGTGGGATGGGCGGTGGTGATATGCGCCGTGATGTGCGGCGGTTTTTTACTTTTTAATCCTTCGCCGAAGGAGAAGAACCTTATCTTCGGCACGGAAATGTTTCTGAGTCTGGTGATCCTCGCTTTGGGGGCGTATCACATAGGACCGTTCTCGGGAGTGATAACCGCTATGATCGGAGCCGGTTTTCTCATTATCGGGGCGACGCTGCGTAGAATCCAAAAAACCAATCCGTATCAATCGCCAGCTTCATCCTGACAAAGTCGTAACCAAAACAATCCAATGAGGTAATTGCATAAATCATGTGATCATAATGATGTGTCATGCGGAGCGATTATGATTTGCGCAATTCACTCACAGTACAGGAGATATCAACTATGAAAGCAGTAGTCATGGCAGGAGGAGAGGGAACTCGACTTAGGCCTCTAACCTCTCACAGACCCAAACCTCTCTCACCCGTTTTAAACAAACCTATCATGGAGCATATCATCCTTCTACTGAAGGACCACGGAATCACGGATATTGTCGTGACGCTGCATTACCTGGCAGATGAGATTGAAGGCTATTTCGGGGATGGTTCGGAATGGGGGGTGAACCTCTCTTATTCGGTGGAGGATATTCCCCTTGGCACCGCAGGTAGCGTTAAGAACGCTCAGCACCTTCTCAATGACGATTCGTTTGTGATTGTCAGCGGAGACGCTTTGACCGACATAGATATCACCCGCGCCGTGGAATACCATTGCCAAAAGCAATCCATGGCGACCATCGTACTTTCGCATGTTCCCAACCCCTTGGAGTTCGGAGTCGTCATCACGGATGATGAAGGGCGCATTCGAAGATTTCTGGAGAAGCCGAGTTGGGGGGAGGTGTTTTCCGACACGGTGAACACGGGAATGTATATCCTTGAACCGGCTGTCTTCGATTACATGGAGGAGGGCAAATCCTACGATTGGAGCCAGGATATCTTCCCCGAAATCCTGAGGGAGGAGAAACCGTTGTTCGGGTATGTGATGCCTGATTATTGGTGTGACATCGGAAACCTTAATCAGTATCGAGAGGCGCAATACACCGTGTTGGATGGACAGACGAAGGTCAAAATAAGCGGGCAGTCCATCGGCAATATCCATACCGGCGAGGGCGCCCACATTGATGCGAACGTTCAACTGGTGCCCCCAATCGTGATCGGCAAAAACGTGAAGATCAATTCAGGCGCGTTGGTTGGTCCTTACACCGTTGTGGGGGATAATTGCATCATTGAACCCGGAGCGGTTGTGCATCGCTCCATCCTGTGGGATAACATTTACGTGGGCCAAAACTCCCGGCTTTCTGCTTGCACGGTCTGTTCGCATGTGATGATTGGGCAGGATTGCTTAATTCAGGAGGGCGCCGTAATAGGGGAGCGGTGCCGTATCGAGAGGGACAGCACGGTGCGTACGCAAATAAAATTATGGCCCGATAAAATCATCGAGGCGGGTTCCATCGTCACGATGAGCCTCATATGGGGGCAGAAATGGTTGGGTGCCCTGTTCCGCAATCTTGGAGTGACAGGTATCGCCAACATTGAAATCACGCCGGATTTCGCAACCAAGCTTGGGTCCTGTTATGGAGCCTACCTGAAAAGAGGATCCACGGTGATAACAGGACGCGATTCAGGTCTGGGCGCGCGAATGATTAAGCGAGCGTTTATTTCGGGGCTCATGTCGGTGGGGTGTAATGTTCTGGATATGCGTTCCATGCCCTTGCCGATTATGCGTCACACTGTGAGAGGCGCGGCGGCGGCGGGCGGGATGTATGTGCGGCTTTCCCCGAACAATCCCCGCCAGTTGTTGATCGAATTCATGGATCAAAACGGCATCTATCTCTCCAAAGCTGCCGAAAGAAAGGTGGAGACCATATTTTTCCGGGAGGATTTCAGCCGCGCGGATTTGGATCAGATCGGCGATCTTGAATTTGCGGGAAGAGCGATAGAGGAGTATCAGGAGGATTTCCTGCGGCATATACGCGTGGATTTGGTATCCGATAGGCGCCTTAAAATAGTCGCGGATTTTGGAAACGGCAGAGTGTCGAATATCTTTCCTACGCTCCTTGGCAAGCTCGGATGCGACGTGATCTCTTTGAACGCCTATCCTGACGCATCCAAGGCGCCTCACAGCAAACAGGAGCAGCAATCTCACCTTGACAACCTTAAGCAGATCGTGAAGACATTGTCCGCGGATTTGGGAGTGCTCTTCGAAAATGATGGTGAGAGGCTAACCCTGGTCGATGATATGAGCAGAATCATCGAGGGCGACAAATTGCTGATGCTCTATTGCGTGATGTTCGCGCGCACTCACGCTAGGGCTCGCATCGGCGTCCCCATGACCGCTCCGCGTCGCATCGAGGCGATGGTGGAGTTGCACGGGGGATGGGTGTATCGCACCAAGACGGATGTCCGATCGTTGATGAGCGTTGCGGCGGGAACGGAGAAGAACGCAACGAGGGTCGACATGTCCGGAGACACCAAAGGCGGGTTCATATTCGGTGAATTCATTCCCGCATACGATTCCATGTTCGCATTCTGCAAATTGCTGGAAATGCTCAGTGTTTCCGATCTCAGAGTGAGCGAGATCATCAGCCATATGCCCGAGGCGTATATTGTGCGCTCCGAGGTGAAATGCCCATGGGAGATGAAAGGGCGCGTGATGAGGGAACTGGCGCATGAATACTCAGACAAAGGGAAAGTGGATTTGATAGATGGAATAAAGATATACGATAACGAGGATTGGTCGCTGATCCTGCCGGATGCGTCGGACCCGTGTTTTCACATTTACGCTGAAAGCGACAGCAACGAGAAAGCTGAGATCATGATCCGATATTATTCGGATAAAATACAGAGGATCGTTTCCTGAAACCGAGTTGATGAATAAAATGTCATGAAGGAGGGTGTGATGAAGCAAAATGACGATGTCGTTGAAATTGATATCTGCTGCGATGCGTTTCAGGAGGCGTTGGACGGAGGAGGCATCCGAGTTATGGAGGTGGAGGAGGGGGTGATCGGCGAAGTCCTGCCGGATTCGAAGGGCGAAACCGCCATTCTGATCAACTACTGCCCCTTCTGCGGTGAGATCCGACCCGGCGGAAAGGTGGGTGTTCCGGATGGCGACTAGTCTTTCCGATATTCGAGGATTGCATCCGTGATGTAATTCTCTCGAAGCAAAACCAATACACAACACAGGTTTGAAAAAGGAAAGGGATTGAGCGGATTTTACTCCGCTGCAATCCCATTTTCGTTTCTGCGCATTCAAGAATGAACCTATCGCAACACCTTCACGGTCCATTTCCCGGAGCCGCTGAGCGTCGCTTCGTCCGTTTTTTCCTTTTTGCCATCCACAATCACGGTGTAGCCGGGAAATCGCATGGTGGCGGTGACGTTCCTTGGAAGCGAGAAGCTTACCTTCATTCCGTCCGACACCTTGTTGACGGCTACGGAAATATCGCCATCGGGGGCGGGAACGGTTCCCTTAACCCACTCGAGATCGCACAAGTTTGGCTCGATAACACAAGTTCGGAAGCCGCCGCTGGTGGGTCTCACCCCCAATATCCTCTCCGTGAGGAAGTTGGTGGCGCCGGCGGACCACCCGTGGCAAAGGCTCACAAAGTATCCCATGCCGTTATCCGCCTGGAGGTATTTGTGGAAATGCACCTTGGGCCAGGAGGGGTCGTATCCTTCCCAAAAAGTGGTGGCGCCCTCGTCGATCATGCCTCCCCAGTATGTGCGCACGAAGTTCAGCGCGGCTTGCGTGTGCCCGATCATGCTCATGGCGAAGATCACGTAGTTGTTGTAATAAGGGGTGACCATCGTGCTCCAGTCCTTGGAGCCAGGCTTCAGAACGTTGTCCCAGATCGCGGTCTCCTCGGCGGGGGTGGCGGCTCCGGCGTAGATCGACATCGAGTTATCCTGCCGTCTATCGCTGAATGCGCCGTCGGGCTTTACATACGCCGCCTGAGCCGCTGCCGTGAGTTGCTTCGCCCATCTTGTCGCCATTTCCGAGTTGGCGTCATCGCCCATCGCATGCAGCAGAAACGCCGCATCCTTCGCCGCCTTGATCATGTAGAACTGAGTGGCTTGGCGCGCCAGGGGGGTGTCGCCGTTGAAATCAGGAGACCAATCCACGAAAGGCCATTGTTTCAGCTTGTTCGCGAAAAGATGCTGCGAATTCTCCTCGTCTTTTAACGATTGAATGGTGGTAAGCAGGGTGTCGTGCTGCTCCATCAGGTATTTTTTGTCGCCTATGTGGCGATAAAAATCCGCCAGCCCCGCCACCCAGGCGCAAGAGTATCCGGGAATGCCGTTCACCAACTGGTCCCGTTGAGACGCTCGAAGCCGCTCCATCGTCTGCTCCATGAGAAACTTGTCCGCGAAGACGTTGTTGATCACCTCTCCGCTCACTTGGAGGTCTCCCATCCATCTGGCGCGATCCCTCTTCGGGGCGTCCCAGATGTCCTCCTGCATGCAGAGATGAGCGGTGTAAGCGCCCGTATACCAAATCTTGTTGAGCAGGGGATCGGAAGATTCGAAAGAGCCCTTGTACGTAACCGGATAGTATTTGAAGTTGCACAATAGCTTTGAGACTTCAATTGTCGCACCCCGCCCCCCTTCTCCAGGAAATACGATATGGGCGTAGCGAAACGCGCTCCAGGGGGTGTAAAGCAACCCTCCCGTAGTCGTGGTCAGCGTGTGAAGCCCTCCCCAGGGGCCGTTCAACGCCTCGCCCTCGGATTCTCCGGTGCCTATCTCCACGGTTCCAGGCCCTTTGAGGGTGATCTCGATGCGCCCCGCAAGCTCTTTGCCGAAATCGATCACGAACTCGGGGGGATTTTTGGAATCCGCGGGTGGCGTCCGCACTACGAGGCGGCAATCCTTTCCGGTGACGCTGTCCGCTTCGGTGATCTTTCCGTCGCCTTCCGTGAGGTCTATCACCTTCACGGGGAGGATAGGCATGTACGCCAGATAATTGACGCCTCCGTTGGCGTTTGGCCAGCCTTCCAGTTGTCCAGCCCAGACGCCAGAGTTGATGTCCGCCTCCACCGTGGCGTTTTGCCAGTTGGATGCGTCGTAGCCGGATTCCCTCCATCCACTCGGCTCGGTGGTGGTGTCATCCACTTTCCAGTTCTCTCCCGAAAGCGCGATGGGCTTTCCATGCGATTCCAACCTGGCAAGTATCCCCGCCGCTCCGCCGTCGTTTTGCCCCCGTACCGCGATAACGTTCTCTCCCTTCTTCAAATATCGGGTTACGTCCGCGTGGTGGACGGTTTGCCACACCAAATCGTTGCCGGGAACGGGATGGCTGGATGCGACAAAGTGACCATTCACCCATGCCGTGAAGAAATTATCCGCCGTGACGTACAGGGTGGAATGCGGGGGGATGGAACTCAATCGAAATTCCGTACGCGCAAGGATTGATTGAGTGTCCCCGGTTTGCGAAGTCCAAATCCATTTGGCGTCTTTCGCTGGGGAGGTGAAACGAACCGATTTTGGAATCGGCAATCCATAAGCGGGATCGACCGTGGGGGGAACATATTTGGCTCGCGCCATGCAAACCGGAAACAGTGCGGCGATCAATGCCAAAGAGAGAAAAAGCTTCATTAAAGGCTCCTAACGAAAAGGTTGATTGGAGTCGAACTCTCGCCCGCTGTTCGCGGAAGGCGTCCGATGACCGTTTCATTTTATGTTCTTTTACACTTGTTGTCAACATAATCCGTCTACGCTTTCACCGAAAATAATAATTCCCATGCATCTCATTCTCAGTGCGTAATCCCTTCTCGCCAAATCCGTCCCTTGTTCCCGTCCTGAAATGCGGATAGGCGCAATCCCCGTGGTTTTCCACGCCTGTGACCTTAATGGGTCGAAAGCCCTCAATCTTTTTTTCGATTAATCCGGGGATCCTATTCCTACGTCCCCTGCGTGCCTTCATCATTCGTAGAAAGTAAGCGATATTATGATTGCTTCTGCCGGGGATCGGCGTCCCTCGCACTTTGGAGGGACGCCAATGGGGGAACGCTATTTGGGGCAGATGCACGCCTCTACGCGAGCGTGGCATTTCGGGCAAGTCGGGACGTTGTTTCCCGCCCCGTATCCTTTCGCCTCGCCTAAGCCCAGAATGGTGAAATCCGCCACCGCCGATTTACCCGCCGCTTTCACGGCGACACGAAGGATGTTTCTATCATCGGGGTTCGCGGAGTTCAATTTGAATCTCGTCTGACCGAAGAGGGAGTTCACCGGCTCCGCGCTCCAGCCCACCGGAACCGTCAATTGGGCTTCGAATGGCACGGGAATATCATTTACGTGCACGGATATCCCTACGATCTTATCGATGTCGGGACGTATCACCGGCTGCACCCCGAAATGCAAGGCGATCTCTAACCCATCCTTCACGATGATGGCGGATTCCGGATCGCGGCATTGGGCGAGCAAAGCCTTGTCGTTACGGTGCAGTAACGAAAGCAGATTAACGGGGCGTTTGTCGGCATCCGCGAATTTCACGCAGTCCGATCTTTCCTCCACCATCTTTTCCGCCACCTCCGCAGTTCGCCGGGTCAGTTCAGTCACCGTTGTACCGGTATTCAGGTTGTAGGTGTAGGGGTGCAGTACGATTCCCTCTCCGATGGGCTCCCTCCATTTGTCCGGAATAGCCTTTAAGCCCCCGAGGATACCCAGCAGCGAGCCCAAGGTGGCGCCGGTGCAATCCGTATCGTATCCGCAATTGACTGCGGTGCAGAGCTTGTCGCCGTAATCCTTCCCGTAAAGCCATCCTAAAATGGTGAAGCCGTGGTTCGCTATCGCGTTGCAAGGCTGACTGTTGGCGAAGTTGTGGATAATGCGGCTGCGCGCCTCCTTCCAGTCGATATCGTTTTCATAGCACCACATCGCCTCCCGAATGGATCGCGCGATGAGCGAATGCGTGGGGATCATATCGAGACCGATTCGAATGAGTTCCATCGGTTCCTGTAAAACGAACGCCGCACTCTCCACAGCCGCCCAGAACATCTCGCCATACATTCCCTCGCCTCCCGCGTGATCCAGCGCGGAATCGCTCCACGCGAGATAGGCTGCGAGTTGAGGGTCTCCGGGAGCCACACACGCCCAGATTTCGGAGCGAATCGGGGACCCCATTTCGTCGATGTAATAGTTCTCGAAAGATCCGGAGATGGGGGGTTGCAGTCCTCGCGCCAAATTCCGCTGGCAAAAACCATACTCGTTCCACGGATAGGGGGCGAGGTGCATTTTCCAGTAATCGGCGAAATCGGTTAGAGTGGGATGCACTCCGCGCTCCCGCAGCATCTCCAGCCATACCAGTTGAAGATCAAGGTCATCGTTCGCGGCGGATTTGTCGGGAAGGGGATCGTAGAAACTGAGGTTCAAAAGCTCCTTGCGTCCTTCGGTTGGGGCTCCAAGGGTGCCTCCGATATTTTTGCCGAGCCAGCATGCATAGACGCGATCAAGGTAATCCTGTCTGGAAATTTGAATAGGGCGCATTTTATGCTCCTTGAGAGGGTAACTTGGAAGTGATCGTTCCAAGTTGATTGTTTTTGGCGACGAAGGGGATATCCTTCGCCGTATGGGGATTATTCTACCACCGTTCCGAATTTACGGATACGTTTTTGGTAATCAGTGATCGCCGCCTCGAGATGATCTTTTGAGAAGTCGGGCCACGGGGTTTGGGTCACCCATATCTCCGCGTAAGCCGCCTCCCAGAGTAGGAAGTTGGATATCCTCATCTCGCCTGCGGTTCGGATAAGAAGATCCGGATCCGGAATGTCCGGATTATAGAGGTGGCCGGAGATAATAGATTCGTCAATCGAGGGGGGGTCGATCTCACCCGATTTGGCAGCACTGACGATTTCGCGCAGGGCATCCACGATCTCCGCCCTTCCTCCGTAGTTTACCGCAAGGTTCAAGGTGATGCGCGGGTTACCTCGAGTGTTCTCCACGGCCTCGTGGAAAACTTTGACAAGCTCATTCGGCAAACCGCTTGGGCGTCCGGACACGCGGAACTGAATGCCTTTCTCCGCCATCTCGTCCATCTCGGCCTTCATCGCCTGGATCATCAGATCCATCAGACCTTCGACTTCGTCATGGGGTCGGTTCCAGTTCTCCGAGGAGAAGCCATAAACGGTGAGGAACCTCACTCCGATTTCATCCGCTGCGTAGACGATCTGTTTCAGAGTTCGGTAGCCTTGCCAATGGCCGTAGAGTCTGTCCTTCCCTTGCGCACGCGCCCATCTGCCATTCCCATCCATGATGATGGCGATGTGCGCAGGAATATTGGTTGGATCTAACGGGGTGGACATTTTATTTAAACACGTAACAATTCAACTCAACGCGTGGGGAGGACGCTGAGAATGGCGTCACACTTCGAGCAGTTCCCGCTCCTTGATTTGGGTCGCTTTGTCGATTTCAGCGATGTACTGATCGGTGAGTTTTTGCGCTTTCTCACTCGTTCTCTTTTCATCGTCCTCGCTGCACTCCTTGGCTTTGTTCATCGCTTTAAGATGGTTGATGCAATCATGCCGTATGTTGCGAATTGCGGCGTGACCGGTTTCCGCCTTCTTATGCAGTTGTTTGATGAACTCCTTGCGGCGCTCCTCGTTGAGAGCGGGAATGGTCAAGCGAATGGATGTTCCATCGTTCGTGGGGGTGAGGTTCAAGTCTGATTTCATGATACCTTTTTCAATGGCGCCCAATGCGTTTTTGTCCCACGGAGTGATTAGAAGTTGGCGCGGTTCAGGCACGGTGATATTTGCCAATTGGTTTACGGGCATCTCCTGTCCGTAAAAGTTTGCTATCACGTTCTCCAAAATGGATGGATTCGCACGACCGGTTCGAATAAGCGTGAATTCATGTCGAGTGGCATCCAAGCTTTTTTTCATCCTGTCTTCTGTGTCTTTGATTAGTTCTTCAATGGTCATCTTGTCCTCCCAACCACTGTTCCAATCGGCTCTCCGCATACCACTCTTCGGATATTGCCCGGCGTGGTGAGCTTGAAGACGACGATCGGCAAGGTATTCTCCTCGCATAGCGCAAATGCGGTCATATCCATCACGCCAAGTCGACGCTCGATGCAGTAACTGTAATCCAAGGATTGAAAGAGCTGTGCGTCCGTCGACTTGCGAGGATCTTTGTCGTATATCCCATCTACGTTCGTAGCCTTCAAAACCGCACCCGCCTTGATCTCCAATGCACGGAGAACGGCTGCGGTATCCGTGGAAAAGAAGGGATTCCCCGTGCCGGCGGCGAAAATCACCACGCGTCCTTTTTCGAGGTGCCGGATGGCTCTTCTGCGAATGAAAGGCTCCGCGAGATCGGTCATGGATATCGCGGTTTGCACCCGCGTGGTGACGTCCTGCTTTTCAAGCGCGTCCTGAAGTGCGAGAGCGTTTTGTACCGTCGCAAGCATGCCGAGGGAATCCGCCATCACGCGGTCCATGCCTGATTCCGCCGCCAATGCGCCGCGCATAATGTTGCCCCCGCCCACCACGACCGCCATCTCGACTTCCGTCAGATGCACCTGTTTGATCTCGTCGGCGATCATGCGTATGGTGGATGGATCCCATCCGAAATCTCGCTCTCCAGCGAGCGCCTCCCCGGAGAGCTTTAATAAAACGCGCTGCCAGCGCAAATTCGCCATGGCTATTCCTGTCCCACCACAAAGAGATCGAATCTCACCAGAGTGGCGCCCGATTCGCTTAGGAGTTGGCTGATTTTCCTGCTTGGATCACGAACGAAAGGTTGCTCGACCAAACATACTCTCTCGTAGAACTTTCCGAGCCTGCCTTCCACGATCTTCGGGATCGCCGCTTCCGGCTTGCCCTCGTTGCGGGTTAATTCGACGAGGACTTCCTTCTCGCGCTCCACGGCTTCCGCAGGGACATCCTCTCTGCGAGCGTATTCCGGTTTCGACGCCGCGATGTGCATCGCGATGTCCTTGGCGACTTCCGCCACGCCCGGCGCGGAGGGATTGCACTTTAATTCCACCATGGAGCCGATCTTGTTGGTGACGGTATGGATATAGTTTGCGACAACGGTATCCTCCGACACAGGATACGCCACGGTTCTGTGCAAGATGATATTTTCTCTCAGTTTGGTTAGCACATCCTCCAGCGCCTGTCGCGCGGATATGCCCGAGGGGAGTTTGTGGTCAAGCAATGCGTTTGGATCGACTTCACCCGTTTCAGCCACTAATTGAGCGAGTTCGCGCGCCAAATTTTTAAATGCATCATTACGCGCCACGAAATCCGTTTCGGAGTTCAGTTCGACCATCGCGTGCGCCTTGGCGGTGGATGCTGCGGCAACAACGCCTTCAGCGGCTGCGCGGCCTGCGCGTTTTTCCGCGCCAGCCTTGCCTTTGGCGCGAAGGATATCGCGAGCCTTATCCACATCCCCTTCGGCCTCGGTCAGCGCTTTCTTGCACTCCATCATTCCCGCACCGGTCTGTTCACGCAATTGGCTGACCATTTGAGCGGTTATCTGCATATTAGACTCCTGTAATATTTGGTTTTCGGTGATTGCAATCGTGAATAATATGATGGACATGATATCAGCAAACGGATATCCATCTTCTCAAACGGCAATCATCCCGTGTGTTAAACTATCTTCAAATATTGGTGAAATTCGAATCCAAGGCTTTTCCCTAAAAGTTAAAAGCGCTTTTTTCCGCCTCGTCTTCTGAATTTCGCGGATACCTCTATTAAAAAACGGTTTTTTGCAATTAGCCGTCGTTAATCGTAGGATCACGCAACGGCTGCTATTCGCTTTCAACCTGTTCAATCTGCACAAAATCCCCGTCCTCGTTTTCCACCGCATTTTCCACGGGAATAATGACGTCGTCCTCGCTAGTTACCAAGCGCGCCAAGCGTGTGTATTCGTCTTCCGCCTCTTCAACCTCCGCCACCAATGTGTCGCCCTCGTCCATCGCCGCGGCTACGCTCTCGCCGAGATCAACGTTTTCGGATATATCCGCTCCCGCCTCCTCCCAATCCTTTGATCGTACTTCAATGACCGCATCGGCGATTTTGTTGGAGATGAGTTTGATTGCGCGAATGGCGTCATCGTTTCCGGGGATTATGTAATCCACCTCATCAGGATCGCAGTTTGTATCCACGATGGCGATGACGGGGATCTCAAGATTGCGCGCTTCCGCCAAGGCAATTCGCTCCTTTTTCAAGTCGACAATGAAGATTGCGTCCGGGAGTTTGGGCATGTTCTTGATGCCTCCGAGGTAACGCTCCAATTTCATGCGCTGCTCGTTCAGATGCATCGCCTCTTTCTTGGGTAGGAGGGCAAGGGTGCCGTTCTCCTCCATTTGATTCAACTCCGCCAGCTTGTTGATTCGCCCTTTAATGGTGGCGTAATTGGTGAGCATGCCCCCGAGCCATCTCTGATTAACGTAATACTGATGACAACGGGATGCCGCCTCGAAGACTGCGTCCTGCGCTTGCTTCTTGGTGCCTACGAAGAGAATATTCCCGCCCCCCTCCGCCACGGACCGCACGAAACCGTAAGCGTCATCGAAGAGTTTTTGGGTTTGATGTAGATCAATGATGTAGATGCCGTTGCGAGCGCCATAAATAAATCGCTTCATCTTCGGATTCCAGCGGCGCGTTTGATGCCCGAAATGAACCCCGGCTTCCAAGAGTTCCTTCATTTGAATAATCGACACAATTTATCTCCTTCGGTTTCTCCTCCCGGAATGTCATCGGCCGGCTTCCTGTTCGCCATATAGCGATTCGGGACCGAGCCAAGCCTCCATTCCGGTGTGTGTTATGTGTAAAACCGATAGAGTATACACCACCAACCGTGAAAATGTAAAGCGCGATCGCCTTCCCATGTCTTTTACGAGGCGCAGCCTGTCTCATTCCTGACGTATCCGCCCGAAGTTAATCGCTCAGCCGTTTTAAGTTGACAAGGAAACGAGTGATAGGCTAAACTGAAAGCCGTTACACGTGGCATCTGTTTTGCTTGATGAACCTGGCGTCCAAGAGAGGTCGTGATTTTTTTTGCAATGAAGGGGGATGGAGGACATGACCGGCTACCGCAAGCCGATTTCACTTTTTTCCGGTGTGGCGATAATCATGCTTTTAAGCATTTGCATATATCGTCTGTCTCCGGCGGCGACGCTATCGGGATTTAACATACCCTCCCCTCACTCCGACACGACCACCCCTCAAGCGCCCAATCCAACCAATCCCGCTAGTCCAACCAATCCCGCCAATCCAACCAATCCAACCAATCCCGCTAGTCCAACCAATCCCGCCAATCCCGCCAATCCCGCCAATCCGAACGCACCGTCCCCGGTGCTTCCTCCGGTAGCGCCTCTTCCGATATTTAATCCAAACAAGCCGATTACGTCGAATCCATTGTATGATATTTTAAAACAAGCGCCCACGACGCTTCCCGCAACCAAACCGTTGAAGGATTTTCGCACCGGCACGGAGGTGAAGTCGCTATCACAACCCGCCGCCCCCGCAAAGCCTCTTGAGCTTTTCGGATACAGCTATTTCGCCCCCGCAAGGCAAATGATCCTGGCAAGGATGGATTACATTAAAAAATTAATGTCCCAGCCGGTTATACCCGGAGCGGGGTTCACGAGTGCGCAAGCCTCTCAAAATGCCAATGGCGGCGCACAGGGCAATTCCACGAACGGGCAGTCGGGAAACTCGCAAAACACCGGGACATCTCCTCAAAATCCTAATGGGATAGGGAATAACAACGCCGCCGCCAATTTAACTGATGCTCAAAAACTGGACTTGCTCACACGCGCTCGTGAAAACAAGCTGACGGATGCGGAAAAAATCAAATATCATGATTTACTGTATCCCGCCTCCCCGGCCTCGCCAAGTCAGCAGGGTTCTTCCGGTGTATCCCCTCTCAATACTGCGTCCTCCAATACGGTCAACACCGCGCCCACCAATGGCGGCGGTCCGTTGATTAACGATGCCAATGCGTTCAATTCCCTCAACGACCCACTCACTCAGTTCTTCTCCAATATCGCCGCCACAGTCCCAGCCACCTATCAATTGGCAGCGGGGGATAAAGTGACATTAAGATATTGGAGCCCAACAATGGAGATGAGTGAGCAGAATCTCATGGTGGATCAGACGGGCGGATTGACGATCCCCGGAGCCGGACGCATCATTGTGCAGGGTCAAACGTTGGAGCAAGCGGAAAAGCTGATCGGAGCCAAACTGAACACCCTGTACCGAGATGTGAAAGTTTCGCTTTCCATGCAGGAACTCCGAACCATGCCGATTACGGTCACGGGTGAATCTTGGTATCCGGGAACCTATAACGTTCCAGCAGTCGCCACCGCTTTGAATATGCTTTACGCCACTGGCGGACCGACGGATGATGGCACCCTACGCAAAATTGAGGTGCGCCGGAACGGACTACTGGTGGGCGTCATTGATTTTTACAAGTTTTTGATGAAAGGGGATCAAACTCAGGATATTCCCTTGCAACCTGGTGACGTGATTTACATCCCGCCGCGATTTTCGCGTGTTACCGTGCAAGGCGAGGTGCGTCGTCCAGGAATATATGAGCTAATTGATCACGAATCATTGGCGGACGCTCTTGCATATGCAGGAGGGATCAATCCTTCCGGCGTGGAGCAGCGCGTACAGGTACTGAGCGTTCAGCCCGGCGTATCCCGAGTGTTGCGCGATGTGAATGTAAGCGATAAGAAATCCGCGGAGTCCACTTCCTTGTACGATGGTGACATCGTGGACGTCTTCTCCGTGCAGCCGACCGTGGAAAACATGGTGAGTATCGACGGCGCCGTGGATCTGCCAGGAGATTACGCGATCACCCCCGGAATGACAGTGTCTGATTTGTTGCGTGACGCTCGCGGAACGCTAAGCGATGCGTACTTACCGGTGGCGCATCTGTTCCGCTACAATCCCGACAATACGATGACACTGATTCCCATCGACCTTGAAAAAGCGTTGCAAGGCGATCCGAAGGATAATGTGGAGTTGAGACGCTGGGATAAGTTGATGGTCTACACCAGGGATGAGGTGGCTTGGACCGGGCAGCGCGAGGTGACGGTGCGCGGAGCGGTCAAGACCCCGGGCATCTATTATCGCAGCACCGGCATGCGCGTGAGTGACCTGCTCATCCTTGCCGGCGGAGTGACGCCGGAGGCATACACTCGTCGCGCAATATTGCTTCATCAGCATCCCGATGGTTCATACACTTATGATTATGTGAATATCAACGCCGCAATGACGGGGAATCCAAACAGCGATCCTCTCTTGCAGGAGAAGGATGTGCTCGCGGTATATCGAACGGACGAGGCGCACTTCACTCCGGACCACACCGTCAAGATTGCGGGTGAAGTGGTTACGCCTGGTTCTTATCCCCGTGGAGACGGAATGCATTTGAGTGATTTAATACGGGTGGCGGGCGGACTGACTCCGCAAGCCAGCGATGAGATCGCGATAGCTCATGCTCGCACAGACGAAAACGCCACGCCGGAACAAATCACATGGGACAGTTCCACGGACAAGCCTATTCCCGATCCCCTGTTGCAGGATGGAGATGTGGTGACGATTCAAGGCATGGGGGATTACCGTGCGAAGCCTTATATCGTGTATGTAAACGGAGAGGTGAACCGTCCTGGTCCCGTTATTCTTAAAGGGAATAATGAATGGTTGAGCGATGCGATTCGCGACGCCGGCGGGCTTAAACCGAATGCGTATGCGCCGGGAGTGGAGTTCATGCGCTCTCCCGATCTTCTGATGACCGCCGGACAGAAACAGATCGCTCAAATGGTGAATGAATTGAACGATTTAATCAACCAAAGCGATTATCAAAGGGAGTTGGCGAAAGCGGATGTGGAGCGCATCAAGATGATAGGACAGGCGATGAATTCAGGATTGCCAATTCCGATCCCAGGGCTCGCCACAGCCACCACTGCGGCTGCTGCGAGCACCGCGCCGGTGGCGAATGCAGCCAACCCATTGCTGAACAGGCAACTTGTAACTCCTCCGCGCACCTTAACCGACACGGATCTGTTACCCGCCGGCAATGTGGCAATTAACCTCGCCGCAGCCATGAAAAAGCCTCATGGTCCGGCGGATATCCTAATGATGAACGGTGACACTGTGAACGTGCCTCAAATGCCGACCACAGTACAGGTTATCGGAGCGGTAATGCACGCCCGCGGCGTTCTTTACCAAAAAGATATGACAGTTCGGAATTATGTGGATCAGGCGGGTGGTTTCGCCCCCGACGCGGCATTGGATCGCATAGAGATAATACGTTTGGGCGACGGATTGACGCCTGCCAGCAAAGTGAAACATCTTAAGCCTGGCGACGTGATCTTAGTACCCACCCAGGTGATGGCAGCCAAGCTAACAACCAAGAATAACCTGATTGATGATATTTTCAGAAACATCACCAACACCTCCCTCATCATTTTGGTGGCTACCAAACTGTTTGGATTGTGAGGGTTGACTTGATGACACATTTCCTCGGGGAGAGGGGATCAGGAATATTGCTACCATGAAGAAAGCGCTGATTACGGGAATAACCGGGCAGGATGGCTCGTATCTCACCGAGTTACTCCTCGGGAAGGGCTATCAGGTTCACGGGATCATAAGACGCGCGAGCACCTTTAATACGGATCGGATCGATGCCATTTATGCGGACCCCCATGAGCAGGGGACTCGTCTCTTCCTTCATTACGGCGATCTTTCCGACGCCACAGGCATACGCAGAATTATTGGCAAAGTGCAACCTGATGAGGTGTATAACCTTGGAGCGCAGTCTCATGTCCGGGTCTCTTTCGATCAACCGGAATATACCGCCGACGTGGTCGCCACAGGCACATTGCGCCTATTGGATGCGGTGCGTGATTTTATCGCGGAGACACATAAGCCTGTGCGTTTGTATCAGGCGGGGTCATCGGAGATGTTCGGTGCGGCCAATCCACCACAGCATGAAGGCACGCCGTTTTACCCGCGCAGTCCCTATGCGGTTAGCAAGGTTGCAGCGCATTGGTACGCCATTAACTACAGAGAGGCGCAGGGGATGTTCATCTGTAACGGGATTCTGTTTAATCATGAATCCCCGCGTCGCGGCGAGACATTCGTCACGCGGAAGGTCACTCGCGCGGTGGGGCGAATAAAGCTTGACTTGCAGGAAAAGCTCTATTTGGGCAACCTGGAATCGAAAAGAGACTGGGGTTACGCCGGGGACTACGTGGAAGCGATGTGGCTTATGCTGCAGCAAGACCAGCCGGATGATTATGTTATCGCCACAGGGGAGTCGTATTCCGTCAAGGATCTTCTTGAAGAGGCTTTCAGTTACGTGGATTTGGATTGGCGAAATTTTGTGGAGATCGACGCACGATATTTTCGTCCGACGGAAGTGAATCATCTTCACGGAGACGCTACAAAGGCGAGTGAGAAGCTTGGATGGGAGCCGAAAGTTGGGTTTGTGGAGTTAGTCCATATGATGGTGGATCACGATTTGGAGCTTGCTCGCCAGGACAAAACACTGCGTGACGCCGGGCATATTTTGGCGCCGCGCGGTTTAGCGAACAGATAGAAAACGCAATTGTGCGGTATGGGAGTGTTTTTTTTCTTCAAGGAGTCGTCATGCGGAGGGATAGTCGAATATATGTTGCAGGGCATCTCGGTCTCGTGGGATCCGCTATCACGAGGAGACTGCATACGGACGGCTATGAGCATCTAATTTTGCGCTCCATCGATGAATGTGATTTGACGAATTCCGTGGCGGTTGACGCTCTGTTTGCGCAGGAAAAGCCGGAATATGTGTTTCTCGCCGCCGCCAAGGTGGGGGGTATTTTGGCAAACAATACATATCCAGGGGACTTCATTCGGATCAATCTTCAGATACAAATCAATGTCATTGATGCGGCACGGCGTTTTGGCGCAAAAAAACTGCTTTTTCTTGGATCATCCTGCATCTACCCAAAGCTCGCTCCGCAGCCAATAAAGGAGGAGTATTTACTCACAGGGCCGTTGGAAACCACCAATGACGCTTATGCAATCGCGAAAATCGCAGGTATCCAGATGTGCGATGCATACCGGCGACAGTATGGATTTCAATCCGTTTGTCTCATGCCGACAAATCTTTACGGTCCTGGCGACAATTTCGATTTGAACAATTCGCATGTACTGCCCGCGCTTATCCGCAAATTCCATGAAGCCAAAGTGAACCAATGTCCAGAAGTTGTCGTGTGGGGAACGGGGAAACCACGTCGGGAATTCCTGTTTGTGGATGATCTTGCGGACGCTTCCCTTTTTCTAATGAATAACTATCAGGGCGATGAGATCGTTAACGTTGGAGTGGGGCAGGACCAAACGATAGGCGATTTGGCGGAAAAGATTCGCGACTTGGTGGGCTATCGGGGCGATATCACTTTCGATACATCCAAACCGGATGGTACTCCAAGAAAGCTTCTTGACGTATCTCGCCTGTTCGGCTTGGGTTGGCGTCCAAAAACCTCTCTACGCGACGGAATTTCACAAACATATGGCTGGTACCAGGAGAAGGTGGGGGAAATTTGTTGATACGTTTGTGTTTGTTTACTTATGGATCGGAATATTCTGGTATTTGAGATGTTATGTTAACGAACTATGCTGAAGACCTGTTTGGAAAGATTGATGAGAGTAATTAACATAGATAACCGTCATGAGTGTGAAATGATTTAATTGTAGTTTCGAACTCCGAAAGACACTCTAGGGGAAATAGCAAATACGCTTTGCCACAAATGTAAAGAATGTCGCAATTCATCGCATCTGATATGACATTATAGTATTTCAAAGGGAATTAATTATTCGTAATATGCGCTCCGCATTCGTTTTTACACTTGAATATATCCACTTGATAGTTGGATATGACCAGTAAAAGGAAACGAGTGATTGAGAATCGTTCCATTGGAAGCATATACGGCTATTTAAACGTGTGATTATGACGCCAACACCGGACCATCAAGACGAACTATATATCGATTCCTCTCTGCTGAGGGCTGTTATAAAAAAGCGTTGGAAATTGTGGACGTTTACAGGGCTGTTTCTTTTTGTCCTCATCGTTTTCATAATGTTGCTTTTCGTTCCCCAGAAATACACTTCTACCACCTCCCTCTCCATACAGAGCAGCGCATCGCCGATGGGTGGGGCGCTATCCGTTCTCACGGGACAGTCTGAAAACAAGAAATATCTCGGAATTTTAAGCAGCAGGCGGCTGGCGGAGAGGGTTGCGAATGACGTGGATCTGTACCAAAAGCTCCGTTTTCGCGATCGCGCCGATATGTTGGAGCGCTTGCAGGGGATGGTCTCCGCCAACGAGGATTCCGTGAGCGGGCTTGTGTTTATATCCGTGACGGTTAAGGGTCCACCCTATATCCCCGTATTATCCAAGTTAAATCGCCAAAAGATCAAGAATCTTGCGAAAGAAATCGCGAATGCATACGCCAAGGAATTGAAGCGATATTATGTTGATAATGATAACGCGCGAGATACGGTTTTATTGCGCGGCGCGAATCAACTACTCAAGATGACCAAGGATAACTACTATAAAAATAGGGACTTGGTGATGCTATTTATCAGGAAGCATCTAAAAATGACCTATATGGCCAGCTTGGGGAAAGGCGGATCCGGAACTTTGGATATTGGCTCGTCGGCGGATTTGGCTATGACGAGCGCCTCGGGAGGCGATACTCTTTCCGGTTCGTCATCCGGCGATTCCAGCTCTTCTTCACCGCTCTCCTCCATGGGGGCTTCGACATCGCTTCCCGGCGGATCTTCCGGAGTGTCGGGGTTGTATCAGGGTTTGTTGCAAATTCAAACCGATTTGAAAGGGTTGGAGGCGGGTTACACGGAATACAATTCTCAGGTGAACAAACAACTGAAAAATATTGATAACATCCCCGAAGAGGATCCATTACTCATGCAAGCCAGGCGCAGTGTTCTGGAGCAAAAGTTGAAGCTGGAGGAGTTGCGCATTCAATATAGCGACACCAACCCTCTGGTTGTCGTTGCGAAAAATGAACTGGCGGTGGCTGAAGCGCAGTTGAAAAGAGAGATAAGAGGAATTAAGAATCACTACACTTCCGACTCAGTGGTGAATTCCGTCCGGGAAGCTGATCTTGAAGCGAAAAGATTGACCTTGCTGCAAAATATCCATAGGATGGAAAAGGGCATGATGCTGCAGGGATTGCAGGAGGCGAAGTTTGATGAGTTGAAGACAGACCTGATGCTGAGCCTCGCCGCTTTCAAGGAAACCGAAGTGGATGCTGCCAAATTAAGATTGGAGACAGTGTCAGCCCAGAGCAGGATCAATGTGGTGGATACGGCCATTGACGCAAGAACCGGTAACCCTCGCCCTCGAATCATGCTTGGTATTGCCTTGGCGCTTGTGATAGTATGCATAGGTGCGCTCATCATCAGAGATTATAACGTGGAATCGAAAGCAAGGAAGAAACAGGAGATTACCCCTGCGAGTTAGCGACACGGCAGGCTGACAAGCACAAATGAACCGAAATTATACGAGGAGGGGGACAATGCGTCCTCTTCCTCTCACATGTTGCTGAAGTATGAAGCGTATGTTATCTGTTTACTGCGCCCCGCGTCCGGTTAAAACCGCAGGAATGGTTTTTACCAAGATCATTAAGTCGTTTCTGAAGGATCTCGTCTCGATATATTGAATATCCAACTCCACCCATTGCTCGAAGGGGATATTGCTTCGCCCGTTAATTTGCCAGAGACAGGTCAATCCCGGATGCACCGAAAGTCGCTTGAGCTCGCGATCCCCGTATTTCTCCACTTCACATGGCAATGGAGGACGAGGGCCAACCAAGCTCATGTCCCCCTTAAGCACATTCCAAAGCTGGGGAATTTCATCAATGCTCGTTTTACGCATGAAGGCTCCAATGGGAGTAATGCGAGGATCTTTTCGGATTTTGAAGACTGGTCCGTCCGCTTCGTTGAGATGTCGAAGCTGGTCTTGCTTGGTTTCCGCATCCGCCACCATTGACCTAAACTTATAACACGTGAAGGGTTTTCCCCCAATTCCCACACGGGTCTGTTTGAAAATAACAGGACCTTTGGAGGTTAACTTAATCAATAAAGCGATTACTATGGAGATGGGCATGAAAAGCGTGATGCCTAGTGCCGATATAATAATGTCTGTGAGTCTCTTTAACAACATATAGCTCTTATCTGACTTCACGATCTGTATGGATTGTATCGAATCGTGCGATATAGCCATGGTTCACTCCCTTTCCGACATTGAAAGGCTTTCTTGCAATCTCAAGTAACTGAAAATTCCTGTGGAAGAATTAATTTTTCACGTGAGTGTAACAACTCCACATTGTTGAATTTCAATTATCCGCTTGAAAATGTGGTAAACAACCATATACTACTGCATCGAGCTTTAAGCGTTGCTATGGGAAAAATGTCTCTTATCGGGTTTTGGTTAGGGTCGACGCATATGAAAGCGGTTCGGATTGTTCCACGACCTCGCCAAGGCAATCCATGAACAGTTGGTGAAATTGCTGAGCGGCGTGAGATATTGTGTAATTATCCATCAAGGCGCGTCGTGCGTTTTGTCCAAAGCGTTTGGATTCATCAGGAGAATTCACTAGACGGAGTATGTTGGCTACGAGTCCGTCCACGTCGCATGGATCGATTCTTAATCCACACTCATCCTCCTCCAGGACTCTGCAAACCTCCGAATCCGGGTGGATCATAGCGATTGTCGCTCGTCCGGCGGCGAGTATGCTGTAAAACTTGCTGGGGACGCATAACCCTTCCATGCCGGGTTCCAATGTGACCATGCAAACGTCCGCCGATGCCAAAAGGTCTTCATATTGGGTGCTTGGCACATATGGAAACAGCCGAACGCTGGTCAACCCTTCATCAATGATGCGATGATGGATATGTTCTTTTTGAGCCCCATCCCCGACAAACACAAAGGTCACATTGGCGTTAAGGTTTCTAAGCTTGCTTGCTGCGTCCAGAATCGTATCAAAGTTGTGATAAAGTCCGAAGTTGCCCGCGTATAAAACCACAAACCCATCAATGCCATTGGCGTCGCGGAAATGGCTTGTTTTTTTGGGGGATACGATATCAGGATCAAACCCGACAGGAATAATGCTGGTGTTGCTGTCGGTTAAATCATATGTTTTGGATATCCGGTCGTTCATGCAACGGCCTATCACCACCACTCTGTGTGCGGTGTGCAGCCACGCTTTTTGAACCTTCCGTACGACTTTCACTGGGATGCTGCGATCTTTCAAGACTCCCATGCTAATGGAACGGTCGGGTTCCAAATCATAGATAAGATAGATGTAAGGAATTTTTCGAAGTAGCTTGAAGAGATGCGCAGCCAACGGGGCGGTCGGGGGCGCCGTGGATACCATGACAAGATCGTATGGTTCGCGCCTCATTAGGGTGATAAACGAAACAAAGCTATAGGATAAGTTGGCGTACAAACGACGCGATAACGATTTCTGCCTTGGATAAGGGGTGTTTAAACGGGTGATTCGAACGCCCTCCCAATTCTCTTCACTGGATAGGTTGGCGTTCTTTACGCGGTAGAGATGCTTGCTGGTTATTACGTCAATTTGAAGGTCGTCATGGTTCGTCACAAGTTTCCGAACAACATCGGTAAGAATGGATCCCGTCCCGCCAGTGCTGTCCGGATAAAAAAATTCATTTAATATGCAAATCCTCATGCCAACCTCTTATATTTCCAAATTCCCATAAGAAATTATCGCACTCATCCGAATGTATGTCAAGTAATTGAGGGTTTTTGGGAATATTATTTCAATAAAAAAGTGATCGCCTTCGTCTACGGCATACCTCTTTCCGTTTCGGACAATCACCTATCTAATAGACGCATCTTATTGGTCTTTTGTTCGCATACATATATTATATACTCAAAAAGGCGATATTACGTCTCCATTTCCAATAACACGCTTTCGAATGGGCTTGGCGGGGGATCCTGCGTATATCGTGTAGGGTTCCGTGTCATGATTTACCATGGAACAGGCTGCGATTACGGAGTGCGACTTGAGCGTGACTCCCGGCAATATCGTGGCTCTCGTCGCCACCCACACTCCCTCCTCCACAGTGATTGGGCGAACGCTTTTACCAAACGCGGGATCGCTCCAATCGTGGTTACCACAACAAAAATAGACATCCTGGGATATGCACACGCTGTTTCCTATTCGAACCGGCGCCAGGGAATCAATCCATACACGCTCGCCGATCATGCAGTAATCCCCGATTTCAATAAACCACGGAGATTTGATATTCGCGCTCGGCTTGATGATGACCCCTTTGCCGATCTTCGCTCCGAACAGTCTCAACAGCGCAATCTTGAGGCGAGAGGAGGGATTGGCCGGGTTCTGCAGGAACCATGCATTGACAAGGAACCAAATCGCACGTTTTAAAAACCTGGCGCCCTTGTCCAAGTCGGGTGGGTTTTTATATTGTGACAGATCAACTTTTTGCATCCTCGCTCGCTTCGTATCCGTTCCATTCCATCATCCATGGATGCTTCGTAATATCCGGGAGGCTATCATGCATTGCGATTCGCTCCAGCAACGCAATGGTATCCTTAGCTATTTTATCCCATCCGATCGAAAGCATGCTATAGCGCTGGTATCCCGTCGAAACGAGCCTCTCTCGCAAGGATTTTGAATCCGCCAACTGAATCAGCGCTTTTGCAATCGCTTGAGCATCTATCGGATCAACATACATTGCGGCGTCCTTGCATACTACATGCGCGAAATCCAAATTGCTTGTAATGATGGGAACGCCCGCCTGCATGGCGTCGGGGTAATTTCCAGTGAAGGATTCAAGGAGAGTTGGGAGCAGCATGCAATCCACCGCATGATAGCATGAGGGCACCTCGCTTACCGGCACCTCGCCTAGGTTCAGCATCACATCGTCTCGATGCTTTAATTTCGAATCCCGAATAAAAGCCTCTGCACCGGCGTATTGATCGGCGTTAACCGTGGTTATCAGGAGTATGTCGTTTCTGTGAAATTTAAGCAGTTCGTCAGCAACGTGTAAAAGGATCGGTATGTTCTTGTGCGGGAAAAAACGAGACAGGCACAACGCGCGAAAGGTGTGTGACGAGGCGGATATCCTCTCGGAGCTTGCCGTCGATTCATGGCAGTACTCCAGTGAAGGAGTGACCGAGTTGGGCATAAGATACATTTTTCCATAAGGTATATTGAGCATATCGTGTAAACGGATCAATACGACGGGTGTTTGAGCCAAAACGGCGTCGCATTTCAAAAATGACCGAGCCTGCAATCCTCTGCGGATACGATAATAAATCCTGTCACGAACGGAGAGTGACTTCCATGCGGGGGATTCGGGGTAGAGAATCCAGGAATTATGCACGAGAACGGCTTGCGGACAAGGGGCTTTGTTAAACGCCAGGTTGCCCATCATGAAAAGAATGTCGGGTTTGTCGCGCTCCAACTCCATCCTCAGGGAGTTTTGAGCGAGCATTTGGCGTATCCCCCCTTGGATATCCTTGAAATAGAGACGCATATGGGGGGCGTGCAGATCGTGGTAAAGAGGATCCTCGGGAGCGTATACGATGAACTCATGGGGCGTGTCGATATCCCGCAACGCTTTTAAAAAACCCAGCGCCACGGAACGCCCGCCGCTGAAACGCAACTCCCTGGAATACAAAGCGATCTTCATGGATAACATTTACCACGTATATTTTATTAAGGATTACACTTTGTTAAAACGTAATACACACAGGTTGGGCGAATTTTATGAAAAGGTGAAGTGGCATGATACCTCATATTCCATTTTGTTATCGCGCAAAACAAAGAATCGATAATGACACCGTTTATGGAATTAAACACACCGGATTTAAAAAAAATTCGCAATATTCTATCCGATAATGCAAAAACACAAATATTTTCCGATTTTATTTGTAAATTAACGCTTTTAATAATGTCCCGAAAGATATTGATTGGAATTCCACGCTCATGCTTTGTAAGTCCAATCCGTGGGAATCTCCAATCCCCCATTGAAATAATTGGCTCTCTTATTAGAATCATTCCGTTAAGGGCGAGACATCTGGAAAATTCGGTCATAATTGTACTGATATTAGGTATGTGATGCAATACTCCGAAACATGTAATTAGATTGAAATAATCGTTGGGAAAATCCAGAATGCCGCTCATTTTTGGCTTGATATAATGAACAGGGACATCGCAAATTGCCGATTGGATAAAACTATCCGATGGTTCCAATATGATAAAATCCGATATTTGAGACTTATCCATACTATGAAGCAATGGAATGAATTCCGCTCCAGCAGCGCTTCCGAACCCCAATATATGTGAGATTGATTTTTTGTCCAATTGTGGATATCCGTATCTGAGGTTAAGACCGTGCCATGAGTAGCCACCCGTTTCATGATGATAGATATTTTTAACGAGGTCCGCATACGCTTCTGACTCATCATTAAACCATTGTTCAATTTCAGAGCTGTTATGGTCATCTCCATAGAGACATTTTCCTGAAAGATAATCTTTATCCATAGCGGTTATAGTTATTGAATCCCTTGGAAATTGATATAATTACTTTAGCACATAGTCCAGCGCTTTTTGAAAAGATCGCACCATCGCCTCCACGCTAAACCGTTCATACGCGGCAATCCTTCCGGCAGCGCCCATTTCGGCAACTTTCTCCCTGTTTATGCACAGATCCAACAAATGACTTTCCAAATCTTCTACGGAATTCGACTTGAAATAAACTCCGTTCACGTGTTCTTCAATCACCGACTCCTCGGGACCATGCGGTTCGTTATCCGCCACAAGCAAAGGAACAGCGTAAGCCAGACATTGAATGGCGCTTAATCCTATGGGTCCGGGAGAGATAGAAAGGAAGGAGGTGTTCATGTATGGTGATATCGTATCTTGAGTGTATAACGCTCCTGTGAATTCAACGTTTTGGAAAATATTGTGGGAGGAGCATATGGAATGTAGTCGAAGTCTCTCCGGACCATCTCCGATCAATGTAAGAATGGTATCCTTCGACATTGAGGATAACGCTCGAGCGAATGCGTCAATTAGGACACCAATTTTTTTACCCGGAACCAATCTACCAATATATAGAATTCGATATCTTTGTTGATAGGGAGTAGGCGAGTAGTATTTATCAATTTCAGATGTGTCAATGGAGTTCCATGCAACGAAAAGCATATCCTTTCGAACCCCTAAGAGTGCGAGTTTCTCTTTGGCCGGAGAGCCATACAGAATGATCGCATCCGCCATGTCCGCCATCTTTTTGTAGATGAAATGGTATTTGTCCCTTGGTCGAATCCCATGCCCCCACCATATCCATTTGATCCCCAATCTGCGCGCGACTTTGTATCCAATGAAATTGGTAATAAATCTCGGGTCATACCCGGCGATAACCACATCCGGTCTCAGCTTTCTGATCAATGCAGGGAAGTCTTTTTGAAGTGTTAGCATTGGGGGAGGATTTCCAAAATAAATGTTGTGCAAAAAGTTAACGCGTAAATTGTCGGGGGCTGCAATGCTTTCCAGAGCGGATTGAGGCTGTGGTTGGCCATACGCTAGATGAAGGTCAATCCCGGGCGCACTGGATAGTTGCTGAAAAAATGATAGTCTGTAGTACGGCAATATTGGATTCTGTAATAAAATTTTCAATGACTAAATTACCGATCATCCTCGATCAATGATTTGAGTAGCCGCTGAATATGCTTGCGAACTATTGATTGGTATCATTTTCGGACGTGCGAAATTGCCTGCCTCTTAATCTGATTTTATTAACCATGGAGGGACAGGTCTTGGACCATGTCCTCTTACATGAGAAATTACATCCAGAAGATATTTCGCCGCTATATGCCCTGATGTATTTTCCGCAGCCCAGTTGCGGATGCGAATGCGATCTTCTGAGGAAGGCGGTCCGAGGTCTATTCGTTTCTGCAATATTCGTCTCAGGTCTTCCGCGGATTCGCTGATAAAAGTCTCCCCGCGCCAGCTTTCCTGCAAAAGGTCCTGACCGCCGCATCGGTCGCTGCAGATAACGGGAACTCCTCGTAAAAGCGCTTCGTTAATAACAACTCCCCATCCATCAAATCTGCTGGGTAATATCAGCAGATCACTGGCTTCCACTATTTTCATTGCGTCCTGATTTGCCATTACAGGAATAAATTGTATTTTCTTTTCTATCGCATGTTTTACAGAGAGTCTTTTCCATTTATTACGCAGAGGACCATCTCCGATCATTTTTAGTGTCCAGGTTTTGTTAGTTATACTCGCAAGTGCTTCGAAAAGGATATCCACACCCTTTAAGTGGAGATATCGACCGATAAATACCAAGTTGAATTTATTAAAATTTTGGGTAGCTATAGGATCATATGTTTCAGGCGCATCTAAAAAATATCCATAGGGAAATATGATATTATCTGAATATCCACATCGGCGAAACCAATTACCGCCTCCATTATCTCCGATATATCCCATGGCAAGAATAAAATCTATATGTTTGCCATATCGTAGATAATTCATACGATGAAGAACAAATCGTAAAAAGCCGATGATACCTCTTCTGGGATGATTTTCCACAAGAAGACCCATGAGTGTATCTGCATTTGATGCCTGTAAAAAAGCTTTTTTAACGAGAGGGAATGCTCCAATCCCTGAAAATATGTGTACTGTGTTATGAGGTGACGTATGAACAAGCTGATTTATACAAGGATTCTCTGGTTTGATAATAACCTGTACATTTCCATCATTTGGAACGGGCCAACCCTGTGATTGTCGGTCGGAGGACAACTCCTCTTCTACGACCCATACGACTTCCCCATCAATTAGATCAGCTAATGCTCTGATATGAGCCGATTGATGAAACGCCTTCATGTTCTGCCAAAAGATGATGTCCAATGGTATCTCGCAATCAACGATAAGGGAAAAATGATGATAAATTCAGACATCTATTCACGCACTTCCTTTGTGTAGTCATGCATCCAATACAGGCAACCAATAATCACCCCGGAAAAGATGGAGAAAAAACGATCAAGAAAGGGATTGCTGAAAAAGGATGTTGCGAATATCTGAATGAGAAAAGCAAACGGTACGACGCCAAGTATTCTGGTTGTAGCACTTCCTCGCCGAATGTATATTTTCGCAACGGAGCCCCCCGTTTCAAGTGATTTTATCAATACGTAGGTAAACAATCCGCCAAAGACAACGCCTGCCGTATGAAAAATTCCGTCCCACATCACATCCGCATGCTGCCACATGTCCTTGATGCCGTACATCCGTAAATAGACATCATAATTGTCCGCCCAGTGAAAGGTGGATCCCATTCCTTTGCCAGTCAACAAATAAATCGGATGAGCAAATAGTTCCTGCCAAGATCCGATCGATTGAGCCAAGCGCATCAATGCTGTGTTGTTTGACACATCATGCAGAACAAAGAGACGCATATACCATGTATTGAATGTATCAGGTCGGATCAGTATGGTTATTGACAATCCTATAAATATGAATGCGAGAAGAAATAATATTCCCTTTCTCATTCGATAGTGAAATTCCTTTGCGGGAAGTCCGCTTTTTGACATCATCCAAAAAAGGATGATGAATAGCAATGCGTATGAAAAAATATATTGTCTTGTTACGCTAAGGAGCGTGGATAAAACGCTGCACGTCAAACAAATCAAGCCGATAGTGTTAATCCGGCCGGATATCAGGGATGCAAATGCAAATGCGATTAATAAAGGCTGTGCGGGACTTAACAGCTGATAACGCATGGTGCTGACGGCAACATCCTTGAAAGTTATGGCGTAAAAGATGGACCAAACCCATGAGATCAAGCTTCCAATAAGTATGGGAGCCAATAGTTCGAAAAGTATCACCTTTCGCCCAGCCAGAAAGTATACCATGTACAGACTGGTGGTGAAAAGGAAGAAAGGTCCCGCCACGCGAACATATCGTTCCAAAGGCACTCCATACGCAATTAAAGGGATGAAAGTGCTCCCGCAGAAAACTAACATCATCAGGATTATGGCGTGCAGGGATTTGGGGCCCTTTTTGTGAGGTCCGAATAGAATCAAGAAAAAAGCGGACAGAAAGCAGACAAGCAGCATTACATACTGGCTGTCGGACCCACCCTTGGGGCCTCTGAAGTCGATGCTGAAAGAGAGGACATACAGCCAGTATAGAAACCGTTCAAGTCCGTTGAAATTTCTTGTTCCAGGTAATGATAGCGTCTCAGAATTAGAGTAATCCGGATAGGACGTCTGAGCCGAACCGGGCAATACTGAATCGGGCATCATACCTACCTTTGTTAAAATCAGATGATGATGGTCTAAGCTGGGTGAAGGATTTCAATATGCTAGGAACGGTGCGATCATCCAAAAGGCACCCATGCTCATACCTCGATAGAGTCCATCCGATCACACCCTCTTTGCATCCTATTATCGGAAGACCTATCGCCATTGCTTGCGAAAGCACTCCGCTCGAGCTGTAATGATTGCGATATCCAAGCCAAGCGGCATCAGATGCGCAAAAAGCGAACGTTTGTTCCTGGCGATTAAGGTAACGATCTGTCTCGAACATTATACCTTTACTCTTTAATTGTCGGCAGGGTTCCGATGATGTGATTCCACGAACCTCGTCATCCTGCTTTCCAGCGAAAAAACACGCCCAGTCTTTGGGAAACGAGGGGGAGGCGAAAGCCTGAAGGAGCGTATCGACTCCCTTGCGCAGGGTGAGGGATCCATAGACCAGTAAAATCTTCTTATTCGCAGGCAATCCTAATGCTTTTCGTGCTGCATCCTGGGGGAGAGGTTCATCCAGGTCCGCTGGTTCCAAAACATACTTGATCTTATTCGCATACTGTTTCCAAAATGATTGAACATAGAGATATAAAGGTTCGTCCGCTGTAAACAAGACATGCAGGTTTTTTCTGCGAAGCAAGGTGTTAAGTAAAAAACATTCAGGAGTGTCTAGAGGAGATGAAGGTGCGATGACTCCCATTGCGGGATAATGGAAAGACGGACGCATCAGCAATCCCGACCAGGGAGTGGATCCGAATGGTGACCCAAACGTTGAAAACACCTTGTCGCAATAATCCAGATAAGGGATAAAAATAACGCTTGACTGTTTCGCCTCTGCGGAAGTATTCCAGAAATCCTTGAATAAATTGTAGTAAGCAAAATGACGCACAAGAGTGCCGAGTGGACCTGGCCGCCAATGATTTGAGATGGATTTATTGATAAATAACACTTCGATACGATTAGCGCATGCTTCCTGCATCTCCTTGTAAGCGGGATTATCGATGCTCTCCGGCAGCGTGGCAAGAAAAACCTTCAACCCATGGTCAATCATCGAAGAGGCTGCATATCGAACATATTGCATATGATGTCCGTCAGAATGGGGTTCTATGATGAGAATTGTGCGATCAGAATTAGTCAATGGTTTCTAATTCCAATTTGTTAAGTTCCAGTTTGAATTCGCGTGACATCGTCCATGTTAACAAAATCATTGGAGGAAATACAAGTGCAAATCCTGCACCTGCGGTTCCGAAATATGTAACGGATACAAGCGCGAGCGGGAGTGTGAAAATACTACTGGATAGGATTAAAATGGACGCTTTTTTTATAGAACCTAGTCCCATTAAAAAAATGTAGTGCATGTGAAACCATACTTCCAAAATGAAATATAATCCAAAAAGAAAATGAAGCCAGAATGTGGGTACCACTTTAGGACCATACCAATAAAAGACTAAATATTTACCGAATAATCCAATTATACTACCAAATGTACACGCATAAATCATAGTCGTTTTCATCGCTCGATTATATGCCTTATGTATCCATTGCTTTTCTCCCCGGGTCGCCGCGTCCGCAATGGCTGGCCAGAGAGGCTGGGATATCATCGCAACCATTCCCATGCCAAGATAAAAGGCTTGCATCATAATTCCTACATGGGCTGAGGCGACCGGGCCCATTATTCTGCCAGTAATAATGATACTGAAATCATTGCTTAATATTCCTGCGAGTTGAACAAGTGAAAAAGCGATGCCTGTGCCAATCACTCCCTTCAATGCGGTTTTCCGAAAACTTCTGACACGTGGACGTAAATAGGGACGCGTTTTCAGAATAAGAATCAAGTAATTAAGCAAACGCGCTAAAGTGTTAGCACCATTGACCGCAAGGATGACGCCTAATACCGTTGGTAAATATTTAGTAATGAAAAAAAGTGAAACAAGGCATAGCATATTGCCAAGTGCGCCCCAAGTATTGAGAATATATTGTTCCTGATAGCCCATTTGAGCCGCTTCACCGATGCTAATAAGCATCCGAATGGCAAATAAAATAAGTAAAAGTGACAGACTATCCCTGATTTCATGTAGATAAGGACGGTATTTTAATCCAAATATGAGTATTGGGTTGCCATACCAAACAAGTAAAAAAGCGATAGTAATGATGGGCAAGACGATACCCATCATCATGAAGAAGGTACTGGATATGAGCTGATTTTCCTTATTCGTGTCTTTTATGGCGGCCGCTTCAGCTATCTTTCGGGTTAAACCAGGACCTATTCCCATGCTGGATAATCCAAGCCACCCGATTGCCGCTGCCAATGTGGAGTATACACCGAAACGAGCGACTCCGAGGGCATGTAAGGCTATCGGCATTGCGAGGACTTGTACGGAGGTGTTTACGACTTTGGATATTATGGATGTGATTACGGCGAAACTGAGATTTCTCTTTCGTTTTAAGGCTGGGCTTGGAGAGGGGGAAGAAGGATTGTGCAATTCATTTTTTGACGTGTTGCTATCAGCCATGGATTACCTAACGTTTATTCTAAACGAAAGAGAGGGTAAGATATAAGGATGATGAAGTGAAACATGAAAAATCATCACTAAAATTGTATAAATTATTAAAAGTTTTTTATCAGTTAGACATCTTTGGTTCGTGAAAAACATGCTTGGTGTATTAACTCGGTAGGAAATGCTGTGAGAGTACTCATAATCCCGTTTGATCATGCAATTAAGATGATGTAAATTATACCCGATTTCTGGGATGATTTCAAGTAAGTACGCATAATGATGTCTGTATATGATCAATTTCATTTGGTGTAGCGAGGTTTGCTCATCCAAACAAGATAGATGATGGATGGACAGGGGAGGGGCAAACTTGGCATGAGCTCAATGGGTGAGTTGAGCCGCTTGAGCAATCACGATACGTCGCAAGATATCGGATATTACGAATCGCAAACAGAATTAGCTACATGGATTAATATAGATCTCGTGGGCTTGACCTGCGTCGATATGTTTAGTATAATGTAAAAGTTAGGAAAACTAGGAAGGTCGTGAATTGTCCTTCCTCATGCCTCTGATGCATGACGTACATCTTTATGATGTTAAATGTAATCAAGTAATTACATGAAATATCTTACACTCCGAATGTTTTATAATATATAATTAAAATATAAAAAAGTGTCAATTATTGCGCATAACTTAAATGATATGCAGAATACGTAGGTATGTGATTTGATCACAAAAGGATTAAGTAGAAATATGTTCATCAAACAATTCATAAAAAATGTTTTTAATGCTTTTGGTTTTGATATAATTAAAACATGCAATAGTCCTGAATTGTCTTTGCTGGGTTTGACACGGATACCTATTCAGACAATCCTTGATATAGGTGCTAATACGGGGCAATTTGCATCTCATATTTCAAAAAAGTTTCCGAAAGCTAAAATCTACAGCTTTGAACCCATTCCTTCCGTATTTCAAGATTTGAAGCACTTGGAGGAAAACAACTTGAAAGGTAGACTGAAGGCGCTGAATCTTGCAATTGGAGACATGGATGGAAGCATTGATATGTTCATTCATCAGAATCATAGCTCTTCATCATCTCTGCTCAAGACGAGTGATTTTTGTGAAACGATCTATCCATTCACAAAAAAGCAAGACGTTTGTAGTGTTAATGTGAAAACTCTAGACAATTGTGTGTCAGAATTGAATATATCGATTGAACCCGACTTACTGGTAAAGATGGATGTCCAAGGATATGAGGATAGAGTGATAAAGGGGGGGCGGGATACGTTTAAGAAAGCAAAAGCGTGCTTGTTAGAAGCTGGAGTCGATGTACTTTATGATAATCAGGCGAATTTCAAGGATTTGTGTGTGATGCTTTATGACCTCGGATTTCATTATGCTGGAAATATCGAGCAGGTGTATGCAAACGATGGTCATGCCATATTTGTAGATTCATTGTTTGTGAAATTCTAAAAGAGGTTAAATATGAGCATATATAAAATAAAATTGTACACCTATAAGTATCCTTATTTCAGAAAACTATTATATCCAGTAATAGTAGCAAGACATCATTTTCAAAATAATAAATATCATGAAATGCTGATAAATAACATAACGGAGATGCTTGTGGTTGATCCAATCGTAAAATTGAACGACCTTAATGGCATCTTCGAAGTGGATCGTCGATCAGACATATTCAGAGAAATCCTTAGAACAAAACAGTTCGAACCAGATATTATAAACAAAGCGGCACTTTTGTTAAATAATACGCGCGATGTGCTTGATGTCGGTGCCAACATCGGTTTTTTTACGGTTTTCTTTGCAAAAAAACTTAAAGACAAAAAAGTCCTTTCTATTGAGCCAACAAGTAATGCATTGAATCATCTGAATAAAAATATTGGACTTAATAAAATAAAAGATAATGTGATTGTCTTCGAAGGTGCCGCTTCAAATAAAGAAGGATACGCGGAGATTAAAACGATTGACGGCATGGAGGAATATTCAAGTCTTGGCGAATGGATACACCCAAGTATCATAAAAGAAAAATACGTTTTACAAAAAGTTAAACTCCAAACTGTCGATAACTTAGTGCAAATGTATTCACTTGATCCGGGATTCATGAAAGTGGATGTGGAGGGAATGGAATACAATGTTTTTCAAGGAGCTACAAATACATTGAAAAAACATAGACCCATCATACTGTCGGAATTATCGGCTCCTTTGTTAAAGGCTAATGGAGCGTCAGCCATGGAGGTTATAAATTATATCAAGTCTTTTGAATATAACGTTACGGATATTTTCACTCCTGAACTTTCCCCAGGCACTCAAGATTTCACAAATATTATATGTATTCCGACGGAATATAACAACTGATCATGGGATATTCGGAGTGTCCTTGAATATTACCTAGAACCCAACCCCAAAGCCAATGGTAGGGTATTTGCCATCCGTTAGACCGATATGAGCGTCAACGGCGTATCGGCCATGGTCCGCCACCAAATAGGAAAACACAACCCCTTGATTGAACACCCAGCCATCGAATTCCATGTAATAACGGATCACCGGCAGCAGGCGGTAACTCACGGAAGCGAAGCCGTTCTTGAATCTTCTCGTGCCCCAGCCCCCGCTGAAATATAAGGCGTGCTCCCCGGATTGGAAACGATAGGAGAACACCCCGAATGCCGAGCGTGAGGAGCGCATATCTCCCGGAGCGTTGTTACCTGCCGACTTGTCGGCGCCGAAAAGTTCCTGAATCCCCGCGGAGAGACTGAGCCGGGAATTTTCGGACAACTGCGGTTGAATCTGAATGTTCGTGGATTGGGCGCCACGGGAATCGAGAATCATATCGGACACAGCGATATTAGTATGACCTAATGTATTACCCCATGTTAAGTACATAGTGCCGTTGGTATGGAGATTGCCCCATGCGAGGGAGTTGGTGTTGCTCAGTTTACCTATCTCGAATTGCCATTGGTTGTGCCCGAGAGTGGGTGCGACGGGCGTGCTCAGCGCGACCGGACCGGTTAGGGAGCGATACCCATCCGCATTCACTCCGTATCCCGATCCCGACAGTCCCGAGATATCCCGGAATTCATAGAACTGCTCCGCTCCGGTGAATGGCGCTGCATGACAAACCCCCGCCACGAGAATTATGGAAATGGCGACAAGCCAAAATGAACGCATCATGTTTTCCTTTTTGTTGGAAAGTCAAAGAATTGATGCGTTCATTATATTCAATCACCGTTAGCTATGTAAAGCGATCCGCCTAACTATCAAAAACTTTTTCTTTGATAAGGTAATTGTAAAATCAATGATATCATGCTCATGATGTATGTCAAGACATAACATGGTCACCTTGATGCGAGTTTGTAAACTCCTGCGCTTATCCCTTATTCGCCGTATGAATAGGAGTCCCACATGGAGATGGGGTTTTCCTCCGTCATGTCCCAATAGTGCTTCACGCAGTTCCTTCCGCTCTGTTTGGCGAAATAGAGAGCCTTGTCCGCCTCGTCGACAATAATCTCCTTTTCGGGAGTCGCCGGGGTGAGCGTGGAGACGCCAAAGCTGGCGGTTATGGGGGAATGCTCCCACTCGGCGTTCTGTAACTCCTTACGGAATCTCTCCGCCATGGTAACCGCACCAATGTGATCGGTGTTTGGCAGCAGAATAACAAATTCCTCCCCCCCGTAACGCGCCACCATGTCCGTGCTTCGAAGGCTGTTTTGAAGCATCGAAGCCACCCTCTTAAGCACTTCATCACCTTCCGGGTGACCGAATGTGTCGTTGTATCTCTTGAAACGATCCACATCTATCATCACCAACGACAGCCCCCCGCCGTATCGCATTGCCCGATCATATTCATGCGTCAGTCTCTCCCGAAAGGCGCGATAGTTTTTCACACCCGTCAGTCCGTCGGTATCCACCAACTCCTCCAGCCGTGCGTTCGTCATCTTCAACTGCGTTTTATGATCATTCAAAAGTGTACATGTGCGCTCCATCCGCTTGAGTTGCCGCTCGATTTTCCTCTCCCGCTCCTTGCGGTCGGTAATATCGGTGAAAGTGATCACCACGGCAAAAGGTGCGTTCCCCCCCTCTCGATATAGCGGAGACGAGTTGAAGGATATCCACAATGGTATCCCTGTGGGGGGGTGGATCTTCAGGTTGAAATCTCGGATCGTTTCCCCTTTTATGAGGGATTGACGCAAAGGATTGTTCTCTCGGGTGATCTCCGCACTGTCCTCCGTGAGCATTTTAAGAGGAATGCGATGATAGTTCACTCCAAGAATGTCCTTCTCATCCATTCCAATCGTCTTCAGCGCGGATTCATTGACGAGCGTGACAGTTCCTTGAGCGTCTATCACCATCAAGCCCTCCTGCATTGCGTCCAATACGCGCCGATACACGTCATCCATACCGGCTCTTAGCTCGCCTGCTGGGGGGAGTCGTTTCCCTTTGATTCTGTTTATGGCTATCCGTATTCTCCCAACGCATTCCTCCAGACATATTGGATGGATAAGGAAATCATCCGCCCCGAAATCCAGTGCGGAAGGAATGGAATCTTCATTCGGATGCGTTGCAATCAGATACGGTGCCATGGCGCGGGTTGTGTTGAGCAGAATTTCGACAAGGTCCGCGTTGAGATTATCGATCAACCCCCAGTCAATGACGCATAAATCGGTTTCCCGTTTCACCAACTCTTCAATCGCCTCGCCAGCGGTTTGCCGGATAACGCAATGGAGTTTTTCCGCGAGAAATGCCTGTTCGAATATGTGCGTGACATCCGAATTTTTTGAGAGGATCAATGCGTTCATTTCAATTTCCATTTGAAGCGAGCATGGGAATCCAAGAAACGATGATTTTTGTGGAATCACCGTTCGTAGCGTATCGGCGTTTCGGATATTGCGGAAATCCAGTTTTGGAACACATCATTTTTGTTGCCGAATATCACCTCGCGATAATTTCTCCCTGATTAACTATTCCTTAACATAAGCGGCGTAATTACCTGTCAAATTACCGGTATTGAGCGTGAATGCGTTAAATACGGATGAAGAATCCGTTATCGGGATTCTCTTGGCGGCTCTCCCGGCATACCGACTATATTTGACGAGATACCATGCGTGCGAGTTAGGCATTCTATTCTCATCTTAAGGATCGAAAACCCAATTCCCGCATATACTTCAGTCCGTTCATTAAGTCTGTTGAAAGCTCTGTATTGCGTTTCGCTTGAAATGAACGATATCGACCTGATTTTACGGATTTAGGGATCATATCAACTACAAATCCTCATTGAATTCATGCATAATGAGGTAATTGCAAAATTCAGAAAATAAGGCTAATATCGCTCATTTCATACTCGGCGAAATACCTGAAAAGCGAATTTTGCAATTACCTGTAATGACTGTTGATAGATATCACATCAAGAGGAAACCCACATGGCGATCTCAAGACGTAAATTCATCCTCCGCGCTGCCGCTGCGACGGCGTTGCCTTTCGTTGATTTGTTCAAGGTGTCGGCGAACGTGCGAATCAAAAAGGATAAGCCACTGGAAATAGAGGGTCCCTTCAAACCAAGTTGGGAATCCCTCGAATATTATCAGTGCCCGGAATGGTTTCGCAACGCAAAGTTCGGAATCTGGGCGCATTGGACGGCTCAGTGCGTTCCAGAGCAGGGGGATTGGTACGCGAGACTCATGTATATCCAAGGCAGCCATGATTACGATTATCAGTGCGCCCATTACGGACATCCTTCAAAAGTGGGCTTTAAGGATATCGACCGTATCTGGCGCGCGGAAAAATGGAATCCTGAAAAGCTCATCTCCATGTATCACGCGGCGGGGGCTCGGTATTTCATCGCTTTGGCGAACCACCATGATAACTTTGATTGCTTTAACAGCAATTACCAGCCATGGAACTCCACAAAGATCGGGCCCCTGAAGGATATCGTCGGCGCGTGGGCGAAACATGCGCGCAATGCAGGGATGCGTTTTGGGGTTACGGTCCACGCTGCGAGGACGTGGTATTGGTTCGATGTGGCTCAAGGCGCCGATAAGACCGGTCCCTTGGCGGGAGTGCCCTATGACGGCAGGCTCACAAAGGCGGATGGAAAGGGGCAATGGTGGGAGGGCTTGGACCCGCAGGATCTCTACTCTCAAAACCACGCCCCTGATGAGGACTTAAACCCGGCATCCGGCGGGAATGTGGAGGCGAAGAAAGCGTATATCCGGAAATTCTACAATCGAGTCATAGACCTTGTCGATAAGTATCATCCCGATCTGCTCTACTTTGACGACGCCGTTTTGCCTCTCAATGGCGCGAGCGACATCGGGTTGAATATTGCCGCTTACTACTACAACTCAAGCATCAAGCGCAAAGGGGTTAATGAGGCGGTAATGACCTGTAAGAACCTGGATGAGATGCAACGCCGCTGCATCCTCAGAGATATAGAACGAGGCAGAAGCGACAAAATTGACCCGAACCCATGGCAAACGGACACTTGTATCGGGAACTGGCACTACGATGTCTCTCTTTATGAAAATCACCAGTACAAAACGGTTCATCAGGTGGTTCGCATGTTAATGGATATCATCAGCAAAAACGGCAACCTCCTTCTGAACATTCCTCTTCCAGGTAACGGCGATCCCGATCCCGATGAACTCGCGTTTCTTAATGGGATGAAGGATTGGATGGCCGTAAATAGCGAGGCGATATACGATACACGCCCATGGAGGATATCCGGAGAGGGATTGGTGCATAGCGGAAGTGACAGTGGCAATGACGGTATGACGGAGAGTGACTTTCGTTTCACAACCAAGGGGAATATCCTCTACGCCACGGCGATGGGGTGGCCGGAAAACGGAACGCTCGAGATACGCACCTTGGCTTCCAATGCGCCCGGCATCGTGGGGGAGGTAACCCGGGTTCATCTGCTTGGCAATGGAACGAGCCTTCGCTTCTCAAGAACGGAAAAAGGGTTGGAGGTCTCCCTCCCCGAAGATAAGCCGTGCGAACATGCATGGATTTTGAAAATTAACGGGCTGGATTTGGCTCGATCCGAACCGGTGGCGCCCATCCCGCTTCCCGTGCAGCCTGCGGAGGATGAGTCCATCCACCTCACCCCGGACACATGCATGCTTCATGGTTCCGGTATTCAAACTCAGTCGGGATCCATGACCAATATAGGCTTTTGGGATAATCCAGATGATTACGTTTCATGGAGAGTGGATTTCGTGCAAAAAGGGACATATGCCGCGACGCTTGAAATAGCAACGGCGGCGGGGGTGACTTCCTTCCAAATTGATGCCGGATCCGGAGCGGTGACGGTAAACACTACGGAAACGGGGGATTGGAACCGCTTCGAGCCGGTTAAATGCGAAGTGAATGTGGAATCCGCCGGGGTGCATGAGGTTACCGTAAAGCCTGCGAATGCGGCGACATGGAAGCCAATGAACCTAGCCTCGGTTCTTTTAATCCCGCTTTCCTAATAAGCGGTTTCAAAGACTATAACGGATGATGACAGGTGCGAATCCATATGGATTTCACACCTGTTCGTAATATGGATGTGATGCTATTGATTTTTGTGCAAACCAAGGATTCACCGAGGCTTCGATTGGAATTAATGAAACGCTGTTCGAGCGTTTTCCTCCGAGCAGGGAATCAGGTACTCCGCTTGCAGATATTTTATTATTAACTCCACGGATTCCTCAACACTCTGCGTGTCCGTGTGGATTTCAATCTGCGGATTTAGAGGGGGCTCATAGGGATCGGATACGCCGGTGAAATTGGAAATCTCTCCCGCCAACGCCTTGCGATACAATCCCTTTGTATCCCGCGCTATCAGAGATTCCAATGAGGGGTTGAGATATACCTCCACGAACCTCACTCCGTCCAGAGCGGCAAGACGTCTCACTTCTTCTCGTATCTCCCGATATGGTGAAATCGCAGCAGTGATGGCGATGGTGCCGTTTCTAGCAAGAAGTCGAGCCACAAAACCGATCCTGCGAATGTTGAGATCCCTATCCTCCTTCGAAAAACCGAGGCCCTTGGACAGCAGCTCTCGAATCTCGTCCCCATCCAGCAACTCGGCGTTAAGGTTCAACTCATGAAAATAGCTTAGCAACTCTCCGCCGATTGTCGATTTTCCGGCGCCCGAGAGTCCTGTCAACCAAACAATGGTACCTTTCGACATTATCCTTATAATCCTTTTACTATACACATCTTGTGATTTTAGGCGTACCCGTATTAAAATCCTCCGCATCCACCCAAGAGAGAAATGAGTGGTTCATTGCGGTTATGCACACATCCGTATCTTCAAGGAGTTTCTTGCGTCACTCCAACTTGCAATTTCATCCTCCGTGGGCTGCAGCTTCTCAATGATATATTTTCGTGTTTCCGGGGCGAAAAGTTCGTTAAACCTACTTGAGGAGTGTATTTTTTTCGTTGCGTTCGTCTTCCACGGCTCATTGGACAATGTAACTTTTTTGGCGATGATCGGATAGTTGAGTAACATTTCCTCCTGAAAATCGATGTTGAGAAAATCGCATATGGACGAAACGGACATTTGCGGATTCTCAATCAGATTTTCATAACGCACAAAAAAATGGTTTGGCTGGTTCAGGTAACCGGCGCTCAGGTTAATCGCCTCTTTCCACCAGTATATGCACTCATCTATCTCCATCGGATATCCCCATGCCCCTTTATGCTCCCGCGTCACTGCGTAGAGCGATGATACCACATCCTTTCCGCCACGGATAAGATGAATGAATCGGGATTTGGGAACGATTCCGATGATGGTCGGAATGTGATACAGGTGTCCGGGTGTTTTTTCCAGCCAAATATCCTTTCCCTCCATGATCGCCATCCTATCCATGTTACGAATGAAAACCCCCGTAACTTTTTTAAGAGATTCAAAGGGAAGAATTTTGCCGGAGATGAACTCCGCATGCCCGGATTCCTCCAGAAAGCTATTCAATTGTCCGCGCGCCGCCCTTGACGAGAGTCCCATCCTTTTCGCCCACTTGCGACCAGGCACGGCGTGTTGGAAAAAGTGGCTTTCGGGGAATGTGGCGATACATGAATGCGCCCCTAGTATGCTTTGTAAAAGCGTGGTGCCGGATCGTGCGCAACCCACGAGGAAGACTCTATCTGTTATAGCTTGATTGGAATTCATTACGTGTCGGGTCTCTTGGAACATAACTGCATTTAGGATTCGCAAACGCTATCCTGAAATTCTTGCCTTATATCCTCCGGGAACGGCTGGGAGCGTTACATCAACTCGCTGCCGAACCTTAGAAAAAACTAAGACTGCTTTCTTTGTTAGACGATATTTCGTCGATTTAGTTCACACAAGGTAATAATATTTAATCGTGACTTTCTCTTTTGTATGGATCCATTTAGGGAATAACACTTGGATCAACTTTGCACGGTGGAACGATAAAGAAGCTTTGGCGAACGTTCCCCGCTACGGGCTTTCCCCCAATCCGCATGGCTTCTATCCCTCGCGAAGGTGAATATTTCACATCATCCCTTGTAAAAAAAACCGTTTCACCTCTCACGGAAAATGAAATATGGTGTATACTTAAGGTGGATATTGCTGAATAAAGAGAGGATGATCTATTTGGCACAGGTAATTGTCAAGCCCGGCGAAAACATTGATTCCGCGCTGAAGCGTTTCAAGAAAATCGTCATGAACAGCGGCATCACCAAGGAAGCCCGCGCTCATGAGCGATATGAGAAACCCAGCGATAAGAAACGCCGAGAGCTGAAAGCGAGCATACGCAAGATTGCTCGTGCTCGAGCCAAGTCAGCGGATAAGTACTGATAACTCGGGTTTGATGAACGTAAGTTAAGGGATGGATAACACCGTCCCTTATCCTTTTTTTTGCGATGGAAGTAACTCATGAAGGTTTTACTGATCGCGCATAGTTGCATATCGCCTTTCTGGGGCGTTCCGCGAGCCAAGGCTTTGACCGCATTTTCCGACATGAAGCTATGTGTGCTCACACCCAGTCGCTGGTTTGAATACGGGAGATGGCAAAGGCCGCTTTCAATGGATGAGAGTGGTTTTTTGTATCTTTCACAGCGCATTCTCTTCCCCAAATCCGGTCCCGCCAAGTGGTATCTTCATGTCTATCCCAAACTCGCCTCTCTCATGAGCTCTTTTCGTCCGGATGTCGTGGATTTGTGGGAGGAGCCGTGGTCGATGGTCTCGTTTCAGGTTGCATGCCTGCTATCGCTGCTCCGTAATCAGACCAGGCTCTTGGTGGAAACCGAGCAAAACATCCGTCGATCCCTTCCACCACCCTTTGAATCAATTCGTAATTTCGTATTTCGTCGTTCCTGCGGGGTGGTTTGCCGCAGTCACGGCGCGGCTGATGTGGCGAGGAGATGCGGGTATAGGGGCTGCGTGGAGATCATTCCAAATGGCGTGGATATTCATTTTTTCCGCCCGGATCGCCATCCATCGAGCCATAGAAGGAACCCGCCGGACACCTTTACGATCGCTTATTCGGGAAGGCTGACCCAAGAGAAGGGGGTGGATGATCTGATCGATAGCCTTAAAGACCTTCCGGTCTCCGTCCAATGTCACATCGCGGGGGAGGGCCCGCATGAGAATGAGCTTCGCAAACATGTAATGAACGACGGCTTAAACGATCGGGTGCGATTTCTCGGACGAGTGGAGAGGGAATCCTTGCCGGGTTTTTATCGCGACAGTGACGTTCTCGTTCTTCCCTCTCACACAACCGCCACATGGAAGGAGCAATTCGGCAGAGTGTTGGCGGAAGCTCAGGCTTGCGGGATACCTGTCGTCGGCTCCGATTCGGGCGCCATTCCCGAGGTTATCGGAGAGGCGGGCTTGGTTTTCCCTGAGGGAAATCGACGTAAGCTCTCTGAAACGCTTCAACTCCTCTTCGACAATGAGGAGTTAAGAATCCGCTTGGGGAACATTGGACGGCATCAGGCGGAAACCTTGTATTCCTGGGAAACGGTTGGAAGGCGATATTATTCAATGTATCAATCGCTTTTGTAAGCGATGACGACCATGAATTCAACGATTTTGAAATGCACGCTTCAAGGGTTGGGCATGCATATGAATGTTGGGATAGACCTCATTCAATGGGATTTTCATTGTCAGCAATAAGAAGTCCGGAAAACTTGTGAAATTCGATATTGGATGGAGGAATCATGATGATAATGAATCCTGCGGTAATTATTGGAATCGTCATTGTACTGGCGCTGGAGATTATAGGGTTTGAATTCAAAGCTCTCTTCACAACGCAAACGAGCGCTTGACATCCCGGATCGGTTTACGGTCAATGAGGTGCCTATCCCACACCCACTCAACCAGCACCACCACATTAACTATCATCAAACACTTCAATCGGCGTTCCTCCCCTCGTCATTCCCTATCGAATGCCGAGAGGGAATGACGGTCAAACGGTAATCGTGTTATCCACGTTTTCGCACAGACTTGCCACATCCAGTTTCGGATCGTCCCAGGCAACTTTCGCCAGCATCTGCTGTGCGGTATCGGGCAAAGGCATGCGCCACCGCTTTACGAAGAGGGAGGTCAAATCCTTTTTCGCCGCCGCGTTAACCGCGATAAGCCAGTTCACGCATTGCTTCAGGGCGTCGTTCGGAGTGGATGGCTTCACCTCCGGGCACTTGAGCAACGCGACGAAAAACCGCTTCAGCCATGCATTTTTTCCGTTTTCGCGATAAAGCTTCAACATTACGGTTGCGTACATGCAAGGCTGGTCGGATGGCTGGATATCGAGGCGCGGGGTCTTCTCATCCATTCCCTCCAATGTCGTGAAAGCTTTTAGGAATGGAAAATCCGATTTGGCGTATACCGCCTCGCACGCCTCTATGGTTTTGCGCGTGGCGATGTCGGGGTCCTCGCATTTCAAGGAGTCCATGCAGACATATCGCATGAATACCGCGTAACCGGTGGTGAACAGGCTGTGCCGGTCGCCGAATGTGTAGTAATTGCGTCCCATCTCATAGAAATAGTAATGCGCGAAAGCCTTGTTATTCTTAACCACCATCGGGTAGTCGTAGGAGTAAAAAAGACATAACTCCATTCCCGTCGCACCCACGTAGGAGCAGCCCGCTCCGCAATTCAACCCTTCGTCCGGAACCGCTGCTATGGTCGGCATATCCTTGTAAAGCTTGTAGGGTTCGGGAGGAGTGCCGGTGAGGTCGGCGTAGAGCTTCCATCCATCGTCCAATCTTTTAAGGAAGATGCCGATGATGCGGGGGTCAAGCTGGGTGGTCGTGGTGAAAAAGACGATGTTCCTCCCCATCCAAGGGTACATCCAAGGAGAGACCTTTTTCTCCTTCCAAAGTTCCGGGTACTCCGCCAGGGTGAGAAAATCCATCGCCCGCCCGGGTTTGGGGAGACTTGCAAGAGTAGGGGATGCGGTTGCCGCCAATGCGACGGACGCGCCAATGAACTGGCGGCGCGTGTATTTGCGTTCGGTTTGACTATCAGACATGTTCACTCCCCCCTTGCGAGTGGTTTGGCCTACATTATACCGAATCCTCCCGCATACTCTCTGATTTGCGAAAGTGCGATATATGTACAGTGGATTGACGAACCGGTCGAGTAAGAAGGCGGCGTGACGGTCAATGGTCAACCGCTGGGCGGCAAGTTCGCATCTTGATGCGGAAAAGCGGTTCCGTGGAATTTTTGATTATAATGATCTTTGGATGCTTGAAACGGCTTTTAGGGATAGCGTTGACATTCAGCGAAAAGGGCGTAAAATGAAAATGGTCACCGATCATTTTCCACTAAAATAGGGACAAGCTCCGCAATGCGTGAATAAGTCATAGTCAACCGGAGTGGATGGATGCAAAAAAATGGCATCATGTTGGGACTGGAAAGGGAATTACATATGAAACCATCTTTGCTTCGTTTGCGAAGTTTGGGTTACATTTGTCTTTTTTGCCTAGGTTCCGAAGGTGCGGCGCGAGCGGATATGGGTGTCCCCATGATCTTCGTGACGATGCCGCTGATGGTGATCGCGCTTATACCCATCATTCTCATCGAGTCTTTTTATCCTTGCGCGCAAAATTCACGCAAGCGTCAAATCAGTCTTATGGGCGACATCGGCGGCTAATGTTGTCTCCACCTTCATCGGAATACCCATTACCTGGGCTTTACTTCTTTTAGTAGAGATGCTGACAGGAAGCATGTATGGAATCAATTTTCATACGGCGCTTGGGCATTTTCTTTCGGTTACCATACAGTCGCCTTGGATGATTCCTTGGGAAAGCGATCTCTACTGGATGGTTCCCGCCGCCTCTCTCTTTCTCCTGATTCCCTTCTTCTTCGCCTCATATGTCGTGGAGTGTGCGGTAACCAACAAAATGATAAAAAAGGTTTCCAGGCATGATGTAAGGAAAGGGGTTTTCATCGCCAATATCGCCTCCTATGCGTTACTTGCCATATACGTATTGGGATGGTTGTTGGTGAGTCTGCAATTTCATCGCACAGTTCCGATTATGACCGGTCTGACATGCTTGAAAATTGTGAGGGAATCAAACGGTACGTATAAACCAACTCTAATATGGAATTATCGTCCAGGAGGCGGATTTAAGGCGCGCCCAGCGATAACAGCGACGGGAAAGATATATGCATGTTCACAATACGGCTATATTTACGCTCTTAATAGCGCCACCGGCATCCTTATATGGTCATATACCACCGGTGATGCAGTGGAATCCTCTCCTCTGATCGCGGCGAACGGCATGGTTTACGTTGGTTCCAATGATAACAATGTATACGCATTGGATGGTGCGTCCGGCAAGCTGAAATGGTTGTATAAAACCGGAAGTATCGTGCGATCCTCCCCTGTGATCGGGCCCAACGGCGTTCTCTACGTGGGATCGGATGATAACAATGTCTATGCATTGAACGGCGTGACCGGGAGGAAAATATGGATATATCATACCGGAGGCTCCGTACTCTCCTCTCCAGCCCTTGGAAAGAACGGAATGGTTTACATCGGTTCTGATGATGGCGGAGTATACGCGCTGAATGGCGCAACCGGTGTTATGCGTTGGTCGTATAAGACTGGAGGTTTAATATGCTCCTCTCCAGCAATAGGGTCAAACGGAACGGTTTACGTAGGTTCATTCGATGACAAAATTTATGCTCTGAACGGTGCGACGGGTGAGAAGTTGTGGACGTACATAACTGGCGACTCGATCACCTCATCCCCTGCAATTGGGCAGGACGGAACAGTATATATTGGATCGGATGATGGCAAGGTTTACGCTTTATTTGGAAATACCGGCATGAAGCGTTGGTCATACGATACTAAAAGTGATATTGAAACAACCCCTGCGATTGGATCGGATGATACGATTTACGTGAGTTCTGATTACGGAAAGGTTTATGCCTTTCACGGTACGAACGGTAAGCTAATATGGTCATACGCCACCGAAGGTTCAATAAAACTCTCGTCCATCACCATTGGACCCCAAAAAACGATTTATGTTGGGACATACAGGTAATTGCAATACTGACTCCGGGGATGTTTATGGATAAGTATAATATAAGCTATAAAAAGTGGCTCCTCGCTGTTTCCTGTGGGTGATGAATGGATGAGTAAGCGGCGACATGGAATAAGACGTCGTTTATCATGGTTCCTCTCCGTACTCCCATCGGGATGAATCCCCGAGGTGCGATATCCCAAAAGGCTTGAAAACCATCCTATCAATCGGATCATCCCCCGCAGTATACAAATGCAAGCTGGCTTAGGTCAGCATCCCTGGTCAGAAAGCTTCCAGTAGCCGGGTCGTAGTATCTAGCACCAACCTGCATAATCCCCACGCCCCCGTCGTTGCGGTAGTTAGAAGTGGCTCCGAACTGGGAGGGGGAGGAGGTGAGCCGGAGGTTGCCACCGTGTTCCCGTATCCGTCGTAAGTGGCGGCGGCGGTCACAACTCCCGATGCGTTCGTGAAGGTTCTCGCGGAGCCGAGACCGTCGTACTGGAAGGACTCCCCGTTTCTTCGGATGAGGGACACGCCGTAAGTGTAGGTTCCGGTATACGTTCCGCTCTGCACCTTAAGGATCACCCTGCCGCCGTCGTAGATGGAGGAGGTGGTCACCCCACCTGAGATTCGGATAACACACTCTTCCGCCACTGAAGAGGGAGACGGTGGTACCCTCACCTATGGCTTGATTCTTTAAATGAATGTAAATCCTTGGCTTCAATATTATAATCCACTGTGACCATCTCGTAGGGTGGTTGCAGTCCAAGCGCAGCGACGAAAAGGACGTTATAGTGGTGCATTTCGGGGTCATTCCTTTGCGTATTATATGGCTAATATAAAATGATATCAGAGTACAATTTATCCCAACAATACAACTATGAATCAATCTTAATAACGTTTTTTATTATTCTATATATTTCAATTATGATCGTAGGAAACAATAAAGACCCAAATAATACATTCATCGCCAATGAATTATTTATTTTTCTAATGATAAAAAATGCAAAACCAAGTAATAGATAAATAATAATTGTTGTGATATGGACTTTAGTTCTCTTTTTGAAATATTCGTATAGATAAAAAAATCCAAAAAGAAGAAATAAAAGACTATATGTTTTCATTATTAATATTATCATTTCATTTTCCTCTATAATAAATGCAAATTAAATATTTTATAAAACATAATTTATCCCAATCATAAATATTGATAGGATAAATTATGCTAATAATTAATTAAAACCACTATAATACTGTGATTCAGGATATGGATCTAATTTTCTTGAATGTGGATAATAACTACACGGCAACTGACCTACTATAATGAGAATCCCTCCAATTGTTGATACAATCTTACCAGGAATACCAGGAATCCATCGACCTGCTATTCCTAATATCCCCCCTATAATGGTTAAAGGATTATGCCCGCTCGGATCCACTTTATCAATTGGATCATCCCCGCAGTACAGGTACGCCAACTGGCTTAGATCGGTGTCCCTTGTCAGGAAGCTACCGGTCGCAGGGTCGTAATACCTCGCGCCAACCTGCATGATCCCCGCATCCCCGTCGCAGCGGTAGCCCGATGTGGCTCCGAACTGGTATGGCGAGGATGTTGAGCCCGATGTGGCGACCGTGTTCCCGTACCCGTCGTAAGTGGCGGCGGCGGTCACAACTCCCGATGCGTTCGTGAAGGTTCTCGCGGAACCCAGACCGTCATATAGAATGAACTCCCCGTTCCTTCGTAATAGGGAGACATCCTATTTGTTGATGAATGAAACAATTTACAATACTAACATCAAGTTCAGGGAACATGAGTGGAGACGGACTGGCCCAAATTGGGAGAACACTCACATGACTTAGCATATCGACATTTCACAGCCCCACGATCGTGTTGGCCACATTCATTCAGTCGAGATACGACTTGTCTGGGTTTCATTCGTTCTGTCTCCTATCCTATAGTGTAATCCTATTATGAATTCTATCTAACTTTATAATAGCCTACAGAATCACGAGGAGCATATTATTTTATATTTTATGAAAAATCAAAGAATGTTTTCTGAATGTTAAAAACATCCATAGAAACAACATAGCGGAAGTTTCCATAATGTGATGTATGTTGATGTAATTGAATCGATAGTAAGGGATCATTTTAAAACCCCAACATATCAAAAATAATGATATCGATAAATCAGCTAAAAAAGATTTTAAAGATATGAGCTTTGATAAACGATATTTTATAATATGAACATATATAGTAATTAGAGTCCATATTATTGCAAAAAAGAATGCTATTAAATAGCTGTTAATTATAAAGTATATTATATGAATGAGTTTTAATAACATTTTTCTACCTCTTATATATATGAATTAGCAAATTGTTAAAATAAGTTGAATAATAAATCAACAGAGGTAATTGCAAAATTCCGTTTTTCTTGAAATCCCAATTGGCAAAAATCATTTCGACGCCCGTTAATAGCTAAAATCGGGCGCTGAAATCCAAATCAACCGTCTTTCACGTGCGTTTTAGTGATTACAAGACGAACTCAACCTCCCATCCTTTTCGGAATGGTTTTACGGGATGTATTCAACTCATCGGACAAACCACCCGCGCATCATCCGCTGAAAACACGTATCAACTGATCGGCGAACAATGCGATGACGGCGAAGATGATGCATAAATGCACCTTCTCATAAGTGCGATACCAAATCGTCCGCAACCCGAAATCATCCTTCAATCGTCCGTTTCCGCATTCCGCAGTGGTGCGCTCATTGTATCGTCGCTGCGATCCGGCTCCATCGACTCAACAGCGCCTCCGCGACGCCTGTTACTCTTCACGATGACGACATGACCCAAACTTTCGCAGACCTTTTTGATCGGCTCGGCATCATACGCCGCATCCATAAGATCGTAAAACGAAGTCACCTTTCTCGCTGTCATTTTAGCCATCGGTATGGCCAACTGATCGAAAACAAGTTTTCTCATAACTGTCATGAACCGAAGCGTAGGTCGTCACCGCAGTCAGAGGTAATATGTTGTCCGCCCAGTCGATATGAAGCCTGTATCCTATCCACCAGTGCATGTGCCCCTGGAGTTGAGCTTGGCTCTCGCGTCGAAGGAGTAAGACAACTCCGACAAGGATTCCTCCGGCGTCCGATCCAAGCGCTTCTCCACGGAGATTACGTCCATGATGGCGACCAGGCGTTTCTCCTCCTCCGTAAGATGGGGCTCTACGACCTGCTCCATGAAAGGAATGAGTGATATTTGCAATGTGCTCCAGTAATCCGATAAAATAATCATGCGCGGGTTCCCCTTGAATGTTTTCAGTTTTCACTATTATATTCACCGGAAACCCGCGTAATTCCTGCATCATTTTTATTTTGCAATTACCTCTAAATACTTCGTTTTTTGAAATTCATTCTAACCCAACACATAACATTACCAACTTTGATAAATATCCTCTGCACCCTCATACATAAGCCATCCTCCAACAATTGCACCCCACATCATTAAAAATGGATTCCTTGTTTCTGCAGAAGAACCTATCACTACAACTCCACCATACATTATAGAACCACCTTCTAATGTTCCTCCGAATCCATACCAGAAACTTTTTGGTTCCGAATGATATTTAATTTCTCCGCCAATAAATCCAGTAAGTCCTATTCCATATGCTGGTGTAAATGCATCACCAAATCCCCATTTTTTAAAAAAATCAGTTTCGAATATTTTCTGAATAGAATCAAAAGGGTTATTCCCGCTAGTATCCATTATATTGATAGGACAATCCCAGCAGTACACATAGGCCAGTTGGCTTAGGTCCGTGTCCCTGGTCAGGAAACTTCCCGTAGCCGGGTCGTAGTATCTAGCACCAACCTGCATGATCCCAGCATCCCCGTCGCAGCGGTAACCCGACGTGGCTCCGAACTGATAGGGGGAACCCGTTGATCCGGATGTGGCGACCGTGTTCCCGTACCCGTCGTAAGTGGCGGCGGCGGTCACAACTCCCGATGCGTTCGTGAAGGTTCT
>DAIDHP010000028.1 GCA_027459625.1 Chthonomonadales bacterium
CTAATCCAGCAAATAAAGTCCAACGCCAAAGGCTTCAGAAGATTCGATAATTTCAGGGTCGCAGTCTTGTTTTTTCTAGGAAAGCTTGATCTCAGTCCACAAACTTCCCCATAGAGCCAATTTGAGAAAATAGGATTGCGTCCATTTTAATCAAACGGTATGTTTTCCATTATCCTCTCGCTCGTCGGCGGAGCATGATACAATTCCAGCCTATTGATATTGTATCCTAAGATACATAAATTCATACGGATTAAACAGGATTGCGAGAGCGAATTGATCGGCCCCACCAGTTGATTTGTACGTTGTGAATGAAGCGATGCGTTCTAATGTCTGCGCGTGGGCGAGTTCTTCCATTCTCTTATGACTCACAACGGGATTTGTCGCTCCTATCAACCGTTAAAAGCTGATCTCTTTAACGCACACGCATGCAATCCCTCTCTCCACGCTCTTCATTAAACGTTTCACAGTATCTCGAAGCCCTTTCAAATCCTTTTGTCTGTGTCTGTATAAATATTCATACTCACCCGAATCAACCTTTGCCTGTAAGGTTGACATTGCTACAAATGAAAGTGTAGCCTATACGTATAAAACTTTTTTTAGCAAGGAAAAAATTCAGGACACCTGATTAACGGATGAGATTTATGAATATTCGAGGTGATAAAAATGATTGGATTGAAAATTCTCCTGGGTTTGATATTGACTACTACGGTCACAAACGTCTCCGCCACCCATCTAATGAGTCAGTGCGTTAAAGCGACCTCGAAGATTAAAACGCTTGGATGTATTATGCGGTTAACGATTGATTTCGGCGGCGGCGGGGGACCTATGAAAGCGGTGAAAAGGGACGAGAATTACCGGATATTCTATTCAAAGCCGTCTAAAATCGCGGTGGTTTGCACCGGTTGTTCGGTAACCGGAGGGAACGCCACCGGGCGTGAGGACGCCGCATACCCTCAATACCCTCGCGCTATTATATCAAATGGAAGTTGGACTTATGTGTTGGATAGTTCAACGAATAGATATCTCCTTCAGCGAGAGGATATTACAGGAGCCTTATTTAAGGAATACGGCTCCGGCGCCTTTGATGATTATGAATTTGGCTCTTTGGTCTTTGATAAGCGAAATATTGAGGGAGCTGGATTGATTCAAGATTCGCGAAAATACGGCAAAGTATTAAAGCAACAGGTGATTGACCATGTGTTATGCGATGTCTTGAGCACTTCATTGCCATCCGGACCAATGACATACTGGATCGGCCACAAGGATCATCTACTACGACAGGTTAAAACGGATATGTCCGGGGGGATGGTGATAACAGAGAGATACCAAATATCCATCGAGAATGGCCGCCTGCCGGCGGATGCATTCCGAATCTCTCCGCCGCCGGGAGCTGTAAAGGTTGACATGCTGAATTAGCGGAATGCCTGTTAGCTTATAAAGGCAATCCGTGACTTGGACGGACGAATTGACCGGAGCCAACTGTTATCTTAGTGCTGGGATGCATGGTCACAATCACGCATTATGTTCGAAACCTGCGGGGTTGCCAGTACGCCCTATGTACCAATATAAAGTGAGATAGCCTTGATATCAAAATTACACTTCAGGACAACAGACTGAAACAATGTAACAGTGACCATTGGCTTCTCAACAGGATTAGTTTTGCTGACAAGAGTGTGGCGGGAGTATAATCTTTTTAATGGTTGGTAGGGACATGACATATGAGGAAAAAGTTCAATTTGAATAGGAAACAAAGCCTATACAACGACCATAAGTTGGAATCGCCCCTCAACCGCCGGGAGTTTATCGCACTCGCAGGCGGGGCGACGGCTTCCCTGTTGCTGGGAGGGAGCGTTGCCGGAAACGCAACAACGCGTTCGATCGGTGGTTTGCAGCATGGCGACGCCCTTCATCAAGTGCCGCGACAATCGGGAAATGGTGTTGATAGGGGAGCAACGGGAGAGCTGAAGTGGAAATATGCGACGTTGAATCGTGTGAAATCCACTCCTGCGGTCGGCTCGGACGGCACATCCTATGTGAGTTTTTGCGATAATTATCTTTACGCGATTAATCAAAACGGTATATTAAAATGGAAATATGACGCTGGGGATATGATTGTCTCCTCTCCAGTGATCGGCTTCGATGGAACTATCCATTTGGGGGCGCAAGACGGCAAGCTTCACGCACTTAAACCGAATGGCTCTTTGAAATGGATGTGTGATACGGGAACCCATGTTTGCGCCTCTCCAGGCGTCAGTTCGGATGGATTAATCCATGTGGTATCGGCAAGCCTGCATGGAATCGATTACCTTCACGCAATCAACCCCGATGGAACGGAGAAGTGGAAATACGGCTTGGATGACTGGGTGGTATGCCCCCCAGCCATAGGTTCGGACGGGACCATCTATTTGGGATCATTTGATGGCAATCTTCACGCGATTGGTCCCGACGGCATGCTGAAATGGACCTTCAACATCGCTCATACCGTGATTTCATCCCCAAAAGTCAGTAGGAATGGAATCATTTACGTGTGTTCATTTGCACAAACGCTCCATGCTTTCATGCCAGACGGATCATTGAAATGGAAGAATGTTATTGGGAATGGATTGTTATCATCCCCCGTTATCGGGGCTAATGGAAACATTTATATTGGATCCGAAGACCACAATCTTTATGCGATAAATCCCGACGGCACACCGGCGTGGAAGTACGCCACTGGTGGCGCTGCGCACTTTTCTCCCGCCATCGGGTCGGAAGGAACCATTTATGTGGGGTCAGCGGATAATTATCTCCATGCGGTTAATCCCAACGGCGCATTGAAATGGAAGCATGCAACCGGAGGCAAGGTGACATCTTCTCTCGCTATCACACCGGATGGAACGGTCATTGCGGGTTCGGATGACCATTATTTATATGCGATTAATTAGGCTGGGATCGCATTCTCTCGGAAATTCGGCATTTGAATTTGAAATTAGGGGGCTTCGGTGAAGAGCAATGTCGTCGAATACGGCTACTGTTTTATCCCTATGGAATAAGGAACTGAGCGATCCCCATTTTTGACAATCCTTTACTTGCATGCTATAATACCGTTCAAGAGATCCATGCGCAAATCACCCTGATCGGACATCATAATGAAAGTAAAAACCATCCTTCCCATTCTCATAGGCTTCGTTCTGGCTGGCGGCGCAACGCACGCCCAAACAGCCCAGCCCGCCCAGAGCGCACCGTCCACGGTTTACACCTACAAATTCACACCCAACAAACCGCTGAGGTATAAAATCGTGGCGTTTATCAAGGGCATTATCCCCGTGCTTAACTCCGTCCCTTCCGAGGATATGGACGCCACCCTGACATTGGTATATGACGCAATCCCCAGCGCGGCACCGACATCCAATGATACGAATCTTAAGTTCAAGGTCGTATCCGCCGATGCGGAGGTGGAGAAGATTCCCTTTCCGATAGATCCGCAGCAGGCGGCGGCTATATTGAATCAGTCCATCACTTTGGCTCCGACAGGACAGGTTGTCTACACGGCTCCCGGACAGAAACTGCCTTTCAGCATCACCATACCGGGGGTGGATCCTACTAAGTTCTACTCCTTGTTGTTGCCTATCGTCTTTCCTCAGACGCCAATAGCGCCCGGAGACACATGGACATACGACAACCCCTTTTTCGGCAATACAGGGGTTCCTCCTGTGACGAACGCGGTTTTCCTTCCTTCGCAGAAAGGGACGTCCCCATCCATAAGCGAGAACCTGCTCAAGGATCCTTTCATTCCGCATACCCCCGCATACTCTAATTTCGGGGAGCAATTCAGCCTCAAGATCGATCAGAAGCTGGATCAGGCGAAGAAACCGGTGGCGGAGGGCGTGTCGCCATATCAGACTCGCAACGGATTCATCATGGGGGAGGGGATTTTCTCTTATGACAAGAACACGGGAATTTTCACGAAGGGCGAGATGTTGATTAAGGCGCAAATTGTGGATAAGATTCTAGGCGTTCCGGTTTCACCGGATATTCCAAAAGAGACAAACAGCCACATCCAAGCCAAAGTGATGATCAAGTTGCTCGGTTCGCCGACCTCCACAACGGCGACCGCCCCGGAGAAGACTCAATGAAGATGTGTTTCTTACGCCATTTGTTATTCATTTCACTCATCACGGTCTGTTCATTCGTTGTGCCTATGAAAACGGCTCGCGCCGATGACACCTACACTCTGCAACGCATCTATCATGCTGGTGACAAGGACCGTTATCACGTGAATATCGTCGTCGAGGGGACATACCAGCCGGAGGGTCTCCTCGCCAAGCCTATGAAGGTTCGGCAAGAGATTGACGCCGTCGTAGAAGAGGACACAAAGGAGGTGCGCCCGGACGGCACCATCATCTTGGAATCGCGTATCATTTCCGGGGTTACGAAATCCGATCAGGGCACAGTCAAACTCGATACGATTGGCAAACCGGTAGTGACCGGCTGGGGAGCCGACGGAAAAATCATCCAGCCGACCGGCGATCCCGCCGCCGCAGCGCAGATCGTGCAATTGGACACCCTACCTGGCATTGATCTGAAACTTCCGCATCCCATGAAAATAGGTGACCAAGCTCCTTTTGAATTGGCATGCGGGTTCACAAACGATCAAAAAATAACGGGCAACATCCAGATGGTTGCCTTGGTGGACAAAGTGGAGGATTACAAAGGCAAGGCGGTAGAATTGAAATTGACGGGAAACGGCGTGGTGGCGGCGCATGTTGGCGATGTGTATAAGCCCGACCCAAATCATCCTAATCAGATGATTCCATCCATGGTGAAAAACGAGGATCAATCTTTCAAATTGGAGACCACTACATACGTGGATCCGGTGACTGGAAAGACCATTAGCGTATCCGGCAAATTAACTAGTCCGAAGTTCACCAATATCTCCGATGTGACCATAACCTACACCAGGCAATTACTGACCAAATGACGAGTGAATGAGTATGAAAAGGACAAACGTATTATTTGCAGTGCTGTTGATGCTAACCCTCAGTTCGGGGATCGCCCATGCGCAATATCTCCTTCGCTACAAGTTCGTCAAGGGCGCCAAGTGGGTCTATCAGACACACATGCAGGTGCAAACAGGTCTGCCGGGTGAACCGCCAGGCCAGGGGATGTTCACCGTGCATGGTGATGGCGACACCACGATATCGATTGTCCGTATTCTCGCCAACGGCGATGCGCGCATATACGCCACCACGCCGAATTTTCTCCTCCAAGGATCCACGGCTCCCACCCCACGTAACGTCAAAACCACCTATTTTACGATGTCCTCCATTGGGAGAATGAGCGCGGTGAAATTGCCCGTATCCCCCAAGGGAAGCCCTTTTATGGTGTCCGCGATCAATCCTGACGCTCTATCCACCGATTCCCTGCTGTTGCCCGTGCGGAAGGTCAAGCAGGGGGATAGTTGGAGTTTGGAGGAGCCAAACCCCATACGTAATTCGCCTCCATGGAGGATCACAACCAAATTCACGAAACTGCTTGGCACAAGCAAAAATCCGATCGCCGTTTTGACTTCCGTGTATAACATTCCCATCTCCGCCAAGGTGAATGATCCGTCCGGCGTCGGGCCTGGTATGACGGCGAATGGAAAGATGATCATACATCGCACCACTTTCTTTTCCGTGCGCGAAGGCAAGATGTTGAAAACCGTTATCAGCGGTACGGGCAAAATTCATGTTGGCCCGTATGGCTATCGCAAACCCGCTCGGACTCCGATGGAGGTTGTGATCACCACCCAAGTCATTATGCAGTTGACAAAGGGTTAAATAAAACGATTCCGAGAAGAATAGCACATGGATAAACCTCCCTCCCTAGAGATAGCGCTTCAGCGTGTGTTGGAACTGCGAGAGCTGATAGACCATCATAATTACCTTTACTATGCTTTGGACCAACCTGAAATATCGGATGCCGAATATGATGCGCTCTTTCGGGAACTGAGAACCCTCGAGGAGGAGTTTCCCAAGTTAATCACAGCGGATTCCCCCACTCAGCGGGTTGGAACCACTCAAATCACAACATTTGCCTCATTGCCGCACAAAGCCCCCATGCTCTCCCTTGATAACGCGTTCGGTGAGGAGGAACTGCTAGAATGGGATCGCAAGGTGAAAAGGTTCCTGCACCTTCCCATGGATGCCTCCGTGGAGTATGTGGCGGAGCTGAAGATCGACGGTCTCTCCATCAATCTCACCTATCGTGAAGGAAAGCTGGAATCCGCCGCCACCAGAGGCAACGGGCTTACGGGCGAGGATGTGACGCCCAATATCCGCGCCATTCCTGCGATACCGCTCTCCCTGCGTCCTCTGAAATCAAAGCGAAATGAGGAGTTGAACCTTTTCGCCTCGGATACCCCATCCTTTCCCGCACTGATCGAGATGAGGGGAGAGATATTTCTGACGCACCAGGAGTTTGCGCGAATCAACTCCGTGAACGAGGAAAGAGGGGCTTCCACCTTCGCCAATTGCCGCAACGCCGCCGCAGGATCCGTTAGGCAGAAGGACCCCAGGATAACCGCCGGCAGGAAACTGGACACATTCCTTTACGCCGTAGGATATTGCGAGGGATGGCGGTTTCAATCGCAATATGAGCTACTTCAGACCTTCAAGGAGTGGGGGCTGCGTACGAATCCTAACATTCGGCTCTGCAAGGATATCCATGAGTGCCTGGAGTTTATTCGGGAGTGGTTTGAGAGAAAGAGCAAACTGAATTACGATATGGATGGCGTGGTTGTAAAGGTGAACGACTTCGTCTTGCAAAACGAATTGGGCAATGTCAGCAGAAGCCCGCGATGGGCGATTGCTTACAAGTATCCCGCGCTACAAGTGCGCACGATGGTTGAGGATATCCTAATTCAGGAGGGAATGACCGGTGCGCTCACACCCGTCGCAGTTCTCAAACCGGTAGCCGTGGCAGGCGTGATTGTGTCCCGTGCCACGCTTCATAACGAGGATGAGATCAGACGCAAAGATGTGCGCATCGGTGACACCGTCATAATTCAGAGAGCGGGAGAGGTGATCCCGGAAGTGGTTGAGGTGGTTTTGGAGGAACGCACCGGCGGGGAGAGGGAGTTCCAAATGCCCGCCGAGTGTCCTTTCTGCGGCGCTCCCGTTGTTCGACCGGAAGGCGAGGCGGTCACCCGGTGTCCCAACGCGGATTGTCCTGAAAAGGTGCGTCAGAGGTTACAGCATTTTGTCTCCCGCAATGCGATGGATATCGAGGCTTTGGGCGGCAAGCGATTGGATCAGTTGATAGACTCCGGCTTGATACATGACGAGGCGGACCTGTATCGTTTGAGCATGGCGGATTTGCTTCCACTGGATCGAATGGGCGAAAAGCTGGCGAGCAACATCCTGACTGCGATCGATGCGAGCAAAAAAAGACCAATTAAGAATTTCCTATACGCCTTGGGGATACGACATGTAGGGGAGCACACTTCGGAGGTTTTATGCGAGCACTATGGGACATTGGATCGGATTGCCCGGAGCGGCGAGGAGGAGTTATCCCAAATTCACGAGATAGGCACAGTAATCGCGCGAAGCGTTCATCTTTTTTTCCAAGATCAACGTAATCTTGATCGTTTGGAACGAATGAAAGCGGCTGGGGTGAATCAAGAGACGGAGAGTCGCGAAGGTAGATCAAACATACTCGAAGGCAAAAGCTTTGTTTTCACAGGTTCGCTTGAGCATTTCACTCGCGAGGGGGCGGAGGAGATCGCCAAAAGAAACGGCGGTAGAGTTTCGGGAAGCGTAAGCAAGAAGACCGATTACGTTGTGGCGGGTGAAAACGTTGGGTCCAAGCTCGCCCGTGCCAAGGAGTTGGGCGTGTCCGTACTTACCGAGCAGGAATTCCTAAATATGATTAAGGGGAAATCATAAACAGACCTCCCCCCTTACATGTTAACTCGAGGATACGGGCAACGTTGTGGTTTGTCGTATGCTCTTTTTGTTCGTATTCCAGTTGATGATTACCGTGATCCGATTTCGATTTCCAACCAAACTTATGGGTATTCGGAATGAGAAATCTCTTTTTGCGGGAGCCACATACTGATTCCCCGACAAGAACATCCCCTGCTGATTTAATGAAAAAGTCATCGGAATATCCCTGTTTCCGGAGTTAATCGCTTGGACATTCAGATAATAATTCGTTCCCCCCTCGTTTGAGTTCCGCGTGATTCCTTCGACTTTGACGGTCAACGGACTGGCGTTATGGGAATGGAACATATGAATGAACGTTAACGGGGTGGGGAACCCGGCGGGCATGTATTTGCCCGGGATAGTGACGCCTGCGAGAAGGACTAATAAAAGCACTACGCCGGACCAGATAACCGCCGGACGTCTGAAAAGTTGACGCAACTGATCCAAGAGGGACGGTTGCGGGCGCTTGCGGTTTTCCTCGCTCTCCGCATCGATCTTAATCCATACTTGAGTTCTCAACGAGGGGGGAGGGATGACCACAGGTGCATTGTCCAGGACGTTCCAGACTTCTTTCATATCCTGGACTTCCCTTCGGCACGCTTCGCACTGGGCGAGATGGTTTTCAAGCGGAACAAGCATTGCCGGGGCTATTTTGCCCTCGCAATAATCCGATATCATCTCTTTTATTTTATCGCAATGCATCTTGATGCTCCGTTTTGTCTACAATCAAATAAAATCAGGATCTTGCACAATAAATTGTTCAGTTATAACGCAAGGCGACTATCTTGAGTTATGAACATCCTTGACTGAATTCTGAAATGATCCAAATGAATAAGTTTTCGTTTATTCGACGCTTTTAAGATGTGAAATGTTCCTTAATCGGGGCTAAAATCTCTTTCAATGCAAGTCTGGCTCGATTGAGACGCGATTTCACCGTGCCTAAGGGCAGACCCATGGTTTCCGCAATCTCTTCGTAGGATCGCTCTTCGAAGTGATAGAGTATGATCATTAGCCGTTGGTAATCCGGTAGTTCGTTAATGGCGGATTGAATGAGTTCCGATTCCATTTTCCTTTCCGCCAATTGAGGGGGCGTCGGGGACATATCCTCCACCTGAATATTCACCGAGGATTCCTCAAGCTGGATATACTCCTCCAAGGACTGCGTCGGGTGGTTTCGTTTGCGCTTCTTTTCGTCGAGGTACACGTTGTTCACTATGCGAAACAGCCATGTTATGAAAGCGCTATCCCCTCGAAAATTTGAGATTGCGTTATAGACACGCAAGAAGGATTCCGAGGCGATGTCGTTTGCCTCGTCGTAATTTCCGCAAAGCCGATAAGCGAAGTTGTAGACCTTCTTCTCGTATCTGCGCATCAGTTCATCAAAAGCGTTCCGATTACCTTTGCGGCATAAATCCAATATGTTTTTTTCGCTGAGATCGCGCGTAATCCGTATCCTTCCGAGTTAAAAGGTCTCAAAGCCTCCGAATTGAGTGGGTGAAACGATGAACCGTTTGCGCAGCAAGGATGACGCGCTATCGGTTCCCGCTAAGCCCCACTTTTTTTGCGGCAGCTTGATCCAAAGCCTGCATCTCCTCCTTGGTAAGGGGATGGGTGGGCTGTCCTTCGGACATTCCCTTGGCGTACACGCGAATACTGTTTCGGCTGAATACGCTGCTCATCACAATTCCGCTGCGTTTGGAGTCTATTATCGCCAATGCGAAGCTTTGCGCCCCGCCAACGTCCTCGAACGCATCGTATCGCACAACCCCAACTCGCTGCAAGCAATTTTCAAGGGTGGCTTCCATTGACTCTATTTTTTTCTCAATTTGATCCATGCGATTGGTGTTTTTGTTGACCGTACCCATATATTGATCCAATATCTCTTCAAGTATCCCTCCACTGGTTCCGCGAGTCAAGCGTTGGTAGAGGCGAATGAGCTTGGATACCTTCCCTATAAGATATAAAAGGCAGATCAGCATCACCAAGAACAAGGCTCCGAGAACCGCTAAAATAATCTCAAGATTTTGGGGGATACCGCCGACGACATGGGATGGATTTAACATAACTCTTCAAAACCTCCTAACAGGTAACGGAAAAAAAACCTGTCACGTATTTTATACTAATTCATTTCGTAACCATAGGTAATAAGAACGAGGATCGTTACATGTCAAATCAAACGAAAAGACAAATAATATTGCTCGCCATATTTTCGATAATTGTCATTGCATTCGCGTCCATTTTCAAAGTAGCGATAGTTCAAGGGCAGTCCATGCTTCCCACCTTTCGAAATGGCGAGGTGGTCATTGTAAATAAGCTATCCACAAACTTAAAGTCTTTGAAAAGAGGTGATGTGGTAATTCTCCACACTCGACATGACGATCTGATTAAACGTATCGCTTACCTTCCCGGGGATGTGATTCCTTATCCCTACTCCTTGGCATTCCGAAGGGTGTGGAAATATTTCGATGTCATTCACAAACATATTAAGTACGATAAGAATGGGGATCATGTGGATATAAAGGTTCCTCCGGGATATATTGTTGTGCTGGGAGATAACTTGGAGGTGTCCGATGACAGTCGTTACTTTGGCCCTCTTCCCCTCCAGGATATCGAAGGAAAGGTGATTGACGCACCCCCGGCACCCTATCATCTCTGACATGTACCCATGTGACGATTAATTGTATCACGCCTCTTCGCCCTTTGTAAATGGAAAGGGGGGAGAGAGGACGGCAAAATGGGAATTGGCAATGAGTCGATACAAGCCTGATTGCGACACAGGGGAGGCTTTCGACTATTCGTGATGACTGCTCATTTCCGCTCCGGGAGGGACGCTACTTTCGGAACCCTCTTATCCTAAGCCAATTGGCGCAAAGCATGGGCCAAGTGCCGTATTCGCATTCTTCGTCGCCAAGTCCGAAACCATGAGGACCGCGCTCATACACATGCAGTTCCAAGGGAACCCCTTCGCGGCGCAATGCTTCCGCGAACAATACACTGTTCTCCATTGGCACCGCTTCATCTTCGAACGATGTCACTAGGAAGGTCGGGGGTGTCTCCGATGTGACCTGCTTTTCACTAGACAAGAAATCAAGCAGTTCCGTCGTGGGATTATCTCCCAAAAGGTTGTCTAGCGTGCCCTGATGCGTATATGGTTGCGCGAGGGATATTACGGGGTAAATTAATATTGCGGCATTCGGTTTGGAACTGACTTTCTCCACGGGGTCGGATGATTGAGGATTGCCGTTGTCGAAATGAGTGGCGACGGATGATGCCAAATGTCCGCCGGCGGAAAAACCCAGGATGCCGATTTTATCAGTATCCACTTGGAAGGTTTCCGAGTTTGCGCGAACGGTGCGAATGGCTCTTGCGGCATCCTCCAGCATTGTCGGGTGATGGTATTTCGGACCTAAGCGGTATTTTAACACAAATGCGGAGATGCCGAGGATATTCAACCATTCAGCGATGGGTCGCCCTTCATGATCCGCAAGAGTGCCGTATCCGCCACCGGGACAAACCACAATTGCGGATCTTTGCGCATTGCCGGACTTTACGGGATACCAGGTAAGAGTGGGGATGTCCTCCGGATGGTCACCGAGCGATCGTGGCGCAGCGCCTCCATACAGGGGGAAAACTTGGTGATGTTTAAAAACGGATAAGAACGAACCAAGATACGCCAGGAGAGTTGCCTCGGAAGTGATGACGGGAAAAGACATTTTCATAGCCTCCAATCGTAAAAGTAATAACCGAGCGGTGAATAATTCAATACATCACATTAGGCGCAGGAAAGCATTTCATTCCATTGAAATAGGAGCGATGACAATCTCTTTTCTTTATGAGGCGTCACAACCTATCGTGTGTACGGGATGGTATCATTTACATCACTGAAAACGAAGAGGAACAATAAAAATGAATCAACCTGAAAATGCGGATAGTTTTCTCGGAATTGATCCCTCCGAACTCTTAGTGTCGGATGTCAATCGCCTGTTGCTCCATTGTGTCTCTCCGCGACCTATCGCCTTCACATCCACCGTTTCCCCCGATGGGATACCGAATCTTGCGCCATTTAGTTATTTTACACTCGGAGGCGCGAATCCTCCATCTATTGTCATCTCGCCCCTCACCGGGAAGGCGGGCGAGCCAAAGGACACTCTGCGCAATATCGAAGTAACGGGTGAATTCGTCATCAATGTGGTGACTTACGGCATGCGGGAAAGAATGAATTTGAGTTCCTTGAAATATCCGTTCGGAGTGAGCGAATGGAAGGATGCCGGTTTCACGCCTGTAACATCCGATAAAGTCGCTCCGCCTCGTATTTTGGAGAGCCCGTTAGGTATGGAATGCAGGCTGTATAAGATCGTACAACACGGGATGGGTCCACTTTCGGCGAATTATGTCATAGGAGAGGTGATCTATTTTCATGTATCACGAAGTATTATGCCTGATGGGGTGATTGACCCCTCGAAAATAGATTATTTGGCGAGACTTGGAGGGGATTGGTATGCGAGAATGGATCATAACTCCATCTTCGAGATGCCATTAAGGAAACAAGACGAATAGGGCATTGCCCCATCCTTAAAACCCATGATTCATGCTATGCCGCGAGCAGTTGCATGAATATCCGAATTCGAAAAATAGCATATTGACGGATATTCAGGGCGTTCCCATTGGAAGTCCAATAAAAATGGTGATTGCCTCGGGATATAAAAACCCACAGGATCTGGCGATTGTTTTTGATGTTTCATCTTTTACGAACGGAGTGTGTTTGCCCTCCCCATCCGTTAGGTGCAATTGATTTAGGATGCTTAAATGGACAATATTTCCGTGAAACGGCGCAATTTTATCCTCACGACGATCTGTTTTCTTCTTTCAGCGGCATACGGAATGAACACGGTTTGGGGGATCGTGAGGATCCATGTGAATAGCGAGGCAGCTCTGGCAAGGATGGATGAAGTCTTTTACATCTACAACGCTGCGCGCGCTTCTCATTGGCATGACATTTGGCATTGGTGGCTTGGCCCCTGGATATATCCCGGGGTGGGGTATTATCGCCCGTTAACAAGCATGCTCTATTTTTTCGAGTGCCGACTCTTCGGGGATAATTTCACCGATTATAACTATGTCTCATGGGTGATGCACGGCTTCAATTGCGGTCTACTTTATCTGTTCGCGGAATCTCTGTTTTCCAATCATAATCGTTTCAAGCGTGTTTACGCACTCGCTGCGGTCTATTTCTTCGCTTTTAATGGAAATCCCATGTTTTTTGCAATATGTCGTGCGATGACATGGTTCCCCGCTCAGAACGATGTTCTGTGTTTGACGTTCGGATTGCTCTTCGTCGTGTTATTAGACCGCGCTCTGCTATCAAACTCAAAACCACTCCTTTTATCGGCGTATGCCTCTTTTATCTGCTCCGTGTTTTCCAAGGAGATGGGGTATATCCTTGTGCCGATAGCATGGTTGCTGATCTATTACCGGTCAGGATGGCGTTGGAAACAGATGGGGTGGCTATTTTTTGTGGCGTTGTGCTTGTGGTGGCTTCGCAAATTACTCGTGCCAGTGCAATGGGATCCTCAGATGCTTCGCTGGGTGATATTCCGCAAAGCCTGTTTGGCTTGGCTTGGTCCTTTATGGTATTTAGGCGCATCCGGTACATGGTGGCCCATTGCGGCGAGCGTTCTGACGCTTGCAATCGCCTATGTTGGCGTGAGGATGAGATGGGAAACCAGCATACTGGTTTTGGTGTGCGTATTGGTGATAGGATTATGCGCACAATACGTCGGATCCAACGGAACGTGGGCTCTTTTGTTTGTTTCAGGATCCCTGGAACAGTTCATGTGGGTTATGTTGTTTCTTGTCGGCATTCTGTTTTTTTGGAAATATCGCAATTCGGAGATGGGGCTGTTCGCGGGTGTGACACTGGATTTGGTCTATTTCCCCATATTGCAGTATGGAGGTCCCCATTATTATTATTGGCCTGCAGCGTTTTTAGGGTTAATGAACGCAGCGTTCTGTGTTTGCGCCGTACGCTGGTTGAAGGAGAGGTATGCGGCATATAGGGAATCGTTTACGCCAGGCAAGGTTATCTAAGCGTAAGACGAGTGGCGTGGACGGGTGGGTTTCCTTCTTCGGGTACAATTAATAAAGCAAGTTCCATTCAGGATTGCGTATAATTCCTTTTACGGATTTAAACGATGTTCACAGGCATTGTGGAGGAAATCGGCAAGACAATACAGGTTCAGCGAAGCGGCGCCGCAATACGGGTGACTATCGCCGCGCCATTGATATCCAATGATATATCACTGGGAGAGAGTGTTTCGGTAAACGGGGCATGCTTGACGCTAAGTTCACAATCCGGAAATCATCTCTCTTTCGATGCAGTGCCTGAAACGGTGGAGCGAACATCCTTGAAAAATCTAAAACCAGGGTCTCCCGTCAATCTGGAGCGGGCGATGCGTATGGGTGATAGAATTGGCGGACATTTCGTACAAGGGCATGTGGATGGCGTTGGGGTTTTACAGGGGATGGAGCGAAAGGATAACGCCCGGCTTCTGACAATACATGCCGACGTGGATCTTTTAAAATACATGGTTCCCAAGGGATCCGTTGCGGTGGACGGGGTGAGTCTGACTTTGGATCGGATTAGTGATTCCGCATTTTCAGTGTGGATCATACCGCACACTTTCGATAACACAGTTTTTCGTCACCGTAAAATTGGGGATAAACTCAACCTTGAAAACGATTTGATCGGCAAATATGTCGCTAGATATACAGCGGGAAATTCGCAGTCGAGACTGGATACGATCAAACTTGTCGAGTTGGGTTATTTGGATGATTACGACAGCGAGAATTCGATTGGATAACTGATATGGAAATAAACTTCAACACGATTGAAGAGGCGATAGAGGATATTCGTCAGGGAAAGATGGTCATCGTGGTGGATGACGAGGATCGTGAAAACGAAGGCGATTTCATCATGGCCGCCGAAAAGTGCACGCCGGAGACCATGAATTTCATGATCAAATACGGGGGCGGGATTCCCTGTGTGCCTACGACCTCCAAAAGATTGGCTGAATTGCAACTTCCGATGATGGTGAGTCATAACACAGCGCGTCTGGGCACCGCCATGACCGTAACCGTGGACGCTGTTCACGGCACCACGACGGGGATATCGGCGTATGACCGCGCCGAGACTGTTCATGTATTTGTTGATCCGAAGTCGAAGCCTTCCGATATTGCTCGCCCTGGTCATATCATCCCGCTTCGAGCGGAGGAGGGCGGAGTGCTGAAACGTGCAGGTCACACCGAAGCGACGCTTGACCTCTGTAAGCTGGCGGGTTTATATCCCGCCGGGGTGCTATGCGAGATCATGTCGCAGGATGGTAGGATGGCTCGATTGCCTGAGTTAATGGAGATCGCCGGGAAGTGGAACATGAAACTCATCACAATCGCCGATCTCATCAAATATCGTCGCCGAACCGAGAGGTTGATCGAACGCGCTGCGGAGACGGTTTTGCCGACTGACAAGTATGGATCTTTCAAAGTGATCGCCTACGATTCCTCGGTGGATCCCACCCCCTCCATCGCCTTGGTGAAAGGTGACATCTCGGGAAGCGAGCCGGTACTTGTTCGCGTGCACTCCTCGTGTCTGACCGGGGATCTGCTTGGTTCGCTTCGTTGTGATTGCGGGGATCAATTGCATGAATCACTGCGTCGCATTAATGAAGAGGGACGCGGCGTCCTAGTATATCTTGAACAGGAGGGCAGGGGAATCGGGATCATCAACAAGATGCGAGCGTATCACCTTCAAGACCGCGGTGCGGATACCGTGGAGGCGAACTTGGAGCTAGGCTTCAAGCCGGACTTGCGCGATTACGGTATCGGCGCACAAATCATGGTGGATCTCGGACTTAGTAAAATTCGTTTGATGACCAATAATCCTGCAAAGGTGAAGGGATTGGAGGGATACGGGTTGGAGATCGTGGAGTGGGTTCCGATCGTTGTGAAGCCCAACCCTCATAATCAGCGTTACCTTCATACAAAAAAAACAAAAATGGGACATATCTTCGGGGAAACGGACAATCCTCCCGAAGGAGAGTGAAGTCGACTAACAAGGGGGAAGGTTCCTATGCCAAGATATTTGGAAGGCAAACTGCTTGGAGAAGGGTTGCGTTTTGGTGTTGTGGTGAGCAGATGGAATTCATTCATTACTGAGCGCATGTTATCTGGTGCATTGGACGCGTTGGTTCGTCATGGTGTGGATGAATCGAAAATCGATGTCGCGAGAGTTCCTGGCACTTGGGAGATAGCCATCGCGGCGCAACGGATGGCGAAATCGGGGAGATACGATGCAGTTGTCTGCGTGGGTTGCCTTATCAGGGGGGCTACGCCGCATTTCGAGTATCTCGCCGCCGAGGTGACCAAGGGATTGGCGCAGATTAGCTTGGAAACTAGCTTGCCGGTCACGTATGGAGTGATCACCGTGGAGAATCTTGAGCAGGCGATCGAGCGAGCCGGGAGCAAAGCGGGCAACAAAGGCTCCGAGGCGGCAATGGCGGCGATCGAGATGGCAAATCTCATGAAGCAATTTGGATCGAATGAATAATTTTCCCGGAGAATGGGATGCGTAAGTTTTTGGGTTATTTCCTGATATTCGTGGCGGGAATAATCTTCTGTGCATTAATAATAAGGTTGGATGTTTTTCACCATTACAGCACGAGCGCCAGTAAAGCGGAGGTGTTGAGGATACTTGATGAAAAACCCATCGCCGTGAATATACCTGACAATGCCTTGGTGAAGGCGGCGGCGAAAATCGAGCCGGCCGTGGTCAACATAGACGTGGCGGGAGAACGAAGAGCCGAGGTGTTCGATTTATTCGGCGAACCGGTTGAACGATCCTATATCATGGAGGGAAAAGGCTCCGGTGTGATCATTAGCCCTGATGGATACATTGTCACCAACGAGCACGTGATCGAGGGGTCGAATATCATTCGCGTTTCCATGACGAACGGAAAGCAGTACGATGGAAGGTTAATAGGCGCCGACAGGGATGCGGACATAGCGGTTGTCAAAATCAACGCTCACCATCTCCCGACCGCCGAACTTGGTGATTCCAGCATTTTGAAGGTGGGGGAGTATGTGATAGCCATCGGCAATCCATTGGGCATCGGCACAACCGTAACTCATGGTATCATCTCCGCCACGAACCGACGCAATCTTGTGGTCGGGAATAACAGAATTCTGAAGCAGGCGATACAGACCGACGCACCAATCAACCGAGGGAATTCCGGGGGAGCGTTGGCGAATATCGCCGGTCAACTCATCGGTATAAATTCCGCCATCGCCTCCGAGAGAGGCGGGGGCAATATCGGAATAGGGTTCGCCATCCCAATCAACGCTGCCAGAAGCATCATCAAACAACTGATCGAAAAAGGGAGTGCTGGGCCTCAGGCTCCTTCGAAACCCTTTATCGGGATCGTTTATCGTCCTCTGCCGCCGGAACTCGGAAAGCAACTTCGACTTCCGAATGGCGTAGGCGTGGAGGTGGTGGATGTGCGTCCACTCACCCCTGCGGAGGATGCGGGGATTCGTCCCGGGGATATAATTGTTGCGATAGACGGGATGCCCGTCAAGGATCAAAACACTATCCGTCAGGCGCTGCGGAAACACCATATCGGAGATGTGATACTTATGAAAGTCATTAGGACGGACGGTTCACGTATGGTCATCTCCATAAGGTTGGGCAGGGCTCCCGTAGGGTATCCGTGATGAGTGGAAAAGATGGGCTCTGTTAAGAGTATACGCGTGTTAGCTTTACTCCTCTATGTTTTCTGTTTTTCCATACGCAGACCTCATTCAAGCCATGTCTTAAGGCGATATCCACAGCCGTAATGTAGTTTGCGCCAAGGTCGTTGGTCTTATGCGCATCGGAACCGATATTTAACAGCTTCCCTCCGCATTCCGCGTAGAGGTCGACGGTTTTTTCGCATGGATAAGTCATATCAATTCCTTGGCGCAATCCCGCTGTGTTGATTTCCAGTGAAATCCCTTTGGCAATCATTATCGAGAAAAGTTCGCGAAGCATATCCTCATACTCTTCTGGCTCATACGTTCCGAAAATCCCCACTCCTCTTCGATTTGCGTACTCAAGGTGTCCTATGACATCCGCATATCCGCTTTGAGCGGAGCATATCACCTCCTGAAAGTATCGGTGATAACAATCCCTCGCATCGCGACTCTGGATGTATTTAGGGGACATGACCATACCATCACGAGTGTGATGCACCGAGGAGACCAGAAGATCAAACGCATGTGAAACCAAATACTCCCCGATTAGATCTTCGAACCATGATTGATAGTCCAGTTCAACTCCCATTCGAATGGTAAGCTTGTCGCCGTATTGCTCACGGGCGGATGCTATTTCATCCGCGTAAAGGATGTAATCGAAGTGATTTACGACAGGGTCATCGGGGTTGAAGTCCTTATGCTCCGTGAAGCATATCTCATCCAGTCCGATCTCGATGGCGCGCATGCATTGTTGCGGAATTGTCGCTTTTCCATCATGTGATCGTATCGAGTGCATATGGTAATCAACAGCGTAATATCCGTCAATCATGAATCTTGTCGTATGAGGTCATTACAGATATCATCCAATTAGTTTCAAATTCTATCACATCCATAATTCCCTTCCTCTCAGGTTATTATAATTTTACCCCATGCACTTATTTTGGAGGGATCGAATAACCCGGGTTCCTCGCTGTTGTGTGTGGATAATATTATTTACAATGGTTGAGAGTTGCCATCACCTCAGTCAAACAAAATGAAGAACAAAGTAAAATGTGCGACGAGAATGAGCTTTTCACGGCCGCCTTGGGCGTGCACATCCACTATCAGGTGAAAAAGATGGAATTCAACCTTGACGAGGGAGAGCTTCACATACATATCCACGTTTCCCCCATCATTGCATCCCATGGGGTAATCACACCGACTTCCGGCGTCACGAGGGTTTGTATTCCTCCCGACTCTCACATTGAAGAATGGAATACTCGCATGACGGCGAAGAGGCACTTGACGACAATAAGCTGCATCATCATTCGGGCGTCGCCATGATGATGCGGGAGCCTGAATTTTAATTTCATGCCCTCGCCTTTCGAAAAAAAAGATAGTAAAATGGGGTGCTGCCGTACCTATATATGAAAAAAGAATCTGATAAGATCGGCTTTTCAACCAAGGCGGGATGACTTTTTTTATCTCAGAAGAATCCTTGGGTTCGTTTGGTAAAAAAAGAGAGTTTCCTTTTTCAATGGGTTCCGAGCAACGATATCGGGTCGAGCAGGAAAAGACTGGTGAATACGATTAAAGCTCATGCCGCGCGGATACTTGATTGTCTCCCGGATCATCTTGCAAGCGGCTTGAGGGAGGGATTCACTCTCTCATCCAAGCTGCGAAGACGAATGCCAGGGACTATAACAAAACGATCATTTACCTGATCGCGGGAAAACTCGATTTTGGGTTATCCGTGTAATAGAGCGAGGAACAGCAAATAATATTATCAACGCGATGTAGCGATGAGCCTTAAATCGTCTCGAATGCTCGGATGAATTCAGATAACTCGGATGAAAAAGGGGCTTGAAAATGATGTGTGTATGATCGCCATTCCTGTTGTATGTATTTGAATGGCGTTTTGATATTGCGTGCGCTTATCGGAAAGGCTTACTTCGAATTTGATATTGGGAAAATCATATTTGTTTCCAATTGAAACAGATCGTTCTTCACACGTATTCCGATATTTGAGATAGTCCTTAGTTTTGATCCAGTCCCCACATCGTCTCGATAACCGTGAGAGAATCTTGGAAACGATAATCGCTACCGCACTTTTGTCTCAAAGGATCAAGACCGGATAATCGTAACGCTCATTAGCATGTGTTTGATTATCCGGTTGACCCATCGGATATGTTTGACTATAGACGTCGGCCTTGTATGACACGTACCAGGATTGCTATAATTGCAAGCACGAGTAGGATGTGAATTAATCCTCCCATGGTATGCGAAGTAACAACACCGAGAAACCACATCACGACCAACACAATAATAATCAGTTCAAGCATTTTGAGCTCAACCCTATTCTAACGAATGGCGTACCACTCGCTCCAATGCTACTTGAAATTGATGAAATGTGACAAACAATGTGTTAAATATGCTGTCCGCATAATCGAAAATTCCAATCATATCTCAATAGCATCTCATCAATAACTATTCAAATGTGAATAATCGATATGTAACGTATACGAACGACATCGGAAGTCGTCAGCAAAAGTAAAATGATTGGGTGATATTCAGACTTTCAATTCGCAGGGAGGATTGTTGGCTCAACGTGTGAGGAGTGTAAACATCCAAGGGGGATCGTCGAACTGTCAATTCACATAAGTGATTAAGCTCGACTGGTTGCGACGAGTTCATTACTCTTGCGGAATCTCTCCATCAGCTTCAATCACCTGCCACCGCTCAGTGTGATATAGACCAAACCAATGTTTGATCTCTCTTTTTTGAAGAATGAGGCGATAGTTTGATTTTATCCAGTCGATACCCGAGGAGTCGCCCATTTGAGTCACATCAGCGGTGAAATCCAATGTGGCGGTGGCGTTGTTTGCTGAGATCCTCAAATTGCTAACGTCAATTTTAATCGGCTCCGAACCCGCCTGTTTGTACAGTTGGACAAGCAATAATCGACATTGCGCCGTGTCTCTCCCGAAAATACGAGCGTCGGGTGCGCATAGGTTCATTAATTCGTCGATATTGCGATTTTGAGCGATTGTGCAGGCGTTATCCAGCCATTGCTGAGCGGTGATCCGATCCATAGGAGGAGCTTTTGTGTTAAGATGGCTCAATAGAGGCAGGGAAGCGAGGATGAGAAGAATTACCGCTACAATGATAATGACTATTGATGAACGCTGCATGGGATGCGCCGTCCTTTCCTCTTTTTATTGAGATGGACTATCTGGAAACACATGGTATGTCATATCCGAATTTAAGCGAACGTCTCTTTGAAGGTATTCTATCAAAACGTCTGCATATTTGGGTTTGCAGGAATGCTCATCCCCTGCATATGAACGGGATCATTATAATCATACAAGGAATCATACTCAATGAACGGATATCCGTCAAGCCGAATAATAACCGTGCCCTCTGAATGGGAGGATGCCATGGACGCCATTCTGAAAACCGGAGGGGTGGTAATGGTGATTGGGGATACGGATTGCGGGAAAACCACTTTTTGCATGTCGCTTGTCAACCGCGCTTTGGCAAGCAAGTTGAAAGTAGCGGTTGTTGATTCGGATGTGGGACAATCCGAAATCGGTCCCCCCGCCTGCGTCGGTTTAGGCTATCCGACCGATCAGATACGCTCGCTTGGAGAGATCGTGGCTGCGGACAAGGCTTTCGTGGGAACTACAAATCCTGCTATGAGAATCCCTGAACTTCTCGTGGCGACGGAGAGGATGGTCAGGAAGGGATTGGGACACGGTGAGGATATTTTATTATTGGACACCACCGGTTTTGTGAAGGGCCCCATTGCAAGACGTCTAAAACGACTTAAAATGGATTTGGTTCAACCGCGGCATATCGTGATATTTCAGAGAAATGATGAGTGCGAAGCCATGATATCTCCCTATATTCACAATAGACATATGCATCTGCACCGACTATCTCCTTCTCCGGACGCGAATGGGAAATCATCTTTTCTGCGCACGGAGAGGAGAAGAGCCAATTGGATCAGGGCGTTCGAGAATTCTCACGTGATAGAGATGGAATGGGAGCGGTGCCCGTTCCGAGGGGTCTGGATAGGAGCCGCAAAGCCTTACCCGCCGCTGGAGTTACGACAACTGTCGGAGACCATCCGAGCACAAGTCTATCATGCGGAGGAGCAGGCTGGGATGCTGCATGTGATCGTGGACAGGATACCTTTGGAGGAGAGAACAAGAGAGGGAATGGAACGCAGATATCCCAATCTGCGCTTTTCGTATGTATGTGCTGAAACACTTAGAAGATTGCTCGTGGGCGTTCACGATGTGGAGGGAAAACTGCTTGGTTTGGGACTGATCCAGTATGTGAGTTTTCGCAAACGATTAATAGGTGTCCTTACGCAAGTTCCCACTCCTTCCGCAGTGGGAAATCTTTTCTTCGGCGCCATTCGTGTGCATCCGGATGGGAACGAAATTGAGATGGTTCCGCGGTTGTAATGAATGATTAATCCCAAGTAAGGACACGGGAGATCGATAGACCGTGAACTTTTTACGGCTTGACATAACCCGTCATCATATGATACACTATGCACACTTTTAGAGATGTTCATACGGGGGTGTAGCTCAGACCGGTTAGAGCGCCTGCCTGTCACGTAGGAGGCCGCGAGTTCAAGTCTCGTCATCCCCGTTCCTTCCAAATAATGCTGTTTATTTAGGGGCGCCCTCTTCAGGCGTCCATTTATTTTTGTTCTCTCGGCGACTTCCTTTCCTTCGTGTGCGACTGATGGTATGCAAACGAATCCATGCAACTTTTTCCTCTTAAATTACGTCCTAAATGCTAGACAAATTTACACATGAACCCATGATGAAGGGATGATGGCAAGCCTGTAGGAAATTCCCCATGAATGATACGTTTCGATTCGCGTATCCTACGGCTATAATGATAACAGCGAGTCCAATAATGGAGGGAAGGAGAGCTTTTTGATGCCTGGCAAAGCAGCGAATAAGACATCCGAAAAAACAGAAGTGAATACAATTGCGGAAAAGGAGGACACTCCCATGACGGAGCAAGATGTAACCCAAGATATCCAGGAGGATATCGCTCAATCCACCAATCAGGTTCCGGAAGCCCACGACGCATCGGATCAGGTATCCCTTAAACGAAGGATGCCGGAAAGGTTGAAGAAATACCTTTTGCGCGTTGGAGGCAACAAGTTTTATCTCCCGGCGGCGTATCGGATCGTTTGGTTCAGGGACGAGTATCCGGATTGGGGCGTAATCACCAACCTCATTGAAGGCGGGCACGCCGCAGGATACGCCACAGTTCAAGCCACGGTGCAGAATCCCGATGGTAGAATCATCGCCTCAGGTATCAAGACGGAATCCAAACAGGACTTTCCCGCCGGATGGGTGGAGAAGGCTGAGACAGGAGCCATCGCCAGGGCCCTCGCCGTGGCGGGGTTTGGGACGCAATTCACTCCTGAGTTGGATGATGACACGGATCATCCGGCGGATAGTCCCCATGGCGGAGCGAACGCGCGAATCAATATGAATGGGACGAGAGGGGATGCGTCGCAGGAGAAATCGGTGAAGGGAAATCGCAAAACTCCGGGAAAGAGCGCGGGCGAAATCTGGAACGGACCCGGTTTATGTCCCAATTGTCACGCGCCCGATGGAAAGAGGCATAGCAACTCTTGCTCCTATACACCCGACTGAGCCTCCTTGATAGTGGCTATGCGGCGTCGCAACTGTTGATAGTATAGAGTTTTCACAAACAAAGATGCGCTCTTCTTAAAAAAACCGAAGATGAGCGCACCTTGTCATTCATGTATAGTTTACAGTCCGGGAAGTACTCCGGGGATAATGATCGTCTCGTCGCGCCCTGGACCCACGGATATGGAAGCGATCGGTATGCCGATCAGTTCCTCCACGCGCTTGACGTATTGAGCGCACTCCTTTGGCAGGTCATTCATGCTGCGAGACTTACTGAGATCGCCGTCCCACCCTGGAAGTTTCTCGTATACTGGCTCGATATTGGATATGTGAGCCATATCCTCCGGCATGTTGCATGTTTCGACGCCGTTGATCTTATACGCCACCCCGATTTTCACCTTCTCCAACCCGCTCAACACATCCAAATGCCCCAGCGAGAGACAGGTCATGCCGTTAATCCGAACGGAGAATCTCAACACAACGCTATCGAGCCAGCCGCATCTTCGAGGGCGACCGGTCGTGGTGCCGTATTCGTGACCGCGCTCCCGAATATAGTCTCCCGTGGAGTTAATCTGTTCCGTCGGAAATATTCCTGCGCCAACCCGGGTTGTGTACGCCTTGGCGATTCCTATCACTGCATCGATATCCGTAGGTCCGATACCTGTTCCGAGGCATGCGGCACCAGCAATGGGATGCGAAGAGGTGACATAGGGGTAAGTGCCGAAATCTATGTCGAGAAGCGACCCTTGAGCTCCCTCGAAAACTATTCCGCCATCCTTGCGAGCCTCCCAAACAAGAGCGGAGGTGTCGCAGACGTAGGGGCGTAAAACCTCGCCGAAGATTCTATAACTGCGTAAAATTTCCTCCATATCCAGCGGTTCTCCGCCGAATACTGCAGTGATAATCTTGTTTTTTTCCGCCGCCACGTCACGAATTCGCTCTTCGAGTTGCTTTGAGTCCATCAGTTCGTGCATGCGTATTCCGACACGCGCCGCTTTGTCCGCATAAGCCGGTCCAATGCCGCGCCCTGTGGTGCCGATGGCGCTCTTGCCTTTGCGTTTCTCCTCCAATTCGTCCATGGCGCGATGCCAGGGCATGATGACATGTGCGCGAGGGGAGATGTGCAGGTTGTTTACACTTCGGTTACGCGCTTTTAGGTCATCAATCTCCTTGATCAACACCTCGGGATCGATCACCACGCCGTCCGCAATTACGCAGGAGACCGTTGGATTGAGGATGCCGCAGGGTACAAGATGGAATTTATAGGTTTCGTCATCCACTGTGACCGTATGCCCCGCGTTGTTGCCCCCGTTAAAACGGACAACCATGCTCGCTTTTTGAGCCAAGCGGTCCACGATCTTCCCTTTTGCTTCGTCGCCCCATTGGGCGCCCACAACCACGGTATTCGCCATCTAAGTAGTCCTCTCAAATAAAGAATGGATAGCGCTGAGCTATCCATTCAAGATATTGGGGTATTCACTTAACCTATTATGGTGCATTCCATGTAAAAAGTCAAGAAGTCGAATTGCCTCATTGAAAATCCGCACGGAAGAGGATTTTTGGCTTAGGACAAAATCCACATAAATCGCATAGATGAGTTACAACCAAGAATGAATTGGATAAGCTGGTCGCCTTGCTTATACGGTTACTCTAAGGAGAGGGGGTGGCTAAGGACGAGCGCGAAACTTGACGCTGCACTTCCAGTTTGGTTAAACTGTATGATATGCAAGAGGATAATTCCGAACAAACAAATACCGGTTTCATCCCCCGCACTCCCTTGATGCAGCAATATTTCATGGCGCGCATGGAGCGCCCAGGCGTGTTGCTGATGATGCGCGTGGGGGATTTTTATGAGTGCTATGGCGAGGACGCGGAGACGATCGCCCAGGCAATCAACATCACCCTGACCAAACGAGAGGATGGGGGGCAGGTGATCCCCATGGCGGGAGTTCCGTATCACGCCGTGGAGAGATACGTGGCGAAGCTGATAATGCAGGGGTTTCGCGTGGCTCTGATGGATCAGGTGGAAGACCCCAAGAAGGCGAAGGGTTTGGTGAAACGACGTGTGACGCGGGTGATGACTCGCGGAACGGTGTTCGAAGATGCATTGCTTGATTCCAAGTCAAATAATTACTTGGTGGCGGCGGTGGTGGGCGATCCGGTTGCCGGTTTGGGAGTGGCGGACGTATCCACGGGGGAGTTTCTAACGACGGAGCTGGACGGCGAGAATAGGAAGGAAAAGCTAATCGAAGAGATATGTCGACTCGAACCCGCAGAGGTTTTAGTCCCCGAAGGGGATGAGGAGTTAGCGGATATGATCCGACAGTTATCCGAAGCCCCTATTTCCTATTACACTCCGAAGAATCCACATCACTCGCGATCCGCATATGATGTGCTCACTCACCATTTCGGAACTCCATCCCTAAGGGGCTTTGGCTGCGAGGAATACACCTTCGGCTTACAAGCTGCGGCATTGGTGCTCCAATATCTTCAGGAGACGCAATCCGGAGCGTTATCTCATATCACTTCGCTTAGTGTCTATTCCACCAGAGAGTTTATGACTTTGGACACCGCCACACGGCGGAATTTGGAATTATGCGTTTCGCTGTCGGAGGGGGGAAAGGGCAGAACTCTTCTGGGGGTGTTGGACTCCACACTGACACCGATGGGCGGAAGATTATTGAGGCGATGGCTGGAGGAGCCGCTCCTTGAGGTGTCGAAAATCGCCAGCCGTCTGGATATGGTGGAGATTTTCGCCAAGGACGAAATACTCCGAGGGGATATCCGTGAGTGTCTCAAGGGCATTAATGATATAGAGCGTCTTGTCTCCAGATGCTGCGCAGGCTTGGCGAACGCGAGGGATTTGATTGGATTGCGGGATTCGTTGATGAGAATTGCGCCTTTGCGTGAAAGGATTAAATCCGTCGCTTCAGGTCATTTTAGCTTACTTTTGCAACAACTCGGTGAATACCAAGTTCCTGGCAATCCTCTTGAGGTAATGGAGAAATCTCCGACACCGAATTGCGCGGATGAGGTGGCGAATTTTATAAAAAGCGCGATCAATGACGATCCCCCGACAATTTTGCGGGAGGGGGGATTGATACGCCCTGGATACTCGTTGGAACTGGATGCTTTGCGAAGTTCAGCCTTGGAAGGCAGGAATTGGATCGCCAATTTGGAATCCAAGGAGCGAGAGCGAACCGGAATCTCCTCGCTAAGAGTGGGATATAACGCCGTATTCGGCTATTTCATCGAAGTCACGAAGGCGAATCTATCCAAGGTTCCCGAGGATTACATTCGCAAACAGACCACCGCGAACGGAGAACGGTACATCACCTCATCGTTGAAGGAGTATGAATCCAAAGTGCTCGGGGCGGATGAGAAGGCGATGGACCTGGAATACAATCTTTTCCTCGATATTCGGGAAAGGGTTTCCGAGTCCGCATCAAATCTGTTAGCGGTAGCCAGAGCCGTATCTATCGTGGATACGCTATCCTCTCTCGCGCAAACCGCTGTGATGAACCAGTATGTCCGCCCCGTGGTGAACGATGGGGGAGGTATCTCCATAAAAGCCGGAAGACACCCCGTGGTTGAACGTATCGAGAGGGCTGGGCGTTTCGTGCCGAACGATTGCCTCTTGGATTGCGATGAGAATCAACTTCATATCATCACCGGACCGAATATGTCCGGAAAATCAACTGCGTTGCGGCAGGTGGCTTTGATAACCCTTTTGTCGCAAGTTGGCAGCTTTGTTCCGGCGGACCAAGCGACTATCGGCGTTGTGGATCGCATCTTTACGCGTGTCGGAGCGCATGATGAGCTTGCCAGCGGACAATCCACATTCATGGTGGAGATGAATGAAACCGCCAATATCCTCAATAACGCCACCCAGCGAAGTCTTGTGGTGTTAGACGAAATTGGAAGGGGAACCAGCACCTACGACGGTCTTTCCATCGCCTGGGCGGTTGCGGAATACTTGACGCAAATCGGATGCAAGACTCTATTCGCCACGCATTACCATTACATGAACGATTTGGCAAAGAGCTCACCGAAGGTGAAAAACTATAGGGTGGCAGTGAAGGAGCAAGGCGATCATATCATCTGGCTCCACAAGCTGATTCCCGGGGGGACGGATCGAAGTTACGGCATACAGGTGGCACGAATGGCCGGAGTTCCACCGGAAGTGATTGATCGCGCCAAGGAGATTTTGAAGGGGTTGGAGAAAAATTCGGTGAGAAACGCGACCGGTGATTTGCTTGGTGGCGTGACGGATATCCCGGTCTCGAAAAAAAAGCTGCAACTCACGCTTTTCGAAGCCGAAAAGCACCCGGTAATCGTATCATTGGAAAGCCTTGATATCTCCGCCCTTACGCCGATAGAGGCTATCATGAAATTGGATGAGTTGCAGAGGATGCTTCGTTAAGCTCTTACAGCCGCGACGGTATTACTGTGATGTGTGCATTCATATGATCGTGTTTGTATCCTCTTTGAAACAGGGACTGGATTTTGGATAATCAGATTTTTTTATTGGATGACAACACTGCGAACCGTATCGCAGCGGGAGAAGTGGTCGAACGGCCCGCCTCCGTAGTCAAGGAGTTGACGGAGAACGCCATAGATGCCGGGGCGCGCCATATCGTCATTCATCTGGATGATGGAGGGAGGAAACGCATCTTGGTGGCGGATGATGGATGCGGGATGGAGCGAGAAGACGCGGTGCTTTCGCTTCAACGCCACGCCACATCGAAAATTCGCTCTGCTGACGATCTCTTTTCCATTCAAACCTTGGGTTTTCGCGGGGAGGCGTTGCCCAGCATCGCCTCCGTTTCACATTTCACCCTTGTCACAGTTCCTTCCGGCGAAGTCGCAGGCACTCGTATTGTGGTGCATGGCGGGGATATTGAGAATGTGGAGGATATCGGCGGACCGCAAGGAACCTCCATAGTGGTGGAAGAACTGTTTTACAATACTCCCGCCAGACTGAAATTTCTCAAGACCACTTCCACGGAGTTGTCGCGATCCATTGAAATGGTAAGTTGTCTGGCGATTATTAATCCTCATATCTCCTTTAAGCTGATACATAACAATCAGGAGGTTGTAACCTCTCCGGGAAACGACGATCCTCTTGCCGCGATTTCGGCTATTTGGGGAAGAGAGATCGCGCGAAAAGCTATACCCATTCAATATGAGGCGAACTCCATTCGAATTCATGGCTATCTGTGTCCTCCCGATATGAACAGGCCGGGACGTTCGCATGAACTTTTTTTCGTGAATCGACGCCCGATCAAAAATCGCCTGCTGGGTCATGCCTTGGAAGAATCATTGCGATCACTAACACCCGAAGGCAGATTCCCGATCTGCGCGATATCCGTTGACATCGACCCCGCAATGGTGGATGTCAACGTGCATCCCACAAAGTTCGAAGTAAAATTTCTCAGGGATTCCGAGATGCACCACGCTGTTAGTCAGGCGATCAAGCAATCCTTATTGAATTTCGGCATGGTGCCGGAGATGCGGTTTTCTTCATATGCTAATGGAATGCCATCCCCTCCCGTGTCCAGGGCGAATTCATCCTTTCAAGGCGGTTGGGGATTGCAAATTTCCGCCCCCCAAAACGATTCCAGGGAAAGCTTTCAATCGGCGATCGACGCGTTTACGCCTATTGGGTCGGTGATTAGTGGCGTACCCCCGAATAATGCGGGGGAAGGCGGAGTGGCTTCAATGGAACCTCCGAACGGGGACGTTTTCGCTTCCATGGCAGAGGAATCGCTCGAACGCAAGCCCTTCAAGGAGAAATTGAAAGGCTTCAAAGTACTTGGGCAGGCTATCAACACCTACATTATCGCTCTGACGGAACAGGGTATCGCTATAATAGATCAGCATGTGGCGCATGAACGGGTTCTTTATGAAAGACTGACGGTGCTGCGCGCGAAACAGGGGGTGCCTGTGCAAAGATTGGCTATTCCCATCACCTTGTCAATGGGAGCTGCTGAAGCCACGTTACTGAAGCAGAGGCTTGGGGATTTCGCCGAAAATGGATGGGATGTCGAGCCGTTCGGCAAGGATTCATTTCTAGTTCGCTCCGTGCCCTCTTACGCCGCTCGCGGTGCAACCGAGGCGTTATTGAAGGATATGGTGGACGAATTGGCTCATCTCTCCGTTGCACGTCGATTGCTGGTGCAAAAGGAACATGTGACGATCACCAACGCCTGCAAGCTAGCTGTAAAGGCGGGTGATCCTTTGAATATGGAGGAGATGAATGGTCTGTTGCAACAATTGGCGGAAACGGAAAACCCATATCTATGCCCGCATGGCAGACCGATTGTGGTGATCCTGCCATTTGAAAGCATCAACAGACAGTTCAAACGTTAGCGTATCTTTTCCCGATCTCAGGTTTATTCAAATGACCCCTCCCTCCAATCACACAACCCGAGTCCGTTTTGAATGGGCGGACGCTTACAAGGGCGTCGCCATCCTATTCGTTGTGATGATTCACGTTTTTGGAAGGTTCATGGGACTTTATCCCGTGCGAAGTTTTCAATGGTATGTCATTGGCTTTATGCACGGAATTGCGGATTGTGCGGTGCCTGCGTTTCTGTTGCTAAGCGTGATTGTGAATGTAAACAGCCTTCTTCTCAAAAATGATTATCGTCGCTATTATTTAAACCGGTTGCAAACAATCGCCTATCCCTATGTGATATGGTCCGTTCTTTACTACTTTCTATATATTCGCCAAAAAGGATTCACCTTCAGTCTTTCAAATCTTTTTCACCTCATCCTCATTGGCAAGGCTTACGATCATCTCTATTTCCTCTGGGTTTTGCTGCAAATCATCGTAGTGTTACCACTCCTCATACCCATCTTCCGTAAAATGCCCATAATGACAATCATTTTATCCATCATCTCCTTGAATGTATGTGTCAAAGTCGGATTGATCTTGATTCTGCATTCCAATTCTTTGTTGGAACGTTCCGCGCTTCGTTACACTCCTATGATCCTAATGGGAATATATTTCGCTTCAAAGCCCATGGATCTTTCGCGGAGAATAAAACAATTCGCCCCGTGGATTATCCTATTGGTTATTATCGCCGGATTTTTCTACATACCGGATTCCATGATCGTGCACAATCACGAATCAAGACTTTCCATAATATCGCATTCATACGCGAACATAAAAGACGAACGGGGAAAACATTCCCTTCCGCTTGGTGTCAGTGCTTTTACTGCAAAAAACACATATAGCCATGGCCCTTCTCAAAACAGTTGGCATTCAATGTTCCATGCGATCCGAAAGTCCGTCAGATCATGGTTCTTCACGCTTTTAGCAAGTCTTTGCCTGATGCTTCTTGCGATTAAATGGCGCTCCGGATCCCGTTTGAAAATCATGTTCGAGCGTATCGGTGTATACTCCCTGCAAATCTATCTCTTTCATCCCATGCTGCTGTTGGTTTTGGATCGCCTGCAGTTTGTTTCCGCGTATATCGGCAAATTCATTACGATGATACTTTACATCTTCTTCGCTATTCTCCTATCTTATGTGTTCGCGCAGCTTGCGGAGCGACTGCACATCTCCCGATTCCTCTTCGGAAGGTGATGGGTGAGGGGATATCGGGTATCCTATTGTATGGCTAAATAATTAATTTCGCATCGGAAGGCTCGATTTTATGCAAGATTCGCAAACGCTAAATGATATAAAGGATATACTTCGACATCGCATCCTCATTCTTGACGGCGCAATGGGGACGATGATTCAACGACATAAATTCCAGGAACGTGATTATCGCGGGGAAAGGTTTCAAAATCATCCGCATGATTTGCGTAACAACAATGAAGTCCTGTCGCTTGTTAATCCGCAACTGATTCTAGATTTCCATAAGTCCTATCTGTCCGCAGGGGTGGATATTATCGAGACGAACACTTTCAACGCCAATCGTATCTCTCAATCGGATTACGGCTTGGAGGAGTTCGTACGCGAGATGAATATCGCATCCGCACAGATCGCCAGGCAAGCCGTAAGGAAGATGGCGGGCGAAAGTCCCAATGCACGGAAATTTGTGGCGGGGGCGATCGGACCAACCAATCGCACGGCATCCCTTTCCCCGGATGTGAACAATCCCGCTTACAGGGCGGTGACGTTTGATGACCTGGTCAAAGCCTACGCCGAGCAGGCGGAGGCTTTGATGGAGGGTGGGGTGGATATCCTATTGCTGGAGACGACTTTCGACACATTGAACCTTAAAGCGGGGCTGTACGCCATTCAGGAGGTTTTCGAGCGTTTGGGAAGCAGTATCCCGGTGATGGTTTCGGTCACAATTACGGATGCCAGCGGAAGAACCCTGTCCGGACAAACGCTGGAGGCGTTCTGGATTTCCATCTCCCATTTTCCGCTGCTTAGCGTCGGTATAAACTGCGCACTAGGCGCGAAGGAGATGCGTCCTTATGTTCAGGAACTCTCTCGAATAGCCCCGATATACACCACATGTTATCCTAACGCCGGACTCCCCAATGCATTCGGTGAATACGATGATACGCCGGAAAACATGGCTTATTATTTGTCGGAGTATGCGCGAAACGGCTGGCTAAATATGGTTGGGGGGTGTTGCGGCACCACGCCTGAGCATATTCAGGCTATTGCTCAATCGGTTCGCGATCTACCCCCTCGCACGGCGCCGGAGGTGGAGCGTTTTACTTCCGTAAGCGGTTTGGAGCCTTTGGTAATTCGTCCCAACAGTAATTTCATCATGATCGGGGAAAGGACAAACGTCACAGGATCCCCGAAATTCGCCAAATACATTAAAGCCGAGCAGTACGAGGAGGCGCTTAGTGTGGCTCGCCAGCAGGTGGATAACGGGGCGAACATCCTGGATGTGAATGTAGACGAGGGTATGCTTGACTCCGAGAAAGTGATGCGAACTTTCCTGAATTTGATAGCTTCCGAGCCTGATATTTCAAAGGTTCCCATCATGATAGACAGTTCGAAATGGTCTGTTCTTGAAACAGGACTGAAATGTCTGCAGGGCAAATGCATCGTGAACTCAATCAGCTTAAAAGAGGGGGAGGAGATATTCCGAGAGCGCGCCAGAAAAATACGTCAGAATGGAGCATCGGCAGTGGTGATGGCTTTTGACGAGGAGGGGCAGGCGGACACGCTCGAAAGGAAAATCGTCGTTTGCTCTCGCGCTTATGACATATTGGTTCGCGAGATTGGTTTTCCCGCCGAGGATATCATTTTTGATCCGAATGTGCTCACCGTGGCGACAGGCATCGAGGAGCATGCAAATTACGGCGTGGCTTTCATAGAGGCGGTGCGTTGGATCAAGACTCATTTGCCGGGATGCAAAACAAGCGGCGGTATCAGTAATGTCTCTTTCTCGTTTCGAGGCAATAACACTGTGCGCGAAGCGATGCATGCGGCGTTTCTGTATCACGCCATCCTCGCAGGGCTGGACATGGGCATTGTGAACGCCGGTCAGCTTGCTGTTTACGATGAGATACCGAAGGATCTTTTGGAGCTTGTGGAGGATGTTCTTTTAAATCGCAGGTCGGACTCCACCGAGCGTTTGCTCGCTTACGCCGAGAAGGTGAAATCCAAAACATCTCAGCGTAGTGCGGAGGAGGAGTGGAGAAATAAAAGCCTGGAGGACCGGTTATCTTACTCCTTGATCAAAGGAATTACGGAATATATTGACAAGGATGTGCTTGAAGCCATAGACAAATACCCTTCCCCATTGGAGGTGATTGAGGGACCGTTAATGGCTGGAATGAACGTTGTGGGGGACCTGTTTGGTTCCGGCAAGATGTTTCTTCCGCAAGTGGTGAAGAGTGCCAGGGTCATGAAAAAAGCGGTGGCCATTTTGCTTCCTTACATGGAGGACGAGAAAAAACGGATGGCTGGCGGAAAGAGTGATTCCCCGTCCAGGCGTAGCGCGCCTTGCATCGTGATGGCCACCGTGAAAGGGGATGTGCATGACATCGGGAAAAACATCGTGGGGGTTGTACTGGCTTGCAACAATTACGAGGTAATTGACTTGGGGGTGATGACTCCTGCGGACAAGATTCTCAAGACGGCTGTGGAGCGCCATGCGGATGTTATCGGGCTAAGCGGTTTGATTACACCTTCTCTCGACGAAATGACATTCGTCGCCGCCGAGATGGAAAATCAGGGCTTTGAAATCCCTTTGCTTATTGGGGGAGCGACCACAAGCCGTGCGCACACCGCCGTGAAAATCGCCCCGGCATATCACGGCGATGTCATTCATGTTCTTGACGCTTCGCGCGCGGTCGGCGTGGTCAACAATCTATTGAAACCTGAACTGCGTGATGAGTTCGCCAAACATAATCGCGATGATCAAGAGAGGTTACGCAGGGAGTTTAAAAATCGCCGAGTGGACAAACCACTGTTGTCGTTAGCGGAGGCCAGAGGCAGAAAATCATCGTTTTTATGGAAAGAGGAGGATATCGCGCATCCGTCCTTCATCGGCGTCCGTACGCTTGCGGATCAGTCGCTGGAATCGCTCAAGCCGTACATCGATTGGTCTCCATTTTTTCACGCATGGGAATTGCATGGCAGATTTCCGGATATTCTAAAGGACCCTCTTATTGGCGAACGTGCAAATGAACTTTACCACGATGCCTGCGTATTACTAGACGAAATCATTCAAAAGAGATGGCTGATAGCCAAAGGAGTATATGGTTTCTTTCCCGCGAATAGCGAGGGTGATGACATCATATTGTACGAGAATGACAAGCGAAATGTAAAAAAAGCGGTCATTCACACCCTTCGCCAGCAAACGGATAAGTTGCGCATAACGCAAGGCTCTTCGGAGGATGAGGCTGAACGGGGTGTGAATTACGCTCTCGCCGATTTCATCGCCCCGGCGGATATGCAATTGCGGGATTACTTGGGGGCGTTCGCTGTCACTTCCGGAATAGGTTTGGAGAAACTGGTCCATAAGTTCAAGATGGAGAACGATGATTACAACGCGATCATGGCGGAAGCGTTGGCGGATCGTCTGGCGGAAGCGTTCGCATCGTTGCTTCATCAGATAGCGAGATTGGATTGCGGGGTCAAGGAGCCCCTGAGTCATGAAGATATCATCAAGGAAAAGCATCGGGGCATACGTCCGGCGCCAGGATATCCGGCTTGTCCGGATCACACTGAAAAGGCGATCCTCTTCTCTCTTCTGGACGCGGAGAAAAATACGGGGATTTATTTGACGGAAACCTTCGCAATGCATCCCGGAAGTTCCGTTTCCGGGTTTTACTTCATGCACCCGATGGCGCGGTATTTCCCTGTTGGACGCATCGGCAGAGATCAGGTTGAGGATTACGCAGCACGGAAAGGCATTTCAATAACTGAGGTTGAGCGCTGGCTCTCGTCGCATACAGGGTACGAAACCGGTTAATCGGATTAGAGCGAGTGACTGCGTGTTTTCGTTCATTACAAAGGAGAGTTTGTTAATTATAGGTGTTGTCCGGTTGAACGACCGGATTTATTTCAGGAAAGTTGGCTATTTTCAATTTTCCGTCGTCTTATAAGTGTGAGATCATCTCTAAGCGTTGCTCAATTTCAAGAGGTTACTGCAAAATTCAAACAAACAGGGTTCATACCGTTCATCCGACGGTTTTGGAAATTTTGACAGTTGAATTTTGCATTCATATCCATATTGTCAAGAGAGAGTGTGCTCCATGATGAGTGGAACGCAATGGAGGTGTACGATGCATATTACTGATGATGCAAGGCTGACGGACAGCCGGATAAAGGAGTGGTTCCTTCGGGAAAAGGCAAGAAGTGAACGCAAAAATCAACCATGCAGCCAAAGAGTGTGTCGCGTCATAACGATTTCGCGAGAATATGGAGCGGGGGGGGCGCGAATCGCTGTCAAGATTTGCGACAGACTCGGAACAAACTGGCAGGTATGGGACAAGGAAATCATTGACGCAGTGGCGGAAAGCACGCAGACTCGGGCTCAGATGGTTGAATCGTTGGATGAGCATGCGATGTCATGGCTGCAAGAGTTATGTAGAACCATTCTGAACTCTCATGTGCTTGAAACGCACGCCTATTACCGCCATCTGGCTCAAGTCGTTCTCGCTCTCGCCCATCAAGGGAACAAGATCATAATAGGTCGCGGTGCGAACTTCCTACTTCCCCAGGCTCTAAACATTAGGCTGAGGGCGGCGATTGATTTTCGAATCCGCAACATCATGGAATTTGAGCATATATCCCATGAGGAGGCTGAGAGGAAGATACGTCATATTGATCACGAAAGAATGGAGTTCACCCGACAGGTGTTCTCCCATGATATCGATGACGCGGCAGGATATGATATGATAATAAGGACGGATAATCTCGGATTGGATCCAACCGTTTCAGCTATCATCGCCGCAGCTTATGAACGGTTCAAATAAGCCTAATATTCGCTAAATCCAGGCCAGCGAGCTAATCGCGCATGGGCGAAGCTCATGGGAAACTGTTGCGCATATATCATAGCTCGCGTGCCTGATTTGGCGTTTGTGCAAACATTTGGGAAAATATCTTATGCAATATTGACTTTTCCGAGAAGAAGGGATATAATGTATTCAATTCCGCTTTTATGTAGCTCATTTTAACTGCAGGTTAATTCATCCTTCCATTCCTAATGCAAAACCACTCTACCGATGAGATAATCCAAATCATAGATTTTGGGGCGCAATACACTCAATTGATCGCTCGACGAGTAAGAGAGTGTCACGTCTACTGCGAGATCATATCCTATCGCACCCCGGCGGAGGAGATAGCCAAGCGTCATCCGAAAGGGATCATCCTATCCGGCGGACCTAACAGCGTTTACGATCCCGACGCTCCTCAGGCGGATATGGGAATTTATGAATTGGGCGTCCCGATCCTAGGGATATGCTATGGACAGCAATTAATGTCCCTGCAGCTTGGCGGGAAGGTTGTGCCGGCGGAGAAACGGGAATACGGAAGTGCTCAGCTCACCGTAATCCAACCGTATCCGTTGTATGCCGATATGCCTTCCATCCTGAAATGCTGGATGAGCCACGGAGACAACGTACTGGAACCGCCTCCGGGTTTTGAAGTTTTAGCGAAAACGGATTTTACGCCCGTGGCATCCATGGCGGATCATACGCGCAAGTTTTACGGAGTGCAGTTTCATCCCGAGGTGGCGCATACGCCCTTTGGCAAGGAGTTGATGCGAAAGTTCGCCGTGGATGTGTGCGGGTGCCATCAGTTATGGACTCCTGAATCTTTCGTACAGGAATCCATCGCCTCCATTAAAAGCCAGGTTGGCGATAACCGTGTTGTGTGCGGGGTATCCGGAGGCGTGGATTCGTGCACCGTCGCCGCGCTGGTACATGCCGCCATTGGAGACAAACTCACCTGCATATTCGTGGATCATGGATTGTTGCGAATGGGGGAGGCGGAACAGGTTCGCAAGGATTTCGCCGAGGCATTCGGTATCAAGCTGATTTTCGTGGACGCATCGGAACGCTTTCTTGCGAAACTGCGGAATGTAACAGATCCGGAAAGAAAACGTAAGATTATCGGGGAGGAGTTCGTACGGATTTTCGAAGAGACCGCCGATAATATCTCCGATGCTGAATTCCTCGCACAAGGCACCTTGTATCCCGATGTCATTGAGAGCGGTACGGAAACCGCCGCGACTATAAAGACCCATCACAATGTCGGCGGATTGCCAAAGGATATGCGTTTAAAGGTGATTGAGCCTTTACGTTTTTTGTTCAAGGATGAAACCCGCGCTGTGGCGAAGGAACTTGGACTTCCCATGGAGATCGTGTGGCGGCATCCTTTTCCCGGTCCGGGACTTGCGATCCGCATCATGGGGGAGGTCACAGCGGAGAGGTTGAATATCCTGCGCCAAGCGGATGACATCTTTATCAGCGAAATTCGAGCCGCCGGATTGTATTCCGAGATTTGGCAGGCGTACGCGGCTTTGGCGCCGAACCTTCGTAGCGTGGGGGTGATGGGGGACGAAAGAACATACGCTTGTCCGGTCATTTTGCGGGCGGTTACAAGCGAGGATGCGATGACAGCTCACTGGTCCCGACTTCCTTACGAACTGCTGGAAAAAGTAAGCAATCGGATTGTAAATGAAGTTAAAGGCGTAAATCGTGTCGTATATGACATCAGTTCCAAGCCGCCCGCCACGATCGAGTGGGAATAATCCGATATGATTACCGCCGAAAGTGAAATTGAGAGGGTTCTGATCACTGAGGAGATGATCCAATCAAGAGTCCGGCAACTGGCGGAGCGGATCACCGAGGATTACAAGAATCAGACCATCGTTATGATCGGCGTGCTTACGGGGGCGGTGATGTTCCTATCCGATCTGTCACGCGCCTTATCGCTTCCCATGGAAATGGATTTTATCGCTTGCTCCTCATACTGTCACCGAACAACCACTTCCGGCGAAGTGCGAATGATCAAGGATTTAAGTCATCCGGTTGAAGGCAGGCATGTTCTGCTGGTTGAGGACATCATCGATAGCGGTTTGACGATAAGGTACCTTCAGGATACGTTAAGAAACCGACAATGCGCGAGTTTGCGAACCGTGGCTCTTTTGGACAAACCTTCGGGAAGGAAGACGATAATCCAAGCGGATTACGTGGGATTCACAATAGAGAATCATTTCGTGGTGGGGTATGGTCTGGATTACGCCGGGTTGTACCGTAATCTTCCGTATATTGGAGTGTTGAAGCCGTAATCATTGGCAGGAGTGTCGAGGCGCCATCCCTTATTTATGTTGAAGGACTAACAGTCTTGCTTTTTTTAAGCGCAATGAGACTGCAGAATTCGCAGAACATCATAGCGGACTGTATTCACAAAAGAGGACATTTCCTCACATAGTTTTTTTGCAATCGTCTGATTTACATACCCCAGGCAAGCCGTAAAGAACGGCTCCGCCACAAGTTACCTAATCCCGGTTGCGGAGCGTTTTTTGCATTATCCGCAGTTTTGATCAGGAACGTTACTAAACGAGGTGCTCATTATATGGATAACATCACCCTTGCAGAGCTAAACACCAAAAATTTGGAGGAACTGCAGGAAATCGCGAAGGAAAACGGTCTCAACGGAGATTTCTCCGGCTTGCGCAAAGAGGAGTTGGTGCGTAAAATATGGGAGAATTTCGCTGAGAAAAGCGGATACCTTTTCGCTCAGGGAATCTTGGAGATATTGCCGGATGGATGGGGTTTTCTGCGGCGCAGCAACTTCTCTCCCAATGCGGAGGATATTTATGTCTCCCAAACCCAAATCAAGCGGTTTGTTTTAAAGACGGGGGATCTTGTGGCTGGGCAGGTTCGTCCGCCTAAGGAGTCGGAAAAGTATTTCGGCTTGCTGCGCGTGGAGCAGGTCAACGGAATGGATCCGGAGATGTCCAAATCACGCATCAATTTTGACGATCTCACGCCCATCTACCCGAACGAACGGATTATCCTCGAAACCACTCCAAATGAAATCGCCGGCCGCTTTATAGATTTGATTTCTCCCATTGGCAAGGGGCAGCGTGGTACGATCGTGGCTCCTCCAAAGGCCGGAAAAACGACACTTTTGAAAACCATCGCCAACGCGATTACCGTCAACCATCCGGAGATGAATCTCATCGTTCTATTAATTGATGAGCGTCCCGAGGAGGTGACGGACATCCGAAGATCCGTGAAGGGAGAGGTCATAAGCTCAACCTTCGACGAGACGCCGGAAAACCATATGCGGGTTGCGGAGATGGTTTTGGAACAGGCGAAGAGGCTGGTGGAGGCTAAAAAGGACGTGATCGTTCTTATGGATAGCCTTACACGTTACACTCGCGCCTCAAACTTGACTGTCAACCCAAGCGGTCGAACACTGAGCGGTGGTTTGGACCCTGCGGCGCTTTACCGACCGAAACGATTTTTCGGGGCTGCGCGTAATATAGAAGAGGGGGGAAGTCTCACCGTTCTCGCCACAGCCCTTGTCGAAACTGGCAGCCGCATGGATGATCATATCTTCGAAGAGTTCAAAGGTACAGGCAACATGGAACTCGACTTGGATAGAAATCTGGCGGATCGGCGCATATTTCCGGCCGTGGATATTTTGAAATCAGGAACTCGTCACGATGAATTGCTATATGATGAAGAGAGCCTAAAACGAATCACTCAGCTTAGAAGGCTTCTATCGGGTTTGGCGGTTCCGGAAGCTACGGAATTATTGATTGATCGGTTGAAACACACTCGATCCAACAAGGAATTTCTCAAGATGGTCGATAAGACTATGAAGAATGGAGACTCTGATTAATCGGAGGCGAAGCTGTGGGAAGCGAATTCAAAGACCTATTCGGAGATTGGGAACCGAGCGGAGACAACAGCCCGTTTAACGGTGATGCGCCTTCCGAGGAGATAGAAAATCGGCTTCCCAAGGATCTCCAGGAAAAAGAGGTGAAAGTGGTTGGTGTATTTGAGCACACCGCCATCGGCGACAATTCATCCGCTCAAACGTTCGTATTGGTGCAGGATGTCAATAATCGCCAAGTATTCATATTTATCGGACGTTACGAGGCGTTTGCAATATCCATGGCTCTCGAAGGGGATACGCCCGAACGACCCATGACTCATGATCTCTTCCAAATAATTCTTAATCGTATCGGCGCACGCATTGAACGAGTGATCATCGATGATATTTGGGAGAACACCTTTTACGCTAAGCTATTCATCACACAGGGTAACAAGCAATTTGAGATAGATTGCCGCCCAAGCGACGCCATAGCTCTGGCCATACGTTCCAAGGCTCCGATCATGATGGCGGAGGCTGTTATTGCTGCAAGTCACCAAGAGATTTAACGTTTCTCCCGCGCTTTTCATCGCCCTTGAGTTGGGTGAAGAAATCCCCTGCGGCTCTCTTATTTTGTTTGTTTGACCTCCCTTTGTCGCTTCCGCTCCATAAATTTCATCGCTTGGTTAGATCAGTAACGCTCGGTTATGGGTAGAATATATCCGACTCCATTTTCCCCTACACCGAAGCGTATCCCATGGGGAGGAGGAGCGACTTCCTTGAAGGAGGCGATGCAGGATGTCAAATGACGCGAGATTCTTAACTTTCGATCTAGGCGCGGAAAGCGGACGCGCCGTGCTGGGAACTCTCCGTGATGGAAAAATGACTTTGGATGAAACCCATCGCTTTTTAAACGAGCCGCAATGGGTTTTGGGTAATTTCTACTGGGATATCCTAAGGCTCTTCGCTGAAATCAAACACGGCTTGAGCCGCACCATTAGGGATCACGGACCCACGATTGATGGATTGGGTGTGGATACGTGGGGGGTGGATTTCGGATTGCTGGACGCCAATGATGAACTTCTAGGCATGCCGCGGCACTATCGGGACCATAGAACGGATGGTATTATGGAGGAGGCGTTTGCTATCGTGCCCAAAGACCAACTCTACAAGACCACCGGAATTCAGTTGATGCAATTCAACACGATTTTCCAGCTCTTCGCCATGCGCAAAACGGATTTCTCACTTTTGGATCAAGCTCGATCCCTTCTTACAACCCCGGATTTGCTGAACTTTTGGCTGACGGGGCGCAAGGTGAATGAGTTTAGCATCACCACAACAACGCAATGCTACGACCCTGTGAAAGAGGACTGGGCTCGGGATGTGATGGAACGCCTGGGTCTTCCCACTCATTTTCTTGGTGAGATTGTCCCTCCGGGCACCAAACTCGACACCCTGCATGAATCCGTCAAGATGGAAACCGGAGCCCATTCCATTCCCGTAATTGCTCCTGCGTGTCACGACACAGGTTCAGCGGTTGCCGCCGTGCCTGCGGATTCCAAGTCCGGATGGGCGTATGTGAGTTGCGGGACGTGGTCGTTGGTGGGAGTGGAGGTTCCCTCGCCGATTATCAATCAGCAAACCATGAATTTCAACCTTACGAACGAGGGGGGGGTGAACAAAACCTATCGCTTGTTGCGAAATGTCATGGGATTATGGCTTCTTCAACGTTGCAAGCGCTCATGGGAGAAATCAGGGTATGTCTATGACTATTCGGAACTGGCTGCGATGGGGGAGCAGGCTCCCGCTTTTTCAGCGATTTTAGACCCGGACGACTCCGCTTTTCTCAATCCTTCGGATATGCCGATGGCGATTGCGGAATATTGCCGGCGAACGGGGCAAACAGCCCCGGCGGATGTGGCGACAATGGTTCGATGCATCCTCGAAAGTTTGGCGTTGAAATATCGATGGGTGATTGAGATGTTGGAGGAAGTTACGGGAGAACCAATCCACACCATACACATCATCGGCGGAGGAAGCCGAAACCAAAGTCTGTGCCAATACGCCGCCAACGCCACGGGAAAGAGGGTTTTGGCGGGGCCGGTGGAGGCTACCGCAGCGGGCAACATCCTCGTTCAAGCGATGGCGTGCGGTGTTTTCCCCTCGCTTGAAGAGGGACGAAAGGTGATCCGAAAATCGTTCCCGCTGGTGGAATATGTTCCTGGGGATTCCGAAGAGTGGGAGGAGCCGTTTCGTAAAATGAAGCGTCTGCTCCAATAATCGCGTCAGTCGCCGAAGCGTTAGGGGAGAGTGTTTCCCCTAACGCTCTAATGTTCATAATTGGAGCCAAAGGGAGAGTTTTGGTCGTTTTTCTTCAACCCGAGTTGTGTGCCAAGCTCCTGCGTCTCGTCGTTCGCCATTTGAAAGCTGTTCTGTTGTATTACGGATGGCGGAGAATGATAGTTGCTCTCAAAATCCATGATACTCTGCTTCGTGTCCGGATCGATCCAGTTGTACATCTTGTTTTGAGCCTGTTTGCTTAGGTATTGTGAAATCATGAATTGTCCGGATCCCCACGGAATTGAGTTGGGATCCAACCCGATTTTCCCCAACTGCTTCTTGATCTTCAGAGCGTCCGCCCCCTGTTTCATATTCTGCATGATATCCATAATCAAGCTTGCGTTGGAATCGCTTTGAATGCCGGAAGTCTCCAATTCAATCTTTCTCAACTCATCCGCAAAGTTGCGAGGCGTCTCTCCGCTGTTGATGACATTGCATAGATAGTGGAATTTCCAGTAGATATCCGCTTTGGTGATATAGTCATGATCGGAGCCTTGGGTTAGGTTGGAATTTCCCCCTAAGGCTTGCGTGAGGCTCGTGGGGCCCCCGTCGTGTCCGAAAACGGCTTCGTCCCCGGCGGTCACGGTGGGTGAGCTGGAGTTGCTGAGGGGATAATAGATGGAGGATTTTTTTGGCTCCATGCCTTCCATCTTGTATTCATCCTTACCGCAACCCGTAAGCGAGAGCCCGACCGCAACGCAAAAAATTAGGGGTAAGGCGTATGAGGATAGTAATCTCATGGTTTCATCCGTTCGAACTGTAGATGCGCACCTTTTTGCGCAAACTGTGCATTGTTCCTGCATGGGATTCCGGCGCAAGACGGCGCATTCAATGTCGAAGTGACCGTCCTCTGATATACATTATGGCATTTCGTGAACCGGTCTAAAGAGCTTGAACAGTTATTTACACATTATACGGATATACCCGAAATTTAACTGCGGATGGGTATGAAATAAAAGTGCGAATGAAGTTATTTTCCTATGGACGCCATCCGATTTTCACCACAACTCCATCAGGATAATTTGGATACTTCACTAAGATTGATCGATCGTCTGTGATGAACTGAACCGGTATTGGAACTCCCATCAGCGTAAACGCTTTAATGCCGTTCAAACGTCGGTCTCCAGCCCATATTCTCGCTTCGCCATTGGAGGATAAGGAGCCGGATACATAAAATGAGGTCTTTCCAAACGATTCGTATTTGGCAAGAACTTTGCCAGTAACGGCAAGGATGTGAGGTTCTCGAATGGAAGGATCAAAACGTTTGAGAAAATCGCTGCTGTCAGCCGGGATTTCCGGATCTTGGAGTATATTCAATGTCGGACTGAATAGATCCACGTAATTTCCGTCCAAATTGATATCCTGATCGAATGTGTGGATTACCGTCCAATTTCCTCTTCTTACGATCATTGCGGACGATTCGCGAAACTCACCGGGCTGGGATTCATACGCACTTTTCACCAGGGCTTCCAACAATCTGGATCGCTGTTCGTTCAATGTGATGAAATCGGGGCTGAAGGCGCAGTAATAGAGTGATCCTTTTCCTTCCTGTGTCATCCAAACGGCGGGTGGATTATATCCCCTCAGGTTGTAAAGGGCTGTCGCTCCCGGGGGAGGGTTCAAGAGGGAATATCCTTCATCCAATCGGCAGATGATATGAGCCAGCAAAGGACCGAAACGGTTATCCGTGGCATCTAATCGGTCTGTCATCGATTCTTCGGGTTGTGCGTATATTTGATATCTCCCACCGATGTTCAGCTCCACGATCACCGAGGAGACCCCACTTAACCCCTCAAAATGATAAGTCCAGAAGGGTTTGGTGGTGGAGGTGGGAATTGCCGTCCTGTTTTGTCCGATAAAAAGCGTTCCGGAATCATCGCTGAGGAAACGGCTTTCGAGTTCGGATCCGGCGCGGAAGGATAATCCCAACTTGCTGTTCAGCATCAGCTTCAAGGAAAAGAGATGGAAACCATCGCTGTTGTCGGTTGGCTCGCAACTGAATCTTAATGTAAGCGAACCGTTCGGACTGATCAGTTTACTCACGTCGATGGTTATCTTCTGCTGAGGTGAGTTTTCCTTGCTCTCCGCCAACAGGATGGATGAGGCGTTTGACGGCGAGACGGGGGCGACATTGTCGCCCTGAGAAGAGCCAATGGACAAGCCGGTCCACAAAGCGTTTAAATCGCTTGTGGACTTTCCTCCGATGACAATCAAGTCGCCGCCCGAGCGAATCCAGTTGGTTAAGGGGATTTCGTAACCTGTTTGCAAGTTGGCCAAGGCGACAACAGGCAACAGCAGCATTCGCATCCCCGCGTAGGTTGAAGGTGAGGCGAGTGAAGATGGGGGGATGGCTTGTACGGGCACTCCTTGTAGGAGTAGCGGAAGCGTGTAGGATAGTCCCAATTGCCCCTGCGCGGAAGGATCGGATACCGCAAAAATTCCATCGCTTCCGGCATTCATTTTATAAGGATGTTGCCACACACCTCCAATATCCCCGCTGAGAAGGTTCAGGGAGCCTATCCAGTCGGGAGTGAGCGATGGGACTATTTTTGAGGGATCATGGATTATCTCCACGTTGTTTAAGTTACGCTGCATAAACGCCGCCACACATCGATCCTTCCAGGCCGACATACTCTGTTCGGGGAGTTGGTTGGGCAGCGGGGCGATGGGATATGCCGGCAGGTTGACCAAGCCCGGATTCAGTGATGACGAGGATAGAAGCGAGAAATCCAGCCAAGCGGATGCGAAGGGTCGGAGCATTCTAACCCCGCCCGATCGCATGGGGGGGAGAGGGGTGAAATCCTGCTCGGAGGTGAATGCCGTGGGAAAACCGTATCCCGCCCAACTTCCCTGGTTGTCGGTTGACGCAGACGGTATTAAAACCTGATCGACAGGGAACGCGATTTCAGGCGCATAGGGGGAGGAGGTGTAAAGGGTGGTGTGCGGTTTGCCGTTCTGAGCGGGAATCCTCGGTCGCTGGTTCGGCGCCAATCCCATTAATCGCTCAACGAAATTTCCTATGCCATCCCTGTTCGTGTCGGGCATTCGCACGGTGATGATGATATTTTGAACCTGCACGTCTCCTGTCAACGCTCTGAATCGGAAGCGGACACCGGCGCCTACGGGCTGATTGGGGGGTGCGGTGGCGTAAACGGTGTAACCATTGGCGCTGGGCAGCGTTACAGAGTGAATAAGTTTGCCATTCCACGCCCATACGTCCACTCTGGGAACGCCAACCGACTGGAAGCTCAACTGTAATCTTGACGCAGGGGGGACGATAAAACGCCATATCCACATTCCTCCTTGCGGCGCGATTCGCGCGTTGTTCTGAACGGATGAATCGATGGATTTAAGGAGGCTATATGTTTCGGATGGCGATCCGGGCAAGATGGAATAACTTTTAATAATATCGGCTCTAGCGCTTGTCACAAAGCACGAGAGAATAAAAAATAACACGTATACAATTTTCTTGCCCAAAACAATCTCCTCTATCGAAAATCAAATTATCTTCATCAATAAATAATACCTTAGGGACTTAAGGATATCATCCCTCTTGAGGGTTTGATGTCGTTCAATCCTTCTTGGTGTGAACTCTCTGTGCTATAATGAAGTGTAAAACTATAATGAACACGAAAAACACCTATTCTCAGGATCATATCCGTAACTTCTGCATCATCGCGCACGTTGACCACGGCAAATCCACCCTCGCAGATCGTATTCTCGAAACCACCGGTGCAATCTCTGAAAGGGATATGCAGAATCAACTGCTCGATACGATGGATATCGAACGTGAGCGCGGCATCACCATTAAAATGACAGCCGTGAGGTTAAACTACGTGTCTGCGGACGGCGATAAATACGAACTTAATTTAATTGATACGCCTGGACATGTCGATTTCACCTATGAGGTCTCTCGCTCCCTTGCGGCGTGCGAAGGGGCGATACTCGTGGTGGACGCCGCTCAAGGAGTTGAGGCGCAAACGATGGCGAACGTGAACTTAGCTCTCAACAACAACCTGGAGATCATCCCGGTCATCAATAAGATCGATCTTCCCGCAGCGGACGTGGAACGCGTTCGGGATGAGATAGAGAATGTTCTCGCGTTGGAGGCGCATGACGCCGTCGCTTGCAGCGCCAAGCAGGGGATCGGCATCGCGGAGATACTGGAACATGTGGTGCATCGCATTCCTCCGCCGAACGGCGATCCGAACGCGCCACTGCGCGCCTTGGTGTTCGACAGCCATTTCGACGCCTATCAGGGAGTGGTCTGTTATGTGCGTATCATTGATGGAAGCCTCTCCCCTGGGGATAAAATCCTTTTCATGGCCACCGGCAAAGAGTTCGAGGTGAATACCGTCGGGACCTTTCGACCGCAAATGGAGACGGGCGAAGTTTTAAAAACCGGTGAGGTGGGTTTTGTCACGGCATCCATCAAGACCATTGGCGACGCAACGGTTGGGGATACCGTAACAAGTGCGGAATACTCGGCAACGAAGGCTTTGCACGGCTATCGCAAGGCGAAACCGATGGTCTTTTGCGGACTCTATCCCGTGGATGGCAACGACTTTCCCGATTTGCGCGAGGCTCTCGCCAAGTTGCAACTGAACGACGCCGCTCTCTCCTACGAGCCGGAAACCTCCGCAGCACTAGGGTTTGGCTTTCGGTGCGGTTTTCTCGGTTTGCTTCATATGGAGATCATACAGGAGAGGCTAGAGCGGGAATTCAATCTGCAGCTTATCGCAACATCCCCGTCCGTGATCTTTCGTGTGCATCGCACCGATGGGAGAATCGAGGAGATTGACAACCCCGCCAATTTGCCCGACCCAACCTACATCCTGGGGATCGAGGAGCCGTATGTGGACTCCACCATCTTCATCCCGGACACGTTTGTTGGAACGGTGATGGACCTCGCCCGCGACCGCAGAGGGATATTCGTTCGCATGGAGCATCCCGCTCCGCAAAGGGTGGTGCTGTATTACAAGCTGCCCCTCGCCGAAATACTCATGGATTTCTTCGATCAGTTGAAAAGCAGAACGAGAGGATACGCCTCTTTTGATTACGAGCCTGGCGGATACTCCGAATCGAAACTGGTGAAGCTGGATATTTTGCTGAACGGGGATTCGGTGGATGCGCTCTCCTTCATCACGCACCGCGACAAGGCTTACGGGCGGGGGAGGGCGTTGGTGGAGAAGCTGAAGGAGGTTGTGCCTCGCCAGCAATACGAGGTGCGCCTGCAGGCGGCCATTGGGGGCAAGATCATCGCGGCGGATCGTATCTCGCCTTATCGCAAAAACGTGACGGCGAAATGCTACGGCGGCGACATCACCCGCAAGCGCAAGCTCCTCGAAAAGCAGAAGGAGGGGAAGAAGCGTATGAAGCAGATCGGCTCCGTGGAGATTCCCCAGGAGGCGTTTCTCTCCGTGCTGAAGATAGGGGAGGGGTAGGCTGTTTTCTGAATCGGCTTGGGCTGATCTGACCGATCGGCATGATCATTCCAAGCCGATGGCCTTTCTTTTAATGATATATTACGCTCATCGCTGTTTCATAAGAGTAAAATTATATGCAATGCTTGAGTGTTGCCTTCGTCTCAGCCAAACATAATGGAGAACAAAGTAAAATGTACGACGAAAACTAGCTTTTCGCTGCCGCCTACAATTTGATCCTCCCCATCCAGTTCCCCCGTGGCAGTGAATTCCCATATCCCGTATGTAACATCCCTGCAAAGTTCGTGATACCAAGGCTCATCAATGGCGCCATTTGAACATTTTCGAGCATAATACCTATTTTCAGCAATGAGAGAACAAGTTTTCTCATTGCTGAAGATTCCATAAAATCGCCTGGAAAGCGGGTTCACCCTCCTTTCCCAGGTCTTCATGTAAAGTGCAAGCGACGCAGATACTTAATTGCTTCCCCGAGCATCTCACCAGTGGATTGATGGAGGGGATGAACTCTTTGATCCAAGCGGCCAAAGCAACAGCCGGAGGTTATCGCAATCTTTGGTATCTCAAAGCGATCATTTATCTGATTGGGAAAAGCTCGATTCTGCGCTGTCCGTATAACAGGATGAGGAACTGCAAATAATATTACTCAGACAATTTAGCAAAGAACTTCATTTTAATTTAAAAAGTGGTGAATTCCATTATATTCAATATTCAATTTACTTTCTTTTTCGTAAAACATCTATTTCATAAACTGACCAGTAATAATTAGTATCTGTACCGGTTTGTGTAATCTTTAAATAGCGCGCTTTTTGCAAATGAAATTCAATCGTTGTAATTCCTAATTGTCCGGAACCTGTTGCGACCGTAGTCCAGTTTTTATCATCATTTGATACTGCAATAGCGAACTTATTCGGAGAATCCCATAACGCCCAGGTGTTATGGAGTACAATTTTATCAAAATCTTGTTTCTGCTTCATATCAATTTTTAACCATTGACCGGGATACTGTTTATGGGTCATATCACGCCATCCGGTCCAATGATCACCATTGATGGCATTGGCTGCAGGAACTTCAATCGGGATTTTGGCACCGCTAAACATAAATAGACTGTCTTTTACGGAGGTTGTTGCAGTCCATGATTTTTTATCAAGTTTTTGATCATTTGCAACAGGCGGTGGCAGTGGCTTGGGTGAATTAATCGGTAGTGTTCCGAATGCCACAAAATCCCATTTCCCCGGAATTGCATTGAATTTAATATATCCTGAATCATCTCCATTCCATGAAATGCCTTCCACACCACCTTTATACGATCCATCCCATATTGTTACCCCATTTACTTTTATTGAATGAAGTTTGGAGAAGGAGGCTTTTGGTAAGCCAACTATCGCAGTTGTGTTGACAGGTGAAGTAATGGAAAGTGAATATTTGGTAGCCGTCTTTTTCAATGCAACCTTAATATCCCCTTTAACAGATGGAACAACGACTTTAATGGAAGTTAGAAATGCTTCTTTTGGTAATACATGAAAGGTATTCCAGCCCGGCTCTTCAGGTGAAATCCCTGCTATGATTTGAGATAGGAGAATAACAGGAGGATTCCATCCGTGATTCAGTGATGAGGCTAAGTCGTACTTATTTCTCGTGGCCCACAATCGGTCGTAATGTTCCCAGAGTGTTGTAAAACTAGCTTGGATCATGGTTTTATAACGCGTGTACATCCGGAGTAAAGCATATTCCTCTTTTCCCATTTTACAAAGGGCTTCAAATACCCACCGGTCGAAAAAACAACTGGAATTGGTATATTTTGCAAGCACATTGTTGTAGATCGCGTCCCATTTGTCCGGTTCCGCCAATCCTGCATTTACCGCCATCGCGTTAGCCCGGTCGTCAGGAGTTGAAACTTGAGAGGACATATAGTATTTGCCTTTCCAGAAGGAGCTGTTAAATGTGCTTTTTATACTGTCCAACTTGGTGTTAATAGTTAATACATCTGCATAATGTCCGGTAAGCTGCGCCATTTTTTTTAACGCCTTAAGGTCGATGTACATAAAACAATTCTCTATCACTGGGGTGTCTATGATCTCTCCCCCCCAATCGAACCATTGATTTTTATTGCCAAACACATAGGTGTTCAGGAGAAAATTTTTGGTTGATTCATACATGGCACTGATCGACTGCAGGTTACCAGTTTGCATGTAATAGTACCATAAACCATAATAACCCACAAACTCCAATTGCTGACCGGAATAAAAACCCTTCTGAAGCGGTCTTAATACCAATTTTTTGCACAGCGCGTGCGAATTCATATCGAAAGCATAAAAACAAGTGTTTAACTCCGGTGTTCCATCGCCCCAGAATTCGACCCGCTCCCTGTCGGGACAATCAAAGAACCGGTCCCTCATACAGATATACACGGTTCTGGCGGCTTTTTTCCAGAGAATATTATAGTCGTTATCATTGCACTCGAACGAACCGGTAAACTTTGTATCGTAACCAGTTTCTCGATACTTTACAGATTTCACCGTCACCCCTTCCGGAATGGTATAAATTGCACCTTCGCCGCTTATCCAGTTTTTCGCTTCGTATGTCTGGTCGCCGGATTTTGTGGTGTAAGTCTCCGTTTTTGTAAGATAAAGAACCAATGGATTACTGGAGTTCAGAGCGACAATTTCGCCTTCCTTACTCTCCAATCGAATCCAGGGCTGAAATTGGCAGTTATACGGCATCTGGCAAACAAGTTTCCAAGGCTTATTTTCAGAGTGGGGTAAATCTTTTGATAGATAAATATAATCCTTTAACCCATAATCTTTTATGGGAGGAAGGATGCATGTTTTGTCATGATTCATCAGATCATCTTGAGATGTATCCTGTAGTTCTTGACGAGTAGCAATGGGAACATATCCAACCTCCATTCCGCGCGGCGGTGTCACTATTAGCGCTGGATCAACATCCGCCAGTTTTCCCATGGTCGGCGGAGCGATATATTCACGGTTCTT
>DAIDHP010000029.1 GCA_027459625.1 Chthonomonadales bacterium
CGGCACGGTCGCCACGGGTCGCGTGGAGCGCGGTCAGTTGAAGGTTGGCGAGCCCGTCGAGATCGTGGGTCTTCGCCCGACTCGCAACTCGGTTGCGACCTCTCTCGAGCAGTTCCGCAAGACCTGCGACTTCATCGTGGCGGGCGACAACGCGGGCATTCTGCTTCGCGGTGTGAACCGGACGGACATCGAGCGGGGTCAGGTTGTCGCGAAGCCTGGCAGCATCACCCCCCACACGAAGTTCATGGCGGAGATATACATTCTGTCCAAGGAGGAGGGCGGTCGACACACCCCGTTCTTCACCGGTTATCGGCCTCAGTTCTACTTCCGCACGACGGACGTGACCGGGGCTCTGGACCTTCCGGAGGGCGTCGAGATGGTGATGCCCGGCGACAACATTACGATTTCCGCTGAGTTGCTTCAGCCGATCGCGATGGAGGAGGGGCTTCGCTTCGCGGTACGCGAGGGCGGACACACCGTGGGCGCCGGAGTGGTCAGCAAAATCATAGCTTGATAAAGGTAACGGCGCAATTCGCTTGCGGTTAGCTTGTCAAGCGGTTGCAGGCGATTATTCCTCATTAGAGGGAAGAACTCTTTGAGTAAAAACCTGCCGAATGCAAATCATTATGGGGAATATATTCCAATTTTGTCTTTACCTTGGTAAACTCGGACAGGAGTTGGGTATAATGATGGAGTCGCTTTTTCCGAATTCACTCAACTCCCTGTCGGAAGTTAAAGGAGAACATTCATGGCTGTTGCGCGTCGCGTGAAGGTACGTATTCGTTTGCGCGCTTTTGATCATCGGATACTCGATCAGTCCGCTGAGAAAATCGTCGAAACCGCAAGAAGAACGGGGGCGAGAATCGCCGGTCCTGTATTGCTTCCGACGGAGACGGATAAGTATTGCGTTAACCGCGGTACGACGATTGACAAGGAATCGATGGAGCATTTTGAGATTCGAACGCACAAGAGGTTGATAGACATCCTCGAACCGGGGCAGAAGACCATTGATGCGTTGATGCAATTGGACCTCCCTAGCGGAGTGGATATAGAAATCAAGCTGTAAAAGAGGAACATACATTCGTTTTCTCATTGCAGCCGTCGTAAAGCATCATATTTCAGGCTTGAGTAACAGTTTTTACTCAATCTAACGGTTGGATGGAATGAGGATTTCCGGCAAAAGCCGGGCGTTTCCAAAACGAGGCGATGGAGACGCAATATAGCCTCGAATTATGAAATTCCGAATGCTTCCCGCAAAGCATGGGAGGCGTTTTCAGGAGAAAAACCTTGGTAAACACAATACTGGGCAGGAAGATCGGTATGACCCAGGTCTTTAACGAGGATGGGTCAGTCACTCCGGTCTCCGTGATAGAGGCAGGTCCCTGCATTGTCACGCAGCTCAAGAGTGTTGAGACGGATGGGTATGTCGCCGTCCAGGTCGGCTTCGGTGAGGTACGACCCAAACATGTGAACAAACCACTGTTGGGACATTTCAAGGGTGGGTTATCCAACCCCAAACACCCCGAAGTCAAACCGTGTCGCACTCTTCGTGAGATCCGCACCGAGGACACCTCGGGGCTGCAAATGGGTCAGGCAATACAGGTGGGCGATGTGTTCGAGACAGGAGATATTGTCAAAGTGACGGGTATCTCCAAAGGCAAGGGGTTCGCCGGGGTCGTGAAGCGATTTCATTTTCACGGCGCGGATATGACGCACGGTTCCATGATCCATCGAAAACCACAGTCCGGCGGTGCAACCGACGCGGCGAGGACCTTCAAGGGCACTCGCAAGCCGGGGCACATGGGCGCCAAACAGGTTTCCGTTCGTGGCTTGACCGTGTGGCGCATTGATCCGGAAAAGAACCTCATCTTAATCAAAGGCGGAGTCCCCGGAGCCAACGGCGGACTGCTCACCATTTCAAAGATTTAGGAGACGATAGATGCCAGAGATTACCCTTTATAACAAGGAAGGTCAGGAGATTGGCTCTCTGTCGCTCCCGGACGAGATATTCGGTATTGAACCGAATTACTCGCTGATCCATCAAGCAGTTACGACGGAGGAGTCCAATCAGAGGCAAGGCACAGCATCCACGAAAACGCGAGGCAACGTTCGCGGTGGTGGAAGGAAGCCTTGGAGACAGAAGGGCACCGGGCGCGCCCGACAAGGGAGTACACGCGCCCCGCATTGGAGACACGGCGGCGTGGTGTTCGGTCCCCATCCGCGAAGTTATCGGAAGGATTTTCCGAAGAAAATGCGCATGGGAGCGATACGTTCAGCCCTTTCAGCGAAGGTCGCCGATGGGGAGATGATCGCGATCGATCAACTGAAGCTGGACGCAATAAAGACTAAGAGTGTTGTGAAATTATTGAACTCTCTGCCATTGTCTCGCGAGGTGAGAGTGAAACATTACGAAGGGATTGAAAATCTCATCGAAGGCGTCAAGACGGTACGGTTTCCCGTTCTGATCATTGTGCCGGAGTATGATGAGATTCTGCTCAAATCCTGCCGAAATCTGCCCAATGTCACTCTCAGATATGCGCCGAGCTTTTCCGTTCGTGACATCCTTCAAGCCGGTCGAGTGGTTCTTGCGGCGGAATCCGTTGATAAGATCAAGGAGGCGCTAACCAAATGAAGGATCCCTATCAGATCATTGTGCGTCCCATCCTATCCGAGAAAAGCATGGATATGAGCCATGAGGGAAAATACACTTTCCGGGTGGCGAAGAATTCCAACAAGCTGGAGATCGCGGACGCAGTTGAGAAAATATTCAAGGTTAAAGTAAAAAAGGTCAACACGTTGAACGTGAAGGGGAAGACGAGAAGAGTCGGGAAATATCCGGAGGGACGAACGAGCGATTGGAAGAAAGCTATTGTCACCCTGGCTCCCGGCCAATCCATCACCCTGTTCGAAGGACTGTAAGGATACCAAGCAATACTCGCGAATAGCGGGTGAATGTAATCGGAGAAAACAATGCCATTAAGACAATATAAACCGACCACGCCCAGTAGACGCTTCCGCTCGGTATCGACCTTTGAGGAGATTACTTCAACCAAGCCGGAGAAGTCTCTGCTTGAGCCTTTGAAAAGCACCGGCGGCAGAAACGCTCAGGGCAAGGTGACCGCACGATTCCGAGGCGCTGGCAATAAACGAATGTATCGTATCATCGATTTCAAGCGAAATAAACTGGATGTCACCGGAAAAGTGGCGACCATAGAATACGATCCCAATAGGACCTCTCGCATTGCATTGGTGGAATATGCTGACGGCGAAAAAAGATATATCATCGCCCCTGTCGGGTTGAAGGTGGGGGATAACATCATATCCAGCGCCTCGGCTGACATAAAAGCGGGGAACTGCCTGCCGCTGATCAACATCCCTGTGGGAACCGTCATTCATAATGTCGAGTTAACTCCTGGGTGCGGGGGACAGATGGTGCGAAGCGCTGGCGCGGGCGCCCAGTTGATGGCGAAGGAGGGCAAGTACGCTCAAGTTCGACTTCCATCAGGAGAGGTGCGTCGCGTTTTGATCGAATGCAAAGCCACCATCGGACAGGTGGGCAACCTCGACCATGAGAACGAATCATGGGGCAAGGCTGGAAAGTCTCGTTGGCTCGGAAAGAAGCCGCACGTTCGCGGAGTTGTGATGAACCCGAGGGACCATCCCCATGGAGGTGGTGAAGGAAAGTCACCGGTCGGACGCAAGAAGGGGCCCGCAACACCTTGGGGCAAACCCGCACTTGGATACAAGACACGACATAACAAATCCACGGACAAATACATTGTCCGCAGGAGAGGCGCGAAATAGCGGTTGGATTCGGATGGATTCCCCCCAACGGGCATCCATTTCCCGATATCGCATGACAGGAGAATATTCATGGGTCGTTCATTGAAGAAAGGGCCGTACGCGGACCCCAAGCTTCTTAAAAAAGTCGAGTTGATGAATGCGACCGGCGAAAAGAGAGCCATCAAGACTTGGTCACGCCGCTCCACTATCTTCCCGATATTCATCGGTCACACTTTCATGGTGCACGATGGACGCAAGCACATTCCCGTATTTGTGACGGAGAACATGGTCGGCCACAAGCTTGGTGAGTTTGCCGTCACCCGCCTTTTCCGCGGACATGCGGGGCAGCAGGTCGAACGTCGCACGAACATTCGATGAGGGAAGGAATCGCGGCTTGCAGCTTAAAGGCAGCCGGGTGTAATGGGAGATAATCATGGGAAAATCAAAAACCCCGTTGGCGTATAAGAGCAACCAGACCAGTGCCACCGCGAAATATCTTCGCGTGCCCCCGCGCAAGGCGCGACTGGTTATGGACGCCATCCGCGGGAAATACGCTTCCGAGGCTCTCGCCATGTTGAAGTTCGTTCCGAACTTCGCAGCGAGAAAGATTGAGGACGTGATCCAATCCGCCATGGCGAATGCGGAGAATGGCCGTCCCTATTCCGAAGAGTCGGGAAAGCCTTTGCCCGCGCTCGTTACGGATAACTTGAAACTGGTGCGCTGTTTTGTGGACGAGGGGCCGCGTATTAAACGATTACAGCCTCGTGCCCAAGGCAGAGCTTACAGAATATTGAAGAGAATGTGCCACATCACGGTTGTGCTGGAGGAGGTTGACCCGAAACCACGCAAAACCAGGCGTCAAGCCCCAAGCAGACGAGCTCGCACGCAAGCGACCGCGCCCGCAGTGAAGGCTTCCGCCACTCCGGTCGAACAGAAACTCGCCACCAAGGAAAACGAGGCGGCGACGCTGAACGCACAGCTTGAGAATGAGGATAAGCTGGAGCAAGTATCGGCGGAAGTTACCGAAACAAACTCGTCTGAAGAGACGAAGAGCGAATAGGGAGGAAGTCTTGGGACAAAAAATCCATCCAATCGGTTTTCGAATTGGCGTCATCCGCGACTGGGAGAGCAAGTGGTATTTGGATAAAGGTTACGCCGACGCCCTTTACGAAGATTATCGCATCCGCCAATGGGTGACTAAAAATCTCAAAAACGCGTCAGTTTCCCACGTTGAGATTGAGCGTCCGGGCGGCACCGTAAAGATTATTCTACATACAGCGAAACCCGGCATCATTATCGGCAGAGGCGGCAAAGGCGTCGACGATGTGAAGCGCTCCATGGAGAAGCTTACGAACAAAACATGTTATGTAAGCGTTCAGGAGATTCGCCACCCGGATATCGATGCCCAGCTTGTGGCGGAATCGATTGCGCAGCAAATCGAGAAGCGTATCGCTTACAAGCGCGCCATGCGCCAAGCCATTTTGCGGGCCATGAAGCTTGGTGTGAAAGGGGTGCGCGTCGCATGCGCCGGTCGGCTAGCCGGCGCGGAAATGGCTCGACGCGAGCACGCAAGGGACGGAAAAATCCCGCTTCACACTTTGCGAGCGGATATCGATTATGGATTTGCCGAGGCTTTGACCACTTACGGACATATCGGCATAAAGGTGTGGATTTACAAGGGGGATGTGCTACCAGGGCAGACCCGCTTGACCGAAGATCAAATCGTTCCTCGGAAGGAAAGCCAACGCGCGGAGCGCTCAGATCGCGGAGATAGATCCGGACGCGGCAGAGGCGGTCGGGGAAGACGCTCCTCTGGCGAAGGTTCTACAAGAGGGGGCAGATCTCGAGGATCGCGCACCCACAGCCAGGAGGATAAACCCAATGTTAATGCCTAAAAGAGTGATGCATCGCAAACAGCATCGCGGACATCGACGCGGAAAGGCTTCAGGAGGGAATCAACTGAATTTCGGTGAATACGGCCTGCAAGCTCTTGAGTCATGCTGGATGACCGCGAACCAAATAGAGGCGGCCCGTATTGCAATGACGAGACACGTCAAACGCGGCGGGAAAATCTGGATTCGCATATTTCCGGACAAACCCTTCACGAAAAAGCCCGCCGAAACCCGTATGGGGTCGGGCAAAGGGGCTCCCGAAGGATGGGTCGCCGTTGTCAAACCCGGTCGCGTATTGTTCGAAATGGCGGGGATACCCGAAGATTTGGCGCGCGAGGCGATGCGTTTGGCGAGTCATAAATTGCCCATTGATGTTAAATTCATCATGCGGGAAAACGTAGAGGAGGAGATGGATGCCCGAGGAGAAACGCCGGACCTTACTGGACAGGCTTAGAACCCTTTCAGATGCGGAATTGGCGAACGAACTTGCCAATGAAAGGCAAAAGCTGTTTGATTTGCGTCGACAGAATATCACTCGCCAATTGGGCAATACCGATTTGATATCGCAAACCAAGAAACAGATAGCGCGTATGCTCACCCTGCAGAAGGAGCGCGAGATCACAGTCGGAAAGGAATAGCAGAGATGTCAGAAACAAACAACGCTCAGTCCTCCCCCGTTCGCGGAAGACGCAAAACGCGCATGGGACGCGTGATTAGCGATAAGATGGATAAGACGGTGGTAGTCGCCATAGAGACGATGGTGCGTCATCCGTTATATGGTAAAACCATTCGCCGCACCACGAAATTCAAGGCGCACGACGCCGACAATTCCTGCGGTGTGGGGGATATGGTTGAAATCATGGAAACCCGGCCTATCTCGAAGGAGAAACATTGGCGGGTGGTTCAAATTGTAGAAAAAGCGAAATAATAGCTTAGCGGTCCACGAGCGCGGTTCCATTGGAGTGCGCGAGGAGGTGGGAACGCTAGCAAGGGAGAATCCAGATGATTCAAACCTATACCCGATTAAGGGCGGCGGATAACAGCGGTGCGCGCCAGATCATGTGTATCCGAGTACTCAAAGGATCCAATAGTCAGGATGCGCGCGTTGGAGATATTATTGTCGGGGTCGTGAAATCCGCCACGCCCGGTCAACAAGTGAAGAAAAGCGACGTGGTGAAATGTGTTGTGGTTCGCACCAAGCAACCCATCCGAAGACCAGATGGCTCCGTTCTGCGCTTTGACGACAACGCTTGCGTTGTCATCAATAACGCACTTGAACCGAGAGGGACGCGTGTCTTCGGACCGGTGGCCAGGGAGCTTAGGGATAAGAATTTCATGCGCATTATCTCGCTCGCACCGGAGGTGCTATAATGGCGCAAAAGAAACCAGCAACCCCTGTGAAGTTGAGAATTCGCAAGGGAGATGAGGTGGAAGTCATATCCGGCAAGGACGGTCCTAAGCAGGGAGGCGTACGAGGTAAATCCGGGCGCGTGTTGAAGGCTCTTCCCAAAACCAATCAGGTGATTGTGGAAGGGGTCAATATCATCATCAAGCATCAAAAACCGCGTCAGAGCAGCAGAGCGGGCGCAACTGGAGTGCAGGAAATCCAGGAAGGTGGAAGAATTGAAAAGCCGGCGCCCATGAACGCTTCCAAGGTGATGCTTGTGTGTCCGCAATGTCACAGACCCACCCGCGTGGGTTACGCATACCATGAAGGGGAGGGAAAGCCCGCTCGACGCAAGTATCGCGTGTGCAAGCATCCCGACTGCGGTCAATCCATAGACTAATCGCCACCCCACATTACATCAGAAGCTGATTGCACTGGGCGATGCAACTCGATGATAAGATAGCCTAATCAGGTTATCCTCGCGCATCGCCTTGAATACCATCCTACTCAGCTTGAATTTCGAGGATTCAGGAGACGGGTCATGTCTCGTTTTAAAGACAAATACAAAGTGGAAATCTCTCCGGCAATGCAGAAACGATTCAACTATTCGAACGTGATGCAGATCCCCAGGTTGGAGAAGATCGTTTTGAACATGGGGGTCGGCGGAGCGGGTCAAACCGGAGGTGACGCCAAGCTACTAGACAACGCCATGCGCGATATGGGCATCATCACCGGGCAAAAACCCGCGATCACTCGCTGTCGAAAATCGATATCGAACTTCAAAGTTCGTGCGGGAGCCAGAGTGGGATGCCGAGTGACATTGCGCGGGGAGCAGATGTTTGAATTTTTAGATCGACTGATATCCACAGCCTTGCCACGAGTGCGCGACTTTCAGGGGGTGAATCCCAACTCCTTTGACGGACGCGGCAATTTCGCAATGGGTGTTAAGGAGCAGTTGATTTTCCCCGAAATCGATTACGACAAGATCGACAAAGTGCGAGGAATGGATATTATCATCTGCACATCTGCGAAAACGGACGAGGAGGCGCGTGCGCTTTTAAAGGAATTCGGGATGCCTTTCCGAGAGAAATAGGCTGATTCGACACTCACTGTCGGATCGATATCTTCTCCCTGTATGGAATGGCATTCCGGGTGTTAACGCCAGTTACATAGGGGACGCCTGTGAAAAAATACGGGATAGACGCGATCAGAAATATCGGATTGTTCGGCCATCAGGGTTCGGGTAAAACATCCTTGGCCGAAGCCATGTTGTTCACCAGCGGCGGCATAGACCGCATGGGCAGGCCGGACGACGGCACCTCCACCTCCGATTTTGATGCGGAGGAAATTAAGAGGCATATCAGTATCAATGTCGGCCTGGCTCCCTGCGAATGGCAGGGAAGGAAGATAAACATTCTTGACGTGCCGGGCTATCTTGATTTTCAGGGAGAGATGCGAGGCGCTCTTCGAGTGGTGGATGCAGCGGTGATTATCACCCCGGCGCAATCCGCCATGGAGGTGGGCTTCGATATCGCATGGGAGTTAGCCGAGGAGCGTAATTGTCCGAGAGTCATTTTCATCAATAAGATGGATCGAGAGAACGCGGACTTTTTCAATGTCGTGGAGTTGCTCCGCTCCCAATACGGTACGATGATTGCCCCGGTACAGATTCCGATCGGGCAGGCGGATAAGTTCATTGGCATGGTGGATATTCTCCATTTGAAGGCGTATGTCGGTGTTGGAAAGGATACCGCCGAAACCAAGATACCTGATGATCTATCCGACACGGTTGCTGAGTACCGCGAGAAGCTGATTGAATCCGCTGCGGAGGGGGATGACGAACTCCTGGAGAAATACCTCGAAACCGGAACGCTATCGGATGAAGAGGTTATCAAAGGACTTCACGCAGGCATCGATACCGGAAAAGTGGCTCCTGTGATATGCGGCAGTTCCGCCAAGAACCAAGGAGTTTACAATCTGTTGTCTCTGATCACCGAAGCGTTTCCAAATCCCGCCGAGATGGGTGATTCCATTGGAACATCACCGGACGGCAAGGAGATATCCAGAAAGCCGAGTGAAAACGAGCCGTTTAGCGCCTTGGTGTTCAAAACGTTGGCTGATCCTTTCGTGGGACAACTCACCTATTTCCGAGTCTTTTCAGGAACCTTGCATTCCGATTCGCATGTGCTGAATGGAAACACGGGCAAGGAGGAGCGGATCGGTCAAATTTACGTTATCAAAGGCAAGTCGCAGGAGGCGGTTCCCGAAATATCCGCCGGTGATATCGGCGCCGTGGCGAAATTATCCAACACGCATACCGGTGACACGCTCTGCGATTCGACCAAGCCGTCCATTCTTAAATCGATAGATTTTCCGAAGCCCATCTATGAGATCGCAATCAAGGCGAAGACCAAGGTGGATGAGGACAAGATGGGTCCCGCCCTGCAGAGGGTCGCGGCGGAGGACCCGACTTTTGCATATCGCAGAGACCCTGGAACCGGACAGACGGTAATCAGCGGGATGGGCGAAACACACCTGAACATCGTTGTGGAAAAATTGCGCAAGTTCGGCGCGAATGTTGACGTTGTGCAGTTGAAAGTACCTTATCGCGAAACCGTTCTAACAACCGCTCAGGGGCAAGGCAAGCACAAGAAACAGACTGGCGGACGGGGTCAATACGGCGATTGCTGGTTGAAGCTCGAGCCTAACCCGCGAGGAGCCGGATTTGAGTTCGTGGACGCCATTGTCGGGGGAGCAATCCCGCGCCAGTATATTCCGGCGGTGGAGAAGGGGGTGCAGGATGCGATGTCAAGCGGCATCCTCTCCGGCAATCCCGTTGTGGATGTTAAATGCACATGCTACGATGGATCCTTTCACGAGGTGGACTCCTCGGAGGCTGCATTCAAAATGGCGGGCATTTTGGGCTTCAATTCCGTTGCGGCGAAAGCAAACCCTGTGATACTTGAACCGATGTGTGTCGTCTCAGTGGTCGTACCCGAGGATATGATGGGAGACGTGATGAGCGATCTTTCAGGTAAAAGAGGAAGGATCATCGGCACGGAGTCCATTGGAAGGAAACGCACCTGCGTGAAGGCGTTAGTGCCTCAATCCGAAATGCTCCGATACGCAATTGATCTGCGTTCCATCACTCGTGGGCGAGGCAGTTTCGAGATCACGCCGTCCCATTACGAAGAGGTTCCCGCGCATATAGCGCAGCAAATAATCGCGGAGTATCAAAAGAGCCGCGAGCAGTCCTAACAATCAAATTCTCCGTGCCCAAAAGACGGAGGAAATCCAACGTTACCAGTCGCGCGCCAACCGCGACTCCGACGGGAGGTTAAATTGGCGAAAGTATGTTTGATTGAGAAAGCGAAACGTCCGCCCAAGTTCAAAGTTCGCGGATATACGCGTTGCAACGTGTGCGGTCGTCCGCGCGCTGTGTTTCGCAAGTTTGGAATCTGCCGAATCTGCTTGCGCGAGATGGCTCATCGCGGATTAGTACCCGGCATGACCAAGTCGAGCTGGTAAGGAGATAAGAAAATGTCATATACCACCGATCCGGTCGCGGACCTTTTAACCCGCATCCGTAACGCCAATAACGCACATCACGAATCCGTCCAGTTATCAGGCAGCAAATTGAAACTGGAAATCGTTAAAATCCTCAAAGAGGAAGGCTTTGTCAAGAACTACGAAGTGATATCCAACCCCAAGCAGGACCAGATCAAGGTATTTTTGAACTATGGCCCGCATCGAGAGAAGGTCATCACAAACTTGGAGCGCATAAGCAAGCCCGGTCTGCGTGTTTACACCGGAACCGATCGTGTTCCGCGCGTTCTAAGAGGACTAGGGATTGCGATCCTAACGACATCTCAAGGCGTCATGACCGACAAACAGGCGAGACGCAAGGGTATCGGAGGAGAGGTTCTCTGTTACGTTTGGTAGTTCATTTTAAGATCGAACCGCAGTAATGCGTTCAGGAGATATGTAATGTCCAGAATCGGGAAACGTCCCATCCCCCTGCCCCCCAAAGTGGAGGTGCAGGTGGGCGAAGGCTCAATCACCGTCAAGGGGCCTAAAGGTGCGCTCACCAAGCCTTTCAACCCCGACATGATCGTTAAGGTTGAAGATAATCAGATAATCGTGGATCGTCCTTCCGAGAGCAAGAAGCATCGCTCTCTGCATGGCTTGACTCGCACGATTATCGCCAATATGGTGGAGGGAGTCACAAACGGTTATTCCAAAACATTGGATGTGGTGGGTGTGGGTTTCCGTACCGGCTTGAACGGTAAAAACGTAACCCTAACCGTAGGCTACAGCCATGGCGTGGAGATACCGCCAAGCCCCGGTATCGAGTTCGAGGCTGGAACGGAACAAGCCACCCGTACCCCCTTTGTGATCGTCAAGGGGATTGACAAGGAGGTGGTGGGTCAAACCGCCGCCATGATTCGCTCCATTCGCAAACCCGAACCGTACAAAGGCAAAGGGATACGGTATCGGGGTGAGGTGATACGTCGCAAGGCCGGCAAGAGCGGCAAGGCTGGCGGAAAAGGCGGCAAGAAGTAATACGGAACGGAGATTCGGAGGACGCGCGATCCCGCACCACGCGTCCTCTTATGACGAATCCCAAAGACTATTGACCCTTGATTGGATTGAGGGTATAATCTAACTTCGTGTCCGTTCAAGAACGGAAATGTTGTCGGGTCGGAAATCCGACGGCAGGGGAAACAAAATGAACGATAAACAACGACTTCGATTGAAAAGGCACCGCAGAGTGCGCGGCAAGGTTTATGGAACCGCAAGTCGTCCGCGACTGAATGTTTTTCGAAGCCTGAAACATATCTATGCGCAATTGGTTGACGACGATAAAGGAACCACATTGGTTAGCGCCTCCACAGTCGAACCCTCCTACAGAGAAACCGGTAAAACGGGCGGAGATATTAAAGCCGCCGAGGTTATTGGAGAAGCCATCGCCAAAAAGGCTCTCGAAGCCGGAATCGCCAAGGTTGTATTCGACCGCGGGGGTTACAAATATCACGGCAGGGTGAAATCCCTTGCCGATGCGGCTCGCAAGGGTGGACTTGAATTTTAAAGCAAATGGGATAGTTGCTGTCCCGAGCCCCATGAATAATAATGCGGGGCTCCTATTTGAAGGAGTGAGGAATGCCTAGGATAAATGCGGACACTCTGAACTTGGAAGAGCGTGTCGTACGCACGAACAAGGTGCAGAAAACCCATAAGGGCGGTAGAACCATGAGTTGGAACACCCTCGTGGTCGTTGGCGACAGAAAAGGATATGTCGGAGCTGGATTAGGCAAAGCCCGTGCGATCCCTGACGCCATACGCAAAGGGGTTGAGTCGGCTAAGAAAAATCTAATCCCAGTTCCAATGGTTGGCACCACCATCCCGCACGAAATCATCGCCTCCCATGGCGCCGCGCAGGTTCTCTTGAAACCCGCCGCTCCGGGTACGGGCATTGTGGCGGGTAGTTCCGTTCGAACAATATTGGAGCTTGCCGGAATCACCGATGTGCTTGGCAAGTCGCTTGGCTCCGCTAACGCCATCAATATTGCGTGGGCCACCATCTCCGCGATAAAAAAACTCAAGAATGCCGAGGATGTCGCTCGCTTACGGGGGAAAACCGTTCAGGAGATGTGTCCATGGATGCCGAGAGTGGAAATTTCGGAGGTCGCTTCAGATGAATAAGATCAGGATAACATTGGTGAAAAGCCCGATTAGCTGCCCGTGGCCGCAGAAGCGAACGGCTATTGCGCTCGGATTATCCAAAATGCATCGCACTGTGGTCCATCCGGATAATGCGCAGATCCGCGGAATGGTCAAAGCGATTGAGCATTTGGTTTGCGTTCAGCCTGCGGAAGAGTGAATTCAGATTTTACATCGCTCCACGGAGCGTACAGGCGGAAGGTTGAGCCATTCCGTCCTTGAAAAGAGCGGAGACTACAGATATGCAGATATGCGATATAAAACCGGTGGAGGGTTCCACTCATAGAAACAAAAAAGTCGGGAGAGGTCCTGGCTCCGGTCATGGCAAAACCAGCGGACGAGGTCACAAGGGAAACAAGGCGAGAGGCCAGGTCAACCCTAACTTCGAAGGAGGGCAAACCCCGTTGCATCGAAGGTTACCGCAGTTGCGTGGCTTTAAGAGTGTGAACCGCAAGTCATACGCCGTCGTAAACGTAAGCGATTTGAACACCTTTGAAAACGGTACGGAGATCACCGCGGAGCTTCTAGCCGAGTGCGGGCTGATCCGAGGCGCCGAAGAGGGTTTGAAAATTCTCGCTGATGGCGACATGACAAAAAAGTTAATTGTAAAAGCTCATAAGTTTAGCGCGAAGGCTGCGGAGAAGATAGCCGCCGCCGGTGGCGAAGCCATCACGTTGTAATTCACACAGGTGAGGCTCGGCTCGTACATTTGTTCATCATTCTGAGGCGATTGCAAATTGTCAAAATGCGGGTTATTTCTCTGAAGTGCGATATGCAATTGCCTGAATCAAAAAAGGTTTTCCGAAATGATTGAATCGCTGGTGGCGGCGTTCCGTATCCCGGAACTTAAAAGACGCATCCAGTATGTGCTGTTAATGTTCGCCATATTTGTGCTTGGCGCCCACATTCCCGCTCCGGGAGTGAACCATGAGGCGGTCGATCGCATTTTTGGCGGTCAGAACGGCTTACTGGGGCTTGTAGATGCATTCTCTGGAGGCGCATTAAGACGAATGTCGATATTCGCCTTGGGCGTTATGCCATACATCAACGCTACCATCATTATGCAGATGCTAACCATGGCCATTCCCCAACTTGAGGAGTTAAGCAAGGAGGGGGAGTCGGGCAGGAAGCAGATAGCTAAAATCACTCGTTATATGACAATTGGCCTTGCCTTGGTGCAAGCTATTGGGTTTAGCTATTCGTTCGGCGCCGTCGCTCATGATACCATATTCAGCATGTTGCAGATGTGGATTTCCATGACTGCGGGCACATGCCTCCTGATGTGGATTGGCGAGCAAATAACGGAAAAAGGTGTCGGAAACGGTATTTCCCTGGTGATTTTCGCCGGTATTATGACCTACATGCCTTTCGAAGTGGGCACGGTTTATGAATCCGTCGTGAAAAACCTGATCAATCCGTTTAATGTGCTTTTGATGATTGTTATCTTCATTCTTACGATTCTCGGAATCGTTTTCGTGGAGAGAGGGCAGAGGAAGATCCCCATCCAGCATGCGAAGCGTGTAATTGGAATGAGAGTGACCCAGGGCGGAAGTTCATTCCTACCCATAAGAGTAGATACCGCAGGGGTGATTCCCATCATCTTCGCCATCTCGCTGGTGATGTTCCCTGCGCAGATTTTCGGGGCGATTCCGATAAAATCCACAAGCTGGTTCGCCAACGTTAAGAACATAGCTATTCAGATGATACCGGGAAACAGTTGGTGGGGAACCTTATTGTATGTGCTGTTGATCATAGTGTTCACCTATTTTTATACTTCCATCATCATGAACGTTCATGACATGGCGGATAATCTGAAACGGTACGGAAATTATATTCCCGGCATCCGACCTGGCAAGCCGACTTTTGATTATCTGGATCGAGTTGTTTCCAGGATCACGCTTGCAGGTGCGGTCTTCCTTGCGGCTGTCGCTTTGATGCAGTACATCGCGCCACAGATCACAGGAGTCACATCCTTCAGTTTGGTGGGAGGCATATCCCTTTTGATCGTAGTCGGTGTCGCCATCGAAACCATGCAGGCGATTGAATCGCAGTTGTTAATGCGCAATTACGAGGGATTTATCAAATCAAGCGGGATTAATCAATAAGCGGATCGATAGTGCAATAATCTTTTGTTTGATTTTATGCAAGACAAGTGCGGCTTATTTTAAATTGTCTTGCCATGCAACATAGTAAGAAATGAGGATTGGCATGATATACATACTCTTAGGACCGCCAGGAGCGGGGAAAGGTACGCAAGGGGTTAGAATCGCAGACGCGAATGGAATTCCGACCATCTCCACGGGAGGAATTTTCCGAGATATGGCTGCTGCGGGAACTCCTCTTGGTTTGCAGGCGAAGTCGTATTTTTCCCATGGTAAACTGGTTCCCGATGAAATCGTGATCGGGCTGGTCAAGGAGCGTATCAGTCTGGATGATTGCAAGAACGGATTTCTTTTGGATGGGTTTCCACGAACGATTGCTCAAGCGGACGCTTTGGAAAAGATCCTTGCCGAGCTTGGCTTGAAACTGGATGGAGCCTTGGATTTCAGTGTGTCCGACGAGGAGCTAATCAGAAGGCTGTCCGGAAGAAGAACCTGCAAATCATGCGGCGCCACATATCATATCGAGTTCATGCCTCCGAAGATTATGGATATTTGCGACAATTGCGGGGGCTCACTAATACAACGCACTGATGACGCCCCGGAGTCAATTATAACTCGCTTGGCTGAATATAATAACAAAACAGCGCCATTGATTTCATATTACAAAGAACGAGGGTTCCTGAAAAACGTAGCAGCAGATGCGACGCCGGATGAAATCTATCAGAGAGTGCTTAAAATTATTTCCTGAGTTGAATTGAGCAAAGCGGAATGTGGTGAATCAAGAAACGGATACGCTTTGCGGTAAGTGCAATACCCGTTCTTTTTTGCAGTTCCAAATGTGAGCGTTTTTAAAAATATGATTGTTATAAAGACTCCGAATGAGATAGAGAAGATTCGTCAAGCGGGCAAAGTGGTACATCTATGCCTTAAATCAATGGGAGAGTCGATCGTACCGGAGCAGTCAACAACAAACGACTTGGAATCCGTGGCGATGGATATTATCACCACATCGTCCGGTGAGTCCGCATTTTTGGGATACGCACCGTATGGATATTCACCCTATCCCGCTTGGACTTGCGTATCGGTGAATGAAGAGGTGGTTCACGGCATACCCGGCAAACGAGTCCTCCATGAAGGCGACCTTGTGAGTTGTGACGTAGGGGTGATACTGAATGGTTTTTATGCGGATGCGGCGTGGACCTTTCCGGTGGGGGATGTCTCCGAAGCGGACGCTCGACTGCTGAAATGCGGGCAGGAAGCGTTAATGAAAGCAATAGAGTTTGCGAAAGCCGGGGGGCGCCTCGGGGATGTATGCCATGCGGTGGAGAAACACGCGATGAGATACGGATACACCGTGGTGCGGGAGTTGGTGGGGCATGGTGTGGGCAAAAGCCTGCATGAAGAGCCGCCGATCCCAAATTACGGCAAGCCGGGAATGGGTCCGACTCTTCGCGAAGGTATGACTTTGGCGATTGAGCCTATGATCAATGAAGGTCATAGTGCGGTCGAAGCCTTGGAAGATGGATGGACCATTGTAACTCGTGATCGGAAACGTTCGGTGCATTTCGAGCATACCATTGCTGTGACAAGAAACGGCCCGAGAATTTTGACCGAGGGGGAATAGATGCCAGCTAAACGTCCAGGGAGTGATGGATCCAGTCATACCCCTAAAAAGGGGAATCAGCGCGGCGGGAAACCGGCTGCGCCGAAAACTCATAAGCCAGCGCCTTCGAGCGAGGATGATTCCAAGGAAAAAGGAATAGAGGTCGAGGGGGTCGTATCCGAAAATCTTCCCAACGCCATGTTCCGTGTCAAATTGGAGAGTGAGCACGAGGTGATCGCCCATGTGTCCGGTAAGATCAGAATGAATTTTATCAGGATACTGCCAGGGGATAGAGTGCGCGTGGAATTGTCACCCTACGATTTAACTCGAGGTCGTATTATGTACCGATATCGATGATATTAAATCAGCATGAGCTGTCGCCTGTGATTATTGGCGCGCCATGCAGGGAAATAGAATTGGGAAGGAAATGCGCCCCTCCAGAGCGAGGCGGAACGTATGCGCCGCTCCCAGAGGAAGGATGATGCATTCATGAAAGTGAGAGCTTCTGTCAAGAAAATCTGTGACAAGTGCAAGATTATCAAAAGAGAAGGGGTAATTCGCGTCATCTGTAAAAACCCCAAACATAAACAGCGACAAGGATAATCCTTGTCGGATTTCAGGTTGCGGTAATAATCAAAACCGCCGCATCCGGCTGTGGTTAAACGGAGGGAATGTCTTGGCAAGAATAGCGGGCGTGGACCTGCCGCGCGATAAGCGCATAGAATACGCACTTTGCTACATATACGGCATCGGATTATCGAGTGCTAAGAAGATTGTCGAGCAGGCGAATATCAATCCGGTAACTCGTGTTCGAGATTTGACGGAGGCTGAAACAAGTCGACTGAGAGAAATTCTGGAGCGCGAATATCGCTTGGAAGGTGATCTTAGACGGGAAGTCTCCTTGAATATCCGCCGATTGGTGGAGATCGGATGCTATCGCGGAATAAGACATCGACGCAGTCTTCCTGTTCGCGGTCAAAGAACCAAAACGAACGCAAGAATTCGCAAGGGTCCGAAACGAACGATTGCCGGAAAGAAAAAAGCAGGCAAGAAGTAGCTATCAGACCGATCGCCTCCTTTGCGTATAGGCGGGCGAAGAGAGAATCTCAGGAGTAGGATAAGGTATGGCCAATAAAAAAACAACCGGCGCGGCGACACGCCAGAAGCCGAAAGTGAAGAAGAACATCGCGCAAGGGGTGGTGCACATCCAGTCGACATTCAACAACACCATCGTCACCATTACCGATGTGCGAGGGGAAGCGATTTCATGGTCCAGCGCGGGATCAAACGGTTTCAAGGGAACGAAAAAGGGCACTCCATTTGCAGCGCAATTGGCGGCTGAAACCGCCGCACGAAAAGCTATGGAGCACGGTTTGCGCAGGGTGGACGTCATGGTGAAGGGTCCGGGATCCGGGCGCGAGACCGCAATCCGCTCCCTGCAAGGGGTGGGATTGGAGATCAGTATGATCAAGGATGTCACTCCAATTCCGCATAACGGTTGCAGACCGCCAAAACGCAGACGAGTTTAATACGAATTGGAAGCGTAACTTCCAACAACACCACAACACAAATGCGAGGGAGGATGAAGCGCAGAGTCGTGTAAACTCCCAGCCCGAAAGGGTCGCTTACTGGAGAATCCAGAAGGAGCATTTTTCAGAATGGCTATCAATTCAGACCCTCGGTGTCGCCAGTGCAGGCGCGAGGGTGACAAGCTTTTCCTCAAGGGGGTCAAGTGCGAGAAGCATTGCACCTTGGACAAGGAACGACGCCGTAAGCCGCCCGGACAGCATGGCGGAAACGTAATCCAAAAGAAATTAACGGAATACGGTGTGCAGTTGCGCGAAAAACAGAAGTTACGCCGCATCTATCGCGTATTGGAAAGTCAATTCCGCGCCTATCTGCAGGAAGCCGAGAGACGCAAGGGGGTAACCGGCGAAAATCTGTTGCAATTGCTAGAGATGAGGCTGGACAATGTGATCTACCGACTTGGATTGGCGGATTCACGCGCCCAGGCGAGACAGATGGTGAGCCATCGCTTTTTCACTGTCAACAATCGACGCACCAATATCGCATCCTTCCAAGTTAAACCGGGTGATGTCATCGCGATTCACGAAAGCAAAAGCCAAACGGATATCATCAAGGAGATGCGGGCGAAAATTCATACTCGAAGGTTACCTGAGTGGCTTCGGTTCAATTCCAATGATATGGTTGGCGAAGTGGTCGCTCCCCCAACTAGGGACCAAATTGACACGAGCGTGCAGGAACAGTTGATCGTTGAGTTCTATTCACGCTAATCCCCCGAGGGAGAGTAAGAGGGCGACAGGGCGATGCACGCGGTTGTATCTCTTTTCCCCCGTAATCGGTATAGAGGATAAATATGGATCAAACACTGCCACAAATAAAAATATTGGAAGAGAAGGAATCCACATCCGGCAAGTATGTTGTGGAGCCTCTTGACCGTGGTTATGGTTCAACGCTGGGTAATGCCCTAAGAAGGGTGATGTTGTCGTCCATAGAAGGCGCTGCTATCACTTACGTCAAAATCGACAAAGTGTTGCATGAGTTCTCGACTATCCCGGGCGTAAAGGAGGACACCACTGAACTCCTGCTGAACCTTAAAAATCTGTATGTCAAAGTGGAATTGTCTCCTGAGGTGAAGTTCGAACACAAGACGCTTTCCATCCACAAGAAAGGCGAAGGTAGAGTCACCGGCGCGGATGTGCAATGTCCGGAAGACGTCACGGTGGTGAACCCGGAGGTCTATTTGGCGACTATCTCGGACGAGAACTCCTCGCTGGACATGGAGATGACCGTCGAAATGGGCAAAGGGTATGTTCTGCCGGATAAGCAGGAACACCGCGTCACGCAACCGATTGGCGTCATCCCTTTAGGGGCTAGTTTTACTCCGGTGCGCAAAGTGAACTACACCGTTGAATCCACTCGCGTGGGGTTCAAAACGGACTACGAGCGGCTTATACTGGAGGTTGTCACCAATGGAACTATCACGCCACAGTTGGCTGTGAATCGCTCGGCGGAAATACTCTTGGATTATTTCCAACTTTTTATGGATTTCGTTGGCAAGAAAGATAATGATGACGCAACGAAAGCGATAAAGGATGACAACGGTTCCATTATTAAACCGCCGGTGCCGGATGCGCGCATCGAGGAACTAGATTTCTCCGTGAGAACTTACAATTGTCTGAAGAAAGCGAATATTCTCACAATCGGGGAATTAACTCAGCACACCGAGAACGATTTAATGCAGATCAGAAACTTCGGCAAAAAATCGCTTTTAGAGGTGCGTGAGAGGCTGGGGAAATTGGAGGTGGAACTCAAAGGCGGAAACGTCATCGCAATCAACCCCGAGGAGATGGAGGATGGAGGCAGTTCCGGATCGGAAAACGACGAGGAGGAGATTGTTCCGACGGATGTAAGTGAAGTCGAGGCTGAAACCGTATCCGAGCCTATCACTCAATCGGAGGAAGAGGAGAATACGGACAAGCCTGAGGGAAGTGACGAGCCCACCCCGGAACCTCGGAAAGCGAGACGAGGCAGAGCTTTAACTTCCGAGACCATCACTCCACCTGAGCATGAGGAGAATCCGAACAAGCCAGAGGGAAGTGACGAGCCCACCCCGGAACTTCGGAAATCGAAACGAGGCAGAGCTTCATCCGGATCCGTATCGAATGATAACGAGTAGTCAGCGTAGGTGACTGTATCATTCGTCAAACATCAATGTGCTAGTTAGGATTTCAGTTTGAATACGCAGGGTTGTTTGACAATTAATTGCCTAGGTAGAGAAAGGATAGTGCCATGCGACACCGCGTAGCGGGACGCAAATTCGGTTTGCCAAGCGATCAGCGACGCGCTCTTCTCAAAGGGCTGGTTCGTTCTCTGTTCGCATACGATAAGATCATCACAACCGAAACACGCGCAAAGGATGTAAAACCCATAGCGGAGAAACTTATCACAACCGCTAAGAAAAATGATATTAACGCTAGACGACAGGTTCGGCGCTATGTTGACGCCAATGTGTCCGCGTTCGCCATAAACTCTGAAAACGGAAAATTGACCGCAAATCCTGACTATGTTCCTGCGAGGCTTTTCAACGTTATCGCACCGCGATACAAGAACCGTCCGGGCGGGTACACCCGTATAGTGAAACTTGGCGCACGGCGTGGCGATGGGGCGCCAATGGTTCTGCTTGAATTGGTTGAGGGCGAGGATATCGCTCCAATCGCCGCGGAGAGTGCGCCTGTTATTAAGACGCAGCGCGGTCTGTTTAAAAAGAAACGCTAGAGTATTTCTTCCGCAAAATATAAAAATGCGTAATTATCGAGCCACGGTTGAATACGACGGAACGGATTTTGCGGGGTTTCAGCTTCAATTGAATCAGCGCACCGTGCAGGGTGATTTGGAGGAGGCACTTTTCAGGCTCACTAAAGATATGGTGCGAGTGCATGGGGCGGGAAGAACGGACAGCGGGGTGCATGCCATCGGACAGGTGATAAGTTTCAAATCCGATACAAGCATACCCAAGGAAAGAATCTCTTTTGCAATGAACAGCGTTTTGAAGCCTGATGTGAGAGTGCTGTCAGCCGAAGAGACGGATGAACGATTTCACGCTCGTTTCAGCGCCGTGTCGAGAACGTATTTGTATTTGATACTCAACCGCCCGGAACCAACCGCCGTATGGCGAAGATACGCGCTGCATTGCGCCAGTCCGTTGGATATTGGGTCCATGCGTGAAGTTGAGAATTCGATCATTGGGACGCACGATTTTAGCTCCTGGGCGAATTCGATTAAGGAAGCCAACGGAACCGTAAGAACGGTGCGCCAATTTCATATCCGCCGAGTGCATGAGTTTGTTATAGTCCATATCGAGGCGAACGGATTCCTTCACGGAATGGTGCGCAATTTGGTTGGGGCTTTATTGGAAGTCGGTGCTGGGAAACGCACTCCCGAGGATATCGAGAGGATCACCGCTTGCAAGGACAGACGTTGCGCAGGCCCCTGCGCACCCGCGTATGGTCTCTGCTTGGTTAAAGTGAAATATTGAGGATGTCACGCCTCGAACGACATTGGAGATTTAGATGAAAACCTTTACCGTAAAGAAAGATCAAATAGTACGTAGTTGGTACATAGTGGACGCTGCGGACCGATCCATGGGACGTGTCGCGGTGGATGTAGCGAAGATACTGCGCGGCAAGCATAGGCCCACCTTCTCCCCTCACTTGGATACGGGCGATTTCGTGATCGTCATTAACGCAGCCAAAGTGAATCTTACCGGAAACAAGGCGTCCGAAAATGTTTATCGCCATTCAGGTTGGCCTGGAGCTTTGAAATGGATAACCCGAGGGGATGAACTAGCCAGAAAGCCCGAAGAGGCTTTGAGAAGAGTCATTCGGGGAATGCTGCCTCATAATCGCCTAGGCGATGCAATGATTAAGAAATTAAAAGTATACGCCGGTCCCGATCATCCTCATGAGGCGCAAAAGCCTGTGGAGTGGACCGGACTTACAATGAAACAAGGAGAGTGAACATGCTCCCTGCAACGCGATACTACGGAACTGGGAAAAGAAAAAACGCAATCGCGCGTGTTTGGATATCACCGGGTGAAGGGAATGTAACCATCAACGACCGACCGGCTGATAAGTATCTTGGTCGGCTCGTGCTGAAACGCTTGGTGGAGCAACCCTTCGAGGTGACGGAGACAATGGGCAGATATGATGTTTTCGCTAGGTGCAAGGGCGGGGGAATCAGCGGCCAGGCGGGAGCAATCCGTCACGGCATCAGCAAGGCGCTATTGGAAGCAAGCCCCGATCTGCGCCCTGTTCTTCGGAAGCTTGGATTTCTCACTCGCGATCCGCGTGTGAAAGAGCGAAAGAAGTACGGTCGCAAGCGTGCGAGACGCGGTTTTCAGTTCAGCAAACGATAAAGTGTATCCTGTCACGGGTTTGCCTGTATCAGAGGATGCATGTGTTGGTAACAGAGGACGTTTGGGTGTTCCTTCCGCATTTTCGTGGGAACTCCCGCGTCCTTTTTTGTTCCAATCATTTTTTGGTTTGGCGCGTATCATCCTGCATTTACCGTGTAACCTTGTGAAAACAGAGGTAAAATATAGGCTGGAAATGATGTGAAAAACGATGAACTTACAGACTTCTTTTGCGGATGCGGGGCGATACGATGACTCTGCCCGCATTTAATGAATTTGTGAATTAATCGGAGAACGCCATGCGACTCAATAACTATTTGAAAAGTAAGATTCATCGAGCGATCGTTACGGAAGCTGACGTGAATTACAACGGTAGCATCTCCATTGATGTCGATCTGATAAAGCGTGTGGACCTTTCGAGAGGGGAGTTGGTTCATGTATGGAACGTGGATACGGGAGCGCGATTTGAAACCTATGTTTTGGAGGCTCCGGCGCATAGCGGCACAATCTGCGTGAACGGCGCAGCCGCGCGCTTGGTTAATCCCGGAGATAAAGTGATCATCGCGGCGTTTGCGTTATCCGACGAGCCTATTACCCCGAAGATAATTTTGGTGAATGAGACGAATCAATTTACCGAGAATATCGTTTGGGAATGAACGCACGATCGCTATCTTGCATTCGGGACTTTTGCTTGACAGTTCAGACGGATTACGATAATATTGCAGTGCATTCAAAATAGAGCTTCGCCCAATAGAGAATGCGAAGAGGGGCTATGCTGTTTTGGATGGTTTTTGCAAATACCGCGTTGATTAAATCATAGAGAAAACGGAGTGGGTAGATGGATGCTTTACGCGTATTAATCGCTGAAGACGAAGCCTTAACTCGAACAATTTTGCGCGCACGATTGGAGAAACTCGGACATCAAGTCGTAGCGGAAGCTGAAAACGGTGTGCAAGCGGTGGAAGCGGCGCGTATACATAAGCCTGACGCCATTATCATGGATATCCGAATGCCGGAAATGGATGGCATCGAGGCTGCACGGATTATTATTGGCGAGGAGCCTTGCGCCATCTTGTTTCTGACGGCATACAGTGAGGATACGCTGGTGGAGCAGGCAGGCGAGGCGGGCGCCTTGGCGTATTTAATGAAGCCGTTCCGCAAGGAGGACCTGCAGCCTGCTCTGGAGGTGGCGGTTAAACGGTTCCGCCAACTGGCCGCGCAAAGTCAGGAGATCATGGATCTGAAGGAGGCTCTGGAGACGCGTAAACTCATCGAGCGCGCCAAGGGCATTCTAATGGACCGACATGGTTTGAAGGAGGATGAAGCCTTCAAGAGGATTCATTTCCAAGCCCGCAATCAAAACAAGAAAATGCGCGATATCGCACAGAGCATTATTACCGCCTCCGAATTGATATAGACGATCACGAGGAAGGAGCCTCAGGCAGTCGCCCGTCCGCGATGCACAAGGGCGATTTCTTGAATCCCAGAAATCCGCGGCATGAAGCGATTAAAGCCGATTCATATCTCTATGTTAATGTGCGCCTTTCTTTTCACATTCGCCTCGGTGCGAGCGCAAGTGAGAGAGATCACACTGAATCAAACCCAGAGTCAGGGAGGTTTGATCGTCACCCTTCGGAAAGTCACATTGATTCCTCGGCGTAACGGTGAAATGTCCGTTGGATTCACCTTCAAGGTTACGAACAAAAACGGGAAACCATGCGCCAAATTGAAAAACGTGCGTGTTTATATCAAGGAATTACGCGCGTATACCTATCCCGGCACCGGGGATCCGCAATTCATAGAGCCTACGATTCTACGCCCCGCTCTATTGCGGATTTCCCCTAAAGCGGTGGATAAAATACACACCATTATGCTTGAGTTCCGGGAGGGAAATCCTTCTCCGTCCTGTGTCTGGAAAAACATAGGCGTGGTGAAGTATGATCAGACATTCCCCTCCAAGTATCTTTATCATGGTAAAACTTCCGCCGCACAATTGACAAGTGTCGCTTTCGGATCGTCAACATCCCTGCTAGGGGATCGTGCGATCTCCGTGGTACGCGCCACCGTATGGGAAAAATCCTTTGCACCCGGATTGGTGGGTGACGGCATGGTGATAGCATCAGGGGCGGGCTTGGTCCCGTTGAGTTTCACCGTGCAGCGACAAGGCGCATTTGCGAAATATGTTTCGACACTGCAGATCCAAAACGGTGTGGGTTCCTCAGTGAAGGTGGACGTAAAATACTATTCATCCGCTGAAGTCCATAAATCCCTGAATAAATACCGATTCCGGTTCGCCAATATACACCTCAAGAGATAATCGCACGGTTCCTTTGATACGGTGCTCGAATGTGCAGGTATGCCTTTTCAGGGGGGATGGTTGGTGGGGCGGAAATGACCGATAAATATGAAATCCGAATTTCAACAAAACCAAGATAATTCGTCCAAGATTAATAAAGACACTCAATCCAATACCCATAGAAAGATTAAAAACCTCGGCGCCGCACTTGATATCCTCCTGATAACGATACTTTTCCTATGGACAATTAAAACAGTTCTTCCTTACGCTCAAGGGGATTTATGGCTGGATGAAGCGGATTACGCAGGAGCGTCGCATTATGGATTTCAGGTTAATAGATGGGACACTCCTGATCCGAAAGACCCCGCCAGGTTGATGCGTCTTCGCCATTTTCACGCCCCGTTTGTTCCGGACCTCATTGAGCTAACAACGAAATTCGGCGTCTCGGACCGCGTTTTCAGATCCCCCGCAATGATCTCCGGCGGACTTTCGGTGTGTATCATATACCTTTGCGGCTTGCTCCTTTTCACTCCGCGCACGCAAGAAGAGTCAAATTTAACACTTAAAGCTCAATTGTTGCGCGACATCTTACCGGCCAAGCTGGTTTCCTTTGCGTGCGCCCTTATGGTTATGTGGGCTCCCGCATGTGTGCGGGCCTTTACGCATATGCTGCCTTGGGCGTTTATCATCCTTTGGATGTTGTTGATGGTCTACTCGCTTCTCCTGATCTACCATAGCGGAAGGTATGCTTGGGTTATCTTAACGGGCGCCGCCATTGGGATGATGTTTGTGACCTCGGAATACTTTTTCCCGTGCATTCTCGCTTTGGGGCTTGTTCCCGTTGTTATCATTTGTGCGGATGCAATCAAGCGACGGACCGCGAAAATTGACTGGCCAAGCTTGTTATCATGGAGGAAGGCGATATTGTGGGGGGCGGGAGCCATCGGGGTGTTTTTGGTGATATCATGGGTTTTCTGGGCTGCAGGGTTAATGGGTGATTCCTTTGTGATGCTGATGCACTATGTCCGCATGGCGCACGATGTCTGGCCGGTGGTGATAGCCGGGGTTCACTATCAGCGCGCTCCCAAATGGGCGTACGCCTATTGGTACTGGGTGGATTTCAAGATATTCTTCCTTCTCTACGCCGCCGGGTTAGCGACAACCTTATGGATTGTGCTGGCGGGCAAGGCGAACCGTAGACTGCTGGCGTTATTCACCTTCACTGCTCTCGTGCTTTTCACGGCGCATCGCTCGCATATCATCGGTCCGGAATACCTCGCCCATGCCATTCCGTTGATGTCCTTGCTTGGAGGATATTTCTTTGTCTCGCTTCTGCGACTTAACAAGCCCCTAGGGGTGGTGATGATTGCGTTGTTTTGCATCTTAGGATATGTCAAACTCGGAAAGGCGGAGATATCTGGGTTGGGTGTCAGAGCGAGAGAGCCTAGATGGTCTTTGGCTGCGAAGTATATCGCGTCGCACTGGCGGCCAGGTTATTCTGTTTTGGCTCCGGCATACGCATCCGCCGCGCGATGGTATCTTCTTCATTACGCCGGCATACCCGCAAAAACATGGCAGGTTCAGGCTTTGCCGGAAACACCGCCGAACCTTGATCGCACCTCATTGGAACATCGGTGCGTATTGCTGCATGACATTCTTGATGGTGTTTATCATTACATAGCGGTGGGCAGCGAATTCAGTGACGACAAAAGTGTGGATCCCACCATCCTCCACATACTCGATAATCCAAAAAAACCGTGGAGGATTGCATGGAAAAGCCCGGAGTTGCCAGGCAAGGAGAGCCGTCTGGAAATATATGAATGCCCCGATGGAGTGTCGTCCAAATCACCATTGCCATTTCCACCCGGTGAAACCAGTCCGACAGAACTCTTAAATAAACTCCAATTGAAAGAAAAACATGATCGATAACCCTCAACATACTTGGAAGCTAGCCGCAATTGATCTTGATGGCACGCTTCTAGACGAGCATCATCGCATTCCTTCCAGAAACAAAGCTGGGATTCGCTTGCTTCAAAATAGAGGCGTTCGATGTGTGATCGCCTCCGGGCGTATGCATGAAGCTACGGTGCGGTTTGCGGATGAGTTGGGCTTGAAAGAGCCCATCATTTCTTACAATGGGGCGATGGTGAAGGATCTGGTTACCAACGAGATCTGGCGTCATATAACGATGCCTGCGTCATACGCCGAAGAGATAACGCGTTTTTGCATTGAAAACGGATATCACTTGAATTACTATTTGAATGGCCATCTGTACATCCGGGAAATGAATCCATGGGCTAAACTCTACCTCGATCAAACAAATTCACCGTATGAGATTCCGCCGGATTTCGAATCCTTGTATGGTTCCTCGCCCACCAAGCTGATTTTAATCAACTCCCCGGAGGAGACAAACAGATTGCTGTCGCAGTTCAGGGAGAAATACGGGGATCGTCTCTATATCACCAAAAGCAATCCGGAATATCTTGAATTTATGAACCCCGTCGCCACGAAAGCCAGTGCTTTGGAATATCTGGCTAATCGCCTTGGTGTGGTGCGCGAAGAGGTGATCGCGTTCGGGGACGGGGGGAACGATTTGCCTATGATTCAGTGGGCAGGGATGGGTGTCGCGATGTATAAAGCTCGCGCAGCCGTCAAGGACGTGGCGGATCGTATCGCGCCTCCGGAGACGGAGGGAGGTTTGGGCGCGTTCATCGAGCAATTATTCTCATAAGCAGTCTATTAATTCGAGACGTGAATCCAGAAACGCCTGACTTATACCGATAATCTTTGCATCAATGAAAGTTTCAAGGTGATGCGCATATCCTTTTCGCAAGCGCTTTTTCAGAAAAGGCATATGCCATTCGCCTCCATCGGAGTGAGATATGTCGGTATTACCGAGACCGGATGGCGATGGGGATATTTCTCTTAATCGCATCAATGGTTCCTTCCCGCATTTATCCTTTAACGAAGACCCAGGGGCTGTAAACACTCTTTTTGAAACGATGGCTCCGGAATCGCTTGTGTTGATGGTGCGTTTTCCAGCTGCTACATTTTCCGCTTTTCGTTCCTCGGAAATGATGCGTAACGCGTTTAAGTCCGTTGTTCCGGAGCCGAGTGAAGTGCGGATTATCCCGCATCAGCGCAAACTGTTTTCCATAATCCTCACACCCAAAAGCGGGATACCTTTTGACGCCATGCAAGTAAACGCGTTGTTGAAGCTGTTTCAACGGGCGTTGGAGGATGTATGCGGCTTGGCGTCGATTACGGATTTGGACCAAATCCCAGCGGTTTTACCTCTGCAACGAGTTGGATCGGTGGAATATTTACAGCAAAACATCGCCAATTTAAACCAGCTTCTGGAAACAATCGTCCAAAGAAAGTTCCGTATTCAGTTCCAACCGATCACAAGTCTGAAAGAGCCTAAGGTGTACGGATATGAGGCCCTTGTCCGCATGCCTCAGGATGGGAATATGAACCGTCCCGGGCTCTATTATCAGGCGGCGGATCGTGCAAGGTTGGTCTCATGGCTTGACATAGCCTGTCAGGAGAAATGTTTTGAGGAGGCGCAGAAAGCCGGTGTGAGAGACCACCTATTTATCAATATGGATGCGGAAGGGCTTTCATACTTTGAAGTTGCCGAAAGATCCCTGAAGGAGCAAGCGGAGAGCAGAGGGATATCACCAAGCCGTGTGGTTATAGAGATTACCGAACGGCAAACGGTGGGGGATTATCCCAAGCTGTTGCACGATATCGAAAGGCTGCGTGAGCAAGGCTTCAAAATCGCCATAGATGACGCAGGCGAGGGCTATAGCAGTTTGCGCAGCATCGCCGATATGCTTCCCGAGTTTGTCAAAATTGATCGCGCGATGATACGCTCGATTGAAAACAACGGTGCTAGGCAGTCATTGTTGCGATCCGTGGTCGATTTTTCGGAGCGAATCGGCGCACAGGTCATCGCGGAAGGCGTCGAGACCCGCGATGAGTTGGATTGCGTCATGGATCAAGGGGTTACGTTGGTTCAAGGGTACCTGCTTGGCAAGCCCAATGACGGATTCAAGGGAGTGCGCCGAGAAATGAGAGAGTATGTATCTATGAGGCGCGAAACGATCAATCGTCGCAAAAGCTCATTTTCATTTGAGATTTCCGATATCAAGTTAAATGGAGTCACCTTCACCTTGGATACGCCATCCGAGCAGATCCTGAACAAGATACAGAAAAATCCCGATTTAGAGAGCGTCGTACTCCTGAATGAGGGGCGTATCGAGGGGCTTCTCATGAGGGAGGATGTCATGAGACATTACGATGGAGATAAAACCGATGCCTCCGAAGTTCTTCTAAAAGCCTTGGATCGAAAGCCGATGATTGTGGATAAGAGCGAATGCATCGAAAGCGTGGCGCAAAAAATGGCGCTCAGACCCATTAATCGGAGCCATCACGACGCGTTGGTCGAGGAGAATGGAGTTTACACCGGAAGGATTCCCGTTCGAGTGATTTTACGGGCGCTTGCGGAACAGTCCAAACAAAACACACTGCACACCTAATGCGCACTCCGCAGGTACATGGTGACTATGGATAATCCGGGACGGATACAACCGCCCGGATTATTTAACGCATAAGATCTCGTAGTCGACCTCGCCCGCAGGGGTGCGAGCAGTAACTTTATCGCCCGCTTTCTTGCCCATCATCGCCTTGGCTACCGGGGATTGCGCGGAAATCAAATCCTTGGATGGATCCGCTTGAATCGCATCCACGATCGTAAATTCCCACTCCTCGTCCTCGCCATCCTCCTTCACCAACACAACCGAACCCAGCCCGATTCCTTCCCCGTTTATGGTCTCATCCGGCACGACTCTGGCGATCTCAAGGGTTCTTTCCAACTCGGCTATACGACCGTTCAAAATACCCTGTTCTCGGCGGGCGGCATGGTATTCGAAATTCTCGGATAGATCCCCGTACGCTCTTGCTTTGCGGAGCGCCTCGGTGATTTCAGCTCGTTTGACTGTTTTTAGGATTTCCACATCCGCCTGTAGTTTCTTGTAACTGCTTACCGTTAATATAATCTCGTCTGGCATTGGGTAATTATTACTCCCGTATGATTAAAGAACCTCCCGACAGGGGTGAGGGATGAGTGAGACGTTCTGTTAAAACCTAAATTACCATAGGAGCTTGGAAAGTGTCAACCGATAGCCTCTGTTTTCATCCCTCTCTTTCGTGAAGCGCTATTTTCATGGAAACCCAAATCCGTGTTGTTAGCATTTTTCAGTATGAAGAAAAAAATCGGTATATTTCGTTAACAATGTGGAATGAATAGGATGAGACGGAAATTCAAAGAATACCAAACGGATTTGCGGCGTGCATCAAGCCATGCCGGATACGCACGGATCGGCGATCACAAGGAGAGGAAGGGGTTATGCAACACGAAGAAAACACTCGCTTGAAGATCGTTCGTTTGATAGAACCCGCACTATGCATCTCCTGTCGATTTTCAAGGGTTGCGACGGTTGAGATGCAGAATGATACGGTGAGGAAGATGATGCACTGCATGCGTTTGGATTGCGATAACTGGCAGATGGAGGATTTCGAGGATAGGCCACGAAGCATATCCGAATAGTTTTTTGTTGAGAAGAGAGACAACAACCTTGGGCTCGTCCATTAATTGGGACGGGCTCCTTTTTGTGTCATCGGAATTAGGGTACATCAAGGGTGAAGAAAGAACAGCACTAACTTAAGTTTTATATAAAAATGTGCGTCGATATAAGCGATGCGCCGACTATTCATGAGATAATAACGTTCATGAGAAACAGAATCCCCCTTTATTGATATGATTCATTATCATGTGAGATATCGTAAAAGAAGTTGAAGGGATTATATATTGGAATGAGGATAAGCGCATTCTTCAAGACATTCTCGCTTTCCTTCATGAGCTTACCAGGATATGACCGAGCGACAAGGATTTGCTTGATTTGAAAACGAACTTGGAAACTCAACCTGTGGATAAGATTTTTATTGCGGATTGGTTTCATAATGTATATAGTGAGTTGGGTCAATAAACGCTTATTTGAAAGGGAATAAATCAGTTAGCATGACAATGAAACTTATGGATTTCGAACAGCAAATCAACCGCAGGGATTTCATCAAAGCCGCAGGCTTGGCGACCGCCACTGCGGCGTTCAGTTCCGCCACGCTTGTCGGAAAGACTGCGGACGATGAACAAAAGATAATCGTCGCCTTGGTGGGGTGCGCTCACATTCACACACCAAGCTACGCAGGTTATCTGGCAAGTCGCGATGATGTGGAAGTGAAGTATGTGTGGGACCACGACGCGTCAAGGGCGGAGCGATATGCAAATCAACTGAAAAGCAAACCTGTTACCGATTTGAACGTGATTTGGAAGGATCCATCCGTCAAAGGGGTGGTAATCTGCTCCGAAACGAACAGACACAAGGAACTCATCCTGGCTGCCGCGCACGCCGGAAAGGATATCTTCGCCGAAAAACCCTTGGGAGTAAACGCCAAGGAGGCTTTTGAGATGGCGAAAGCAATGGAGGACGCCAAGGTGAAATTCACCACCGGCTATTTTATGCGCTGCGATCCCAAGCACATATTTCTAAAGGATCAGGTGGACAAGGGGAATTTCGGGAAAATCACACGCATCCGCGGATCGAACACGCATAATGGTTCCCTAGGGGGATGGTTTGACGGTGAATATCGCTGGATGGCTGATCCAAAGATTGCGGGCGTGGGAGCTTTCGGGGACATGGGTACGCACTCTCTCGACTTGATGATGTGGTTGATAGGGGATGTCTCCATGGTGACAGCCGATATCAAGGCGGTTACTCATCGTTATGGTGATTGCGATGAGACGGGGGAGGCGCTTCTTAACTTCAAAAACGAGGTGATCGGAACTCTCGCCGCAGCGTGGGTGGATATCGACAACCCCGTTTCCTTGCTGATTAGCGGCACGGAGGCGCATGCCGTGATCTTCAAAGGGGAACTCTATTATAACTGTCCCAAAGTGCCAAACGCCGCCGGTCAGGCGCCATGGACTGATCTTCCTCCGGGCTTGCCTGAGCCGATTGCTCAGTTTCTGGACGCTGTGTCGGGCAAGGATGTAACCACGCTTGTCACTCCGCATGAAGCGGCAACGCGGGTAAGTGTGATGGAGGCGGCGTATAAGGGTTCCAAACAACGTGCTTGGTTTCGCCCTGCCACATCCTAGTTTAAGTCGATGTTGCGTTGCATTTGTAAAAGCGGAAGGCTCTGAGGCCTTCCGCTTTTTGCAGCGATTAATGAACAGGATTTAGCGGGGAATTGGTAAGAGTGATGGCCTTCTTATCCGGTTGCGAAGCAATCCCAACATCCACGATACGCGGGAAGGCTTGATAATAATCCCGAGATACGATTTGTTTGCTTACGAGTTTGCCGTACTCGTAAATATATCGAATAACCGTGACCCGATGGCCGTATTTGCCCTCATCGACCACCTTGGTCTTGTTGGGAGGAAGAGAGGTGGAATGCACGATTTCCAAAGGGGGCTTCCATGAGGAAACCTGGGTTCGATCTATCTTCACAGTCATTCCTGGCTGTTTGCGCCCGTATATTCTCATCGTCACTCTGCCACCCGCGCCGCTTGCGCAAATGAGAAGCGGATTTTTTGTGGTGTTCTTGAATTTCAAATCGATGGAACCGTAGGATACGGTGGCGTCGCGTCCTGCGGGCAGATAATGGACTGGGAATGCGTGATGAACGCGCTCCACGATCTGCAGATTGCTTAATAACGCCGCATTATACAAGGTGCTGGAGACCTGACATACGCCTCCCCCCATGCCGGGTAGCAGTTTGCCTCGAATGATGACTGGAGCGATGCGGAAACCCGCCTCCTGATCCCTCGGTCCCACAACATTGTTGTAAGAGAAGACTTCCCCCGGTTCCAACAAGGTTCCGTTTATCTTGCTACATGCAATCAGTATGTTATCTCCTCGGTTGCCAGGTTCATAATAATGCGTGGAGTAATGACCTAGCTCAGTGAGATCATCGGGCAGATCCTTGGAAGTGATATGGGGTTGCGTGATCGTGAGCGGAAGCTCGAGCGATTCGTGTGCAGTCGCATCCTGTGAGTGTCGTATGAGTTCGACGGCGGTGTTTAAGTTTAGAGTTCTGCCGTACTTATCCGGTATGATTTTGAATCTCTCGCCATCCGGAATGAATCTCGCGTTTCTGCTTGCCATTTGCACATGGGGAAGTATCCGAGTCTTTAGATAGTGAAGGCACTTCTGTTCGTTAAATGTCCAGACTATAGGGATACTAAATGGCGTTGGATGGGAGACAACCGCTACTATTTTAGCTCCCAATCCCTGTTTGTTAGATTCGGACAAGGCGTTTGTCAGCATGGAGTTCAGGTCTATATCCAGTCCCACATCCGACAATGTGGGTTGCCAGTTCATTTCGTGCGTCGGAGATAGTCTCACAGTGAGAGTAAGCAGTGATGAGATTTGCAGAGTGCGCCAAGGTTTGAGCAATTCCATTGCCTCATCCAAAGTCTTGCCGCCAATATCAATTCCCCCGATAATGGTCCCATCCGGAAGTGTGTTGCTTGGCTGCTGTTGAAACGCTGCGAGCGTCAAGACCCCTAGAATGAATAACAATCCAAAAGTGACAGCCGACCATTTATACGAACTCGATTTCCTAGCCCTCACGTATTGATTCACTTTCTCCGCTTGAAGAAAAACTGTTTCCGATCACGCCCTTAAACGGAAGGGGCTTCACTTATCTGGAATCGGTTTCAGGATGAAAGACGTCGGGATCATCAAAAGGATGGGTGTGTTGTTCCAATTTCTCAATCTGTTGTTCGAGCAATTCCACCCTCTGTCGGAGCTCCCTGATCACTTCGTCCTGAGGATCCACCTTATTTATCGTGTTATCCATGACAATAGCATCGGATACTACTCTATGTCCATTACGCGCTACTATTCTTCCCGGTATTCCGACAACGGTGCAATTGTCGGGAATATCCTTGTTCACCACCGCGTTCGCACCGATTTTACAGTTGTCGCCTATGTTAATAGCCCCGACGATCTTCGCCCCCATACCGATAAGCACATTATTTCCAATCGTAGGATGTCGCTTGATCTTTTCGAGGCTCGTGCCTCCAAGAGTCACTTCGTGATACATCAAAACATCATCGCCTATCTCGGCGGTTTCTCCGATTACCACACCTGTGCCGTGATCGATAAAAAATCTCCGCCCAATTTTCGCACCAGGATGGATTTCAATTCCTGTCAGGAATCGGCTGAACTGAGAAAGACAACGAGCGAGATATTTCCAAAACTCCCTCGGGGGCATATGCGTGTTCCATAACTTATGCGCCATCCGATGCATCAAAAGGGCTTGCCAACCAGGATAGGTTAGAATCACCCAGATGTTGCGTGCAGCCGGATCACGATTGAAAATTGTTTGAAAGTCTTCTCGCAAGCGAGAAAACACTTTGCGCTCCTTCTCTATCCAGCGTATCTCGGATATGCCGGCAATAAATGATTAGCATGTTAAATAGTTATGATTAAATATTTTAGCACCTTTTGAACTATGCATGTTACACGAACTTAACCTTATATACGCAATATTGTCGGGAGATAACATACGCCTTTGCTCAAAGTTGAGATAATGATGCCAGATGTCTCTTTCATTGCAGGTAAGGAACACCGAACCTGCATGAAAACCATCCTTCTTATCTGAATTTCACGAGTATATCCGGTACTTAAGATACGTAAATCATTCCGTGTTCGCCGACTCTCGATATCGACGCAGCGCGGTTTCATGCACTATCTTCACGGGTATGCCGGTATCCTTGGCGATTCTTCTCACATCTTCGAATTCCGGCATGACGTTCAGTGACTTCTCACCCTGATAGGCAATCTTAATCCGAACATCCCCCCAGGGAGTTGAGACATTTCTAATATCCCGTTTGAGGCAAAATCGATCCGAGAGCGTGTGTCGAATGCCGATGGCGCTGCTCTCCTCGAATATGATTCTTGCGCAACTCTCCTCCAAAGCCGGGGGGCAGATGACATTCAACAGAACACCAGGTCGATTCTTTTTCATTTGAATGGATGTCAGAAATACATCAAGCGCTCCCGCTTCGAAAAGGCGTTCCATCAGTGGCGCATAAAATTGGGGGGAAAGATCGTCTATGTTCGTCTCCAGTAAGGCGACCTTATCGGTGGGCAATTTCTCCTGTACGGATTCGCCTAACGTCACCCTCAAAAGGTTGGGACGGTCAGAGAAATCCCTTTTGCCTGCACCGTATCCTGTTTGTCGAGCGTGGAATTCACCGTATCCGACTGTGGGCTGCGCCAAGGTGGTTATCAGCGCGGCTCCTGTTGGAGTCACCAATTCCCCCTCCACATCCTGGTAAATGACGGGGAATCCTTGGACCAACTCCAGCACTGCGGGGGCGGGAAGCGGAATAACGCCGTGAGCGCATTCAATGAACCCTCGCCCCATCGGCAAGGCGGACGATCGAATTTCATCCACCCCGAGCATTTCCAATGCGATGCAGGATCCCACGATATCCATAATGGCGTCGATGGCGCCCACTTCATGGAAATGGATTTTATCGGACGTGGTTTGATGCACGTTCGCTTCTGCGACCGCCAACCTGCGAAACACTTGGAGGGATCGGGACTTAACCCCATCGCTCAGTTCGGATTGGGAGATGATCCCCTCTATCTCGGGGAGATGTCTGCCATGCTTTGGCGGTCCAGCCAACTTGATGGTGACGCTCACTGCGCCGATACCGTTTTTTTGAACCGGTTTCGTCTGCATGCTCCAACCCGACAGTCTTAGCTTGCCCAATTCGGAAATTAATGCATCCGGCTTAACTCCGCAAGCGATTAATGCGCCAAGCGTCATATCTCCTGATATGCCTGAAAAACAATCAAAATATGCGATCGTCATGTGCGAACCTCTTACAATTTATTTGGTGAGTTCATCGGCGAATTCTCGTAGATCGTCCCATATACGATCGGGATGCATGTCCGCCGGAGCGTTGTCAATATCAGTCTTGGAACTGACGCCGGTTAATGTCATTCCGGTCCTCACCCCAACTTTTTTGCCTATGGCGATGTCCGTATCCAGCCGATCCCCAATAATCATGCAGTCGCACGGCGGGGTGTTCGATAGCCTGAGGATCAATTCCAAAGTGTATGGTTCAGGCTTGCCAATGGTGCGCGGTTTGATTCCGGAGCAGGTTTCTATGGCTGCGACGATCGCCCCGCCGCCGGGTAAAGTCCGCCCATCGGAATCGGGGTAGGTGCTATCCTGGTTTGTTGCGATAAATATGGCTCCGTCACTTATGGCGCGATGCGCTTCAGCCATCTTCTGATAGGTGAACTGTCGATCCCATCCAACCACAACGTAATCAAAATGCGTGTCCTTTCGGAAAGGCGTTACTCTCATTCCCACCGCCGAGAGTTCCTCCCTAAGCCCTCCCTCGCCAACCACATAAACGCGCTTGCCGATTTCGTTCCGTTCCAGGAAATATCTTCCCGTAGCCCATGCGGAGGTTATGATCTCATTCAACTCAGCGTGAATGTCAAACCGAGCAAGCTTTTCCTGGTATTCCTTTCGGCTTTTCGAGGAGTTATTGGTGAGAAAATATATATTGCCCCCCTTATTACGGAGAAGCGTTATGGTTTCCGCCGCTCCTGGCAATGGGTCATCCATGCGAAATAGAACGCCGTCCATGTCGAACACATAGGTTTTCATTTGTTTATAGCCTCGATGATTTTCAGTCGCCGATGAGAAAGCTGTCAACAATCACGATGCACAACGTAATCCGTTAACTGCATCAAAGCTTCTCTGGCAAGGGAAGGAGGGAGTTGCATCAGAGCCGATTCGGCCTGTTCTCGGTGCATGAGAGCGACGGATCGCGTGCGATCAAATACATTGTATCTTCTCATGGCGTTTACCACATTTACGATGGTGTTATCATCGCACGAACCCACCCCGAAAGCCTGCAGGAATAGGCGGCGATCCGCTGAATCCGCGTCATGCATCGCCAGTAGGAATGGCAATGTGGCCCTGCCATCCCGAAGGTCGCTGCCGATCGCCTTACCGGTCATATCCGGATCGCCGGTGTAGTCTAGCATGTCGTCAGCTATTTGGAATGACATGCCCAGATGATGCCCGAACTCAGCCAAAGCCGCCTCGATCATCGTGTCGGCGCCTCCGACGATAGCTCCGCAACGACAACATCCCTCCACAAACACAGCGGTCTTTTTGCGAAGAATCTCAAAATAACGTTCCGATGGGAGGTAAGGGTCGCCAGTGGAAAGAATCTCCAGCACCTCACCCTCGCTCATCTCCACGGTGATCTCCGTCATGGCTCGGATGATGCGGATGTCGTTATCCTGCACCAGTAGGCACATGGCTCGTGCGAGTAGGAAATCACCCGACAGTACGGAGACTCCATTCCCAAACACTGCATTCGCGGTGGCCAAGCCTCGTCGGGTAGTGGTGTTATCCACAACGTCATCATGCACAAGCGTCGCCATATGGACCAGTTCTGCCGCCGTCCCCACCTTCTCCAAGCGGTGTACGTCGGGTTTATCAGTTACCGCCTTTGCGGAAAGCGCCACCATTGCGGGGCGGATTCTTTTGCCGCCGGCTTTCAATGCGCGACCGGCCAAGGATGATATTTGGCGAACTTCGGAAGTTATCTCCTCCGATATGCGCGATTCTATTCTCTCCATATCGGGGCGTATCAAATCTAGAAAAGCGGTGATCTGTGTGATGTTCGTGATATTAGGAATGTGTGTCATGATTTGATTCCGATATGCAGGCATACGCTGCCAAAATTCATCCCCTTCACCGTAATATTATTCAAACCGGCTGAATCCATGATCTCAGCCAACTGCTTGGGGGTCTCAAATGCGCCTATGGAATTCTGCAGGTAGGTATACGCTTCGCGATTGCTTAACGCACCCCCAATCATTGGAAGGATGCGTCGCTCGTATAGAAGGATGAAGGGTTTCCAAAATCCACGCGATGGGGGTGTGAATTCCAAACAGGCGACACGCCCGCCGGGTTTGGCAACACGCGCCATTTCCTGAAACGCCATTCTTATGTCGGAAACGTTGCGTATTCCAAAACCCACCGTAACGCAATCAAAGCTGTTATCCGCAAATGGGAGATGCAAGGCGTCTCCCAGTATCATGCACATGTTTGAGTGTCTCTTTTGCACTATTTTCCGTGCGCCTATCTCCAGCATTGGCAAGCAAAAATCGATACCCGCCACCGTTCCCGTTTCGCCAACTGCATTGCGCAGATCCATGGCGAAATCGCCTGTGCCTGTACACACGTCCAATGCAATATCCCCGGGATGAAGGTTAGCATCACGTACTGCAACCCTGCGCCAAACCTTGTGACGCCGAAAACTAAGAATGCTATTTAAAAGATCATATCGCGAAGCGACGGAAGCGAACATGTCTCGAACGTATTCCGCTTTGTCAGCCAATTTAACCGCCCTTCCCGATTAATCCTAACGCACTGTAAAAAGTAAAATCCATATCATAACTGCGCGATGCATCGCCAATTCGGCGTATCAAGTAAAAATGCGAACTCCGCAAGCTCAAGTCCAAATCGCGTCGCGTGAAGCCAAAGATTGAAAAAATGGTTAATCTATGTAACATACGAATTTTGTAATATGAATTGTATCCAGAGGTGATTGAAAATATGATGAAGTCAGGCAGGTATCGCATATTTTGCGCGTTGTGTATTTCATGGAATGTGAATATTGAGATTGCCTGAACTGTTAATTATGAAAAAGTATACCTGCTTCGAGGGATTCCGTCAACGAATGAGGGATACATCCCCAAAGAGGATGTTTTGGTGGGATTGCACGGTAAAATATTAATACGCTTCTCGGAGCGACAATACACTTTTTTCGGAGCGCTTCCATGTTGATTGATCAGCTCTGCATAAATACCATTCGAGCATTATCCATTGATGGTGTTCAAAAGGCGAATTCCGGTCATCCTGGTTTACCGTTGGGATCGGCGCCGATGGCGTACACTCTTTTCTCCAAGCATCTTAAATACAATCCTCAGGATCCTAAGTGGGAGGATCGGGATCGTTTTGTGTTATCAGGCGGGCATGGATCCATGTTGTTGTATAGTCTGCTTCATCTCGCCGGATACGATCTTTCATTGGACGATTTAAAGAATTTCAGGCAATGGGGCAGCAAAACGCCGGGACATCCTGAATATGGACTGACACCAGGGGTCGAAACCACCACTGGTCCGTTGGGACAAGGGTTCAGCACTGCGGTGGGCATGGCGATGGCGGAGGCTCACATCGCAGCCGTATATAATCTCCCGAACCTGGAGATCGTGAACCATTACACTTACGTTCTGGCATCGGACGGAGATATGATGGAGGGCGTGGCGAGCGAAGCTGCGTCATTGGCGGGGCATCTCAGATTGGGCAAACTGATTTGCCTTTACGATAGCAATAGAATCTCCTTGGACGGAGTGTTGTCATTGAGTTTCTCGGAGGATGTGGGGAAACGGTTCGAAGCCTATGGATGGCACGTGCAAACCGTATTGGATGGAAACGATACGGATGCTATCGACTCCGCCTTGAAGGTTGCCAAACAGGAGACTTCAAAGCCATCTTTGATCATTGTGCATACGATAATTGGCTTCGGCTCCCCGAACAAGCAGGGGAAGGCTGCGTCACATGGCTCTCCGCTCGGCAAGGAGGAGGTGTTGCTTACCAAGCGCAGCTTGGGAATTCCGGGGGAACTGGCGTTTTTGGTGCCTAATGAAGTGTCGGAGCATTTCGGTAAGATCGCCGCAAAGGGGATGCAAGCCTACGAGAGATGGAAGACCCTGTTCGACGAATGGGAAACGGCTAATCCCGATTTGGCGAAACAATGGAAGGAGAGCCATACGGGAACACCTCCTGAAGGATGGGACAAGGATATCCCTGTTTTCGGGGTGGAGGATTCCGCCGCCACGCGAGCGACCGGCGGCAAGGTTATCAACGCCATCGGTAAAAACTACCCCGCGCTTTTCGGGGGGTCGGCGGACCTAAACTCCTCCACCAATACGGCACTCAACGGGGGGGGGGATTTTGAATCCGAGGCGAACTCAGCGGAGGGCATGGAGGGATCCGTCGGCGGGATATGGGGATATGCAGGGCGAAACATTCATTTTGGAGTTCGCGAACACGCCATGGCCGCTACGGCCAACGGGATCATGCTCCATGGCGGCTTAAGGCCCTATGTATCAACCTTTTTTAACTTCGTCGATTATCTGAAACCATCACTTCGTCTATCCGCTCTGATGGAGTTGCCCGTCATTTATATCTTCACCCATGATACGATCGCATTGGGCGAGGATGGACCAACGCATCAACCAATCGAACAACTCGCCATGCTGCGCGCGATACCGCATCTGCTGGATATTCGCCCTTCGGATGCGAATGAGACGACAGAAGCATGGAAGGCGGCGATTCAATATCACTCCGGTCCTATAGCGCTTGTGTTAACTCGGCAGAAGACGCCTAATCTGGACCGCACGGTTTACGCCTCGGCAACCGGATTGCATAGAGGCGCCTATATTCTGAAGGAGGCGAAAAGCGGAAAGCCGGATGTCATTTTGATTGGGTGCGGCTCCGAAGTGGGGCTGATTGTCCAGGCTCAGAAGTCGTTGGAGGAGAAAGGAGTGGAGGTGCGCACGGTCAGCATGCCATCTTGGCGCTTGTTTGAGATGCAAACGGAGGAGTATCGACACTCCATCCTTCCCTCTGGCATTAAAAAGCTTGCGGTGGAGGCAGCCTCAAACATAGGCTGGCACAAGTATGTGGGTTCGGACGGCGATGTAATCGCAATGGAACGATTTGGGGCATCCGCTCCTGCGGAAAAATTACTCGAGGAGTTCGGCTTCACATCGGAAAACGTCGCACTCCGTACTATGAGACTGATTGAAAGATGAACCAATAGGTTTTCCATGCATTCGTAGAGTTATTAAGGTGATCCCGATTCTTCGTGTTTCATCGAAGGATGGGATCACCTTTAACATATGACTATCATCTTATCCTGGCATCTCACTGTCTGTTTGGTGCGATATTCACGACGCTCCTCCCATGCTATTTCAAAGTTTCTACGTGATTGCATAGCGTTTATTGTTTGAGTGCAAGACATTTATAAAATATGGGACCTACCCCCAAACCTGTAGCTGACGGCAACTGATACATCGTGTGGTATATTCAAATGAGGATCACTCAGTTTGCAATTCAAGTTCCTTTAACACTGTCCAGAGATAAACCATATGAAATCATTTAGGATATTAATGTCATTCCGTTTCGCCCAGTGGCGGAATGGATTGTTTAAACGGGATAAGCGAGAAAAGACCCGTTGGGTCATAAGTGTCATTTTATCGATGATCTTCATGTGGATGGTCTGGCTGTTCGGCACACAGGTTTTTAAAGTGTTCTCTTACACTTCCGCTTTTCATCCCTCCTTCAGCCATGTTTTAATTAACCTGCCATCCGTTGTCTTCTTTCTTATTTTTTGGATGCTCGCTTTATCCGCCTTATCCATCGGAATCCATAACCTGTATAATCACGAGGAGATGGCTTTTCTCTTCACTCTTCCCGTATCCAGACGCACCATTTTTCTCGTTCGGGCGTTGGAATCCACTCTAACGAACTCCGTTTTCTTTTTCTTCCTTGGCTTTCCGATCGTATTGGCGTATGGACAGACGATGCATCTCCTTGGGATATTCTACATTATTCGGATCATCCCCGCTCTTGTGCTATTTATTCTTTTCCCCACTATGATCGGTTTGCTTGCAGCATGCGTGCTAATGAGACTGCTTCCATCCAACAAGACCCGGGACATATTCGGCGCCCTCGGCATCGCCATATACACCCTCACATACCTTCTTTTTAGCATCTCCGCGAGAGGAATGGATGACAGAGTGAGGATGATGAACCTCACAGGGCGTTTTGCCGAGATAACAAAATCCTCCATATATCATTTCGGTCCATGGGGATGGACGGGAAGTGTCGTTGCAGGAGGTGGGGGGATATTGCCATTGGTATGGTTATTAATAGTCGCAGTTTGTTTTTACGCTGCGGTCACATGGATGATTGATCCGGTATACGGTGAGGGATGGCATCAAAACCAGGAGTTGGCGACGGGTAATGGAGGAACCAGAAGGCGCGTGACAAAGGAGCGCGGACGTAAAGGAGTTCTGCAAAAGTTTCTCGGTCGTCCGGTATACGCCATATTCCTCAAGGACCTGCTCAGCCTTAAAAGAGATATGCGTCAACTCTCGATGCTACTCATCCCCATCGCGATAATGTTCATCTACATCTTCAATATGCGCACAGGTTGGGACCCCTCCATGGTAACAGACAGTCATGCGAATATCATATTGAATATTTATATTATCATGATTGGGTTCATTCTCGCTCCGGTAAGCCTTCGGCTTACAGCATCCTCCTTTCTAAATGAATCGCGAGCCATATGGTTGGCGGTGAGCGCCCCAAGCGACACGAACTATATATTGCGCGCCAAATTGGCGTATTCCGTATTGCTGACGCTGCCTTTCGGGATACTTGCATGTTTGCTCATGCAATTTCAGGCGGATTTTCCCATCCTCATGTTCATTCATGCCATCCTTTTCATCGTGGCGGGAACTTTGGGCTTTTGCGCAATCAGCGTGGCTGGATATGCGCATATTTTCGATTTTAACGCCGCGCAACCCAAAATCGCCATCTCATCGGGCGGGCAATTAATCCTCATGGCGTGTCAGATGGGGTTTGTCATCCTACTCTCAATCGGATGCATATTGCCTTGGTCCATTGAAGATTGGTTGCCTTCCTATGCGCTATTGTTCGAGATGTTATCTTACCTCTTCACGGTTGGGATCACTTGGTGGATTGTGCTTTTATGCGTGAAAATAGGGGATTTACGTTTCAAGCGCATGGAGTGGTGAGAGGAGGATCGTTGAAAATAGGTTCGGAAGGTGGATCTTAATGATTTTCTCGCCATTCCTTGGACTGAAGATGCAGTGCGCGTTTTTCAGCCATTTGCGCCAATGCTTGTATATCCTCGTCTTCGGGCATTGCCGCTATTTCGGACGCGACGATGCGCTGCGCTAGGAAGACTCCGATAAACGCCACAACTCCCGTCGCCAGCATAACCAAACCCTCCCAATTGGGAAAGGAGAGCAATGATAGAAGTCCGTGTCCTGAAAAGTAAACGCCTGCGGCGGCAAAATAGCTCCTCCGCGCCCAAACCGAGCCGGGCGAGAGAGCCTCAACCGACCCTGCGGTCGCAGCGAGTGCGGCGAGAAATAGCCAAATGAATGGATAAAGTGTTTCAATAAACTGATAATCGATCAAAGCCGGGATTAAGGTCATCTTGAAGGAATCCTTCATCGCCAACAGGCATATCCCATAGCATAGAATAACGATCAACCATCGTCTGATCTTCGATACCAGCAATCCCCCGATAAGCGCGAACATGGACACGGGCAAGATGCCCGGTCTCTCCCTTGCGAGCCAAGTGAATAGCGGCTCCAATTGAAGCAGGGCGAAAGCTAGCGTTAACGGTATGATTAACCGCAACGCCATTTTAATCCACTGGGTCTCCCAAATTCTGATGAATTGCTGTCGCATTTCAGTTTCTCATTTGATTGATGGCGATTGCATGGATATCCTAGTTGGGAAAAAACCGCCCTTCAAACTTAGGATACCACAAATTTTCTAATTGTGAATGGCGGAATTCAAGTTTTGAATTGTGCTGGAAAGCACGAGAATTCTGATTATTGGGATTATTTATGCGAAATATCACAATTTCTTCAATTCTTGGAGAATTGTAAAATTCGCATGTCGCTTTCTTCACCAAACGTGAGATGAGCGATATGGTCTTCAATCACCGAATTTTACAATCACCATTTTTGAATGAGTTGCTTTCGGGATATCCCTTGCTTAATGTGTGAAGACCCAAAGATGACCATAATGAAGCCGGTTGCAGAGGATGTCGCATGATTCAGCTGATATCCACTGGTATCAACATTATTGGAGTGCATTTTCCGATTGATATATTTATATGCACCATATATCGTAGATTGTGCAATACGAGTTAATCAGTAAAGCATGAATATTCAGCATATGCTTGCAAGCGAGTTCAAGTCCCCGCTAATGGGTGATATTGGGAGTGCGATTGAATACTAACCGCGATATACGCCGACATCATATCCATTTAGCGTCACTCTATTATCGACTGGATTCGGACCGAGCATCGGGGTCATCGACACTGGCAATGAGACGGTCACATCCTCGGCGTTTAGGTTCGTCAGGAAGAGATACCGCTCATCATCTTTAACACGCCAACTGAAATCAACGCCGGGAGGGAAGGGGTTTCCATGGGATATCCCGGCATCGGCGAGAGCTTTAGGTAAAAGCGCACCGTAAAAAGTGTCCTCACCGAATGTCCCGAAATACCAGACAGACCCCTTGCCGCGACGATTTCGAGTTACAGCGGACTCCCCGCTGAACTGGGAATGCTTCCAGATTGCCATCGTTTCCGCACCTTTGGGTGTCAGCGCATCCGCCCAAGTGAAGGCGGTTAACTCCCTGCCATCCACGATCACGGTATATTCCGCCTTACCTAGCGGATCGTAATCATCCACCTCCACCCCCGCTATTTCGCTAAGATATCCGGGGAGAGGGAGCGCATGGCAGACATTGATATTGTTCTTCACTCCTGTCCTAGGGGATATCACAACCACTCCTCCGTTCGTCACAAACGCGTCAATCCTCTCCGCGTCCTCTTGCGTTAAAAGGTACCATCCGGGGAGAATTAAAAGCTTGTAAGAGGTGATATCCGGACTGAGAGGCGTTATATCGCACGTCACCCCCAGGGATCTTAAAGCGTTGTAGTAGCGTCGTATTTGGCTCCACCATTCCAATCCATCCGTTTGAGGCTGGAGTTGAAAAGCCCAATTCTGCTCGTATGAGTTCAAAATTGCGACCTCGTTCCTCACCACCGATCCGTCCAACAGGGATGACAGTTTTTTCATTTCCTCGCCGAACTTTTGAATCTCCTTGTATCGTCTGCGAGGGACGCCATCGTGGTTCAATACGCCGTGCCAATACTGCTCCGTGCCGTAAAGGCAGGATCTCCATCGAAAGAATATGATTGTATCCGCTCCATGAGCCACCGCCTGCCACGCCCACATACGGCTCTGTACGTCCGCCGGTCTGCGGGATATCCTTTCCCATCCGATGATATGCGTTTGCTCCTCCATGACCCAGAAATTCGATCGTTTGATTCCTCTCATGACCGCATGGGTCATATCAACGGAATTGTCCGCCTGCATCCAGGCGCCTCCTGGATAGTTATCCCATGAGATGAAATCAAGGTCTCTTCCCAGTTCATAATAGTCCATGGAATCATGCAATCCCATGAAGTTGTGCGTAATGAAATGTTCGGGACAGGTTTTGCGTATGATTTCAACCTGTTCGTGCTGGAAATCCACGGTGGTTTCCGAAGCGAACCGTCGATATTCCAGTTTCAACGACGGGTTATGGCTCTCTCCGCACCGGACGTGCCATGGCAAGGGGATTTGAGACCACCCGCTATACTCCTGGCTCCAGAAGATTGTTCCCCAGGATCGGTTTAACGCGTCCAAGGTTCCATACTTAGCCTTCAGCCATTCCCTGAAGCGCTCCGCGCAACTGTCGCAGTAGCACAGGTTCGCTTCGAACTCGTTATCCGTTTGCCATCCGATTACGGCTGGGTGATGGGCGAAGTGATGAGCCATGGCTTCGGTGATTCTTCGAGAATAACGACGCATGATGGGGTTGCCAAGGCAGCGTTGGAGACGAGTGCCAAACCCCAGGCGGTATTTATGCGTGTCTGCGGGGAGGATATCCGGATATCGCTCGTGAAGCCATGCCGGGGGAGCCGCAGTTGGAGTGCCAAGAATGGCTTGTATCCCCTTCGCATGGAGGGTGTCCAAAGCCTTGTCCAGCCAGTCGAATTGATACCTCTCCTCCTCGGGTTCCAGTTTGCTCCAAGCGAACTCCGCTAGTCTCACGACACTTATGTTCGCCTCGCGCATTAATTTCGCATCCTCGCGCCATCGCTCTTCGTTCCAATGCTCCGGATAGTAATCCACACCGATTTTCATCTTAACCCTTCACCTTGAATCCTTTATTCATCCAGATATCTATCCTAGGCGCGTCCCAGCAATACGGCTTTACGATAATGTCCTGCCAGCCATCCCCGTCCACATCGATGATGCGCGCCTCGTGCACACCGAAGCCCCGGGCTATTTCCTCCTTCACAAACCCTCCCGATCCATTACTGAAGAATATCCACATTTTCGCTTCCGGATTGTCGGGAACGGAAGCCTCCTCTGTCCACTGCGCCATCTCCGCACAAAGGATATCCATGTTGCCATCCCGATTGAAATCAGCCAGTTGGAGGGTGTGCCCGTGAATCACGTCATGACCCAAAAGATCGATGTATCGCCAGTTCTCGGTGATTTCAGGGTTTTCATTACATTCGTAATAGCGCAGTCGTCCGGTGGTGTCCCCTGGAACCATAACCACCTCATGTCGACCATCCCCGTTGAAATCCCAGACGGCGATACGAGGATGAGTTTGCTCGGGATCGATAACATAAGGCTGGAATAAGCCGTCCGGCATTTGCTTGAACCATTTCCCCCCGGCAAGTATCTCCTTCACGCCATCGCCATCTATGTCCCCGGATGCCAGCCCCTCCCCTTTGCCCTCCCAAATGGAGCGGTATTGCCAAGGTTGGTTGGTGGGATCATCCGGAATGGGGGCGTGGTAAAGCTTCTCATCGTATTGACACCAGAACACAAGTTCGGGCTTGCCGTCTCCGTCGAAATCATCCACGATCAAGTCGTGATGCATATGCCCGCCGCCGGATTTAATCTCGAATCTTTTCCATGGGGTGTTCGGATCAAATGAGGGTCCAGGATTTTTCCACCAATAGACTTTTCCACCCTGCCAATCATTGCCCGCAACGATATCCGGATAACCATCCCCGTCAATGTCGTATGCTATCCCACCAGCCTCGGTGGGAATGTTTTCCTGCTCCACCATGGATATCGTCCATCCTTCGGAGGATGGTCGATACCATACGATTCCCGGGGCTTTGCCTCTGCAAGAGAGCATGAAGTCGGTGCGTCCGTCTCCGTCGAAATCGCCCGGCAGAAGCATCGTTTGTTGCGCCGATCCTGGCGGGCTGGGCAAATCCCCGTTTCGGCTGCTTAAATGCAACCAACGAAGCTTGGTATTCATGATCCTATCCTAACGCTTTAGAAGATGATCCGATCCATGTTTGGATTCGTGATGATCAGCATTCCGAAAACAACCCTGGGCGTAACACAGGCGAACAGTGGATTTAGGGGATTTTGATTGCACGGCGGGCCCATGTGTAAAGAGATTCCCTTTCCCACGCTTGGCTATATGTTATTCTGAGACTATTTCACGTATCGCATCTTGCGTCTCAAGCGCATGTCCTGTAACGCTGACTTTGGGGTAGATTTTGCGAATGGTTCCCTGTTTGTCGATGAGAAAAGTGGAGCGCTCCACTCCCATGTATCTTTTCCCCATAAAGCTTTTCTCTTTCCACACGCCATACAACTCAGCCACAGCGTGCTCCTCGTCCGCTAAAAGGGGGAAGGGGAGGGTGTATTTATCAGCGAATTTCGCCTGCTTGCGTACCGTATCCGGGCTTACGCCGAGAATTTGCACTCCCATATCCTGAAAAGCCGCATATGAATCGCGGAAGTTGCATGCTTCGGTGGTGCAACCCGGCGTGTCGGCCTTGGGATAGAAATAAAGCAGAACAGCCTTTGAATTGCGGAAGGAGCTTAAGGTGATTTCCTCTCCTGTCTGCGACTTTAATGTGAAATCCGGCGCGAGCGAACCAGCATGTGGAATCTCTTCGGACATAGTTGCCTCCTGAAACGTCGTCGCTATAGATCCTCACTATGTATGACCGCATCGTGAGGATTGAATAGGAATTGCTTCCTATTTTAGCATATCCCAAAGGAGGGGGATACATATCCGCGGATGATGAATTGAATTCCTTATAAAGAGATGTTGGAGGCGTAAATGAGGATCGAAAAACCATTCAACCCCTCTTGGGAAGGGTTGAATGGAATGACAAATGCTACAACTTGAAAAGGCTGTCCGGAAGATCGGTGTTCACTTTTATATTCTTGTAGTCAGTAATGGCTGCAATTTTTCTGTCCGTGGTTTGAGCCACCACCTGTGTCGGCATCCAGATGCCCGGAGCCACCTCCTTGATGTTCTTGTAGAAGTAGATAGCTTGCAACTGACCTTCCTGACTATAGGATTCCCGTCTCAAGACCACTTTTGTTTTCGGATCGATGTATACGATGTGGTGAGAAGTATCTTCGTTGCGATCCTTGTAGGACATATTGAATACAGCGCATTGAACACCGTCAACGCTTCCGAAGCGCATGAAGGTTGCATTGGTGTAGGTCATGTAATAAGGGGAGATCAAGCCCAGATCCATCAGAGATTTACGTTTGCCCGGGGCGTCGCCGAAATTTCTGCGAGTCACCATGTGAAGCTTGGGTATGGAAACGTATTGGTAAGGTCCGTTCATCACAAATGTGGCTCGCGTCCCCTCTCGTTCCCCTTCGATTCGTATCATGTTCGGTTCCTTGTATTTCACATTAACCGTCTTGAACCGATAGAGGAGGATGGCGTCGCGATTGATCTTCGCTAATTCATTCTCATTCACTTTCACCACCGTCATTGTGGCGGTGAAGTCTTTTAGTTTGCTGCATTCGTAGTCTTCGATATTCGTAGGGATGGCGAAAACCGGGCTGGATACCGCGAGTAACGCCACTGCTACCAATAGTTTATTAGCGCACAGCGCACGCATTTTATTTCTTTCCTTCCTTGAAACTGTTTGTTCGGAATTCATATCCGTAATTTAAGACACATTAATCGTATATAATGTGACAATTTTCTTCATTTTACCCGACTCCTCCCCCTTCGGTATGCTTCAGCACAACCCCGGATGCTATCCAAGCGAGGAACAGGGAGAAGGATCCGAGCCAAAACGGTGACATAGGGTAAATACGGGAGATGAACGCCCCGGTGAGAGGGCCTAGGAACCAGGCGAATTGCATTGGTGCAAGACTAAGCGTAAGTATGGATGAGCGTTGCTCCGTCGGGGAATACAAGGCTAGTTGCGTCATCGTCAATGCACCAAGACATCCCTGAGCCGTGGATTGTAATGCGGCGCTGGCGCCGATGGTCAGGAGCGATCCGGACAACGCCTGCCCCGCCAACGCCACGCTTCCCAGCAAAGCGCCTACGCGCCATATTCGCGTGTGACCGAGGCGATCCCCAACCGGCCCCCACATAGGGGTGGTCAAAGCCATCGCGGCTCCCGCCAATGTAAGGATTTTTCCTATTTTCATGGCGACATCAGGCATGCGGTACACATCCATGATATGTATCGGGATGAAGGGTTGCGCCATATTCAGCCCGTACATCATCATGAATGTGACGATAAACAGCGCCCGAACCATCGGCGTGTGGTAAATCGCAAGGAACCCTTTTTTGATGCCGTCCCTGGCTCTCTCGGCATGTTTTATCTCGTGTGGCTCCTCGCGCAGAACGGAGGAAAGAAGAAGAATCACCAGCAAAGTGAGCAGGGAATCCAGATAAAGTAGATTTCTGATACCGTAATGGAGCACGATCCATCCGCCCGCCCAAGGGCCAATGGCGATGCCGGTGGGGGAACCCGCGCTAATGATGGAGATCGCCATTCCAAGCCGTTTCCTTGGCGTGATATTCGCCTGCACCGCCATCATCAGTCCGGTGTTTCCAAGGACGAATCCGCTAAGGAAACGAGCGAGGGCTAGCACCCATATATTCCAGCTAGAACCCGCAATAGCGAAAAGCAGTGCCTCGATAACGCTGCTGCGAATGATGATGAGCTTGTATCCGTATCGATTCGCAAGGATCGGCCAAAAGGGGAGCAGCGGAAGGCCGATGATAAAAGCGATGGCGGAGAGAATGCCCGTCCATGTAGGCACCCACGCATTTGTGACATGCAGTTGACGGAGGAAAAGAGGGGTGAATGCACCGAGATGACCGAACGCCAAGGATTCCACAAAACCGGTGGAGGCGAATAAAATCATTGTCACTCGCCAGTCATTTCGGTGCGATTGCATGGATTGGGTCACGGGATGAGTGTTCCATTCAAGAAAGAGCGAAAATCTATCATTTTATTTTATCCGGTGTTCGCAAAAAACTCCCAGGCATGTTTATCACACATCTTTTCTCTTCGAACATGCTTGGAGACGATTATTGAGGTAGATTTATCATTGGTCAATACGCATGAATGATTCTACACCAAAGAAGAAGTGGATTGATTAAAATCGCATACAATGTCTATTCCCGGAGGACATATTATGCTTAACAGAAGGCTCTTTCTTAAGGACGTGGCGGGGCTTGGGGTGTTTTTCGCGGCGGATGGGATGGAGGCTCTTTCTCTAAAAAGGGCTCTATGGGGAAGTTTGTGGACTGAGATCAAGCTTTCCCAGAAAAAACAAGACTGCGACCCTGAAATTATCGAAT
>DAIDHP010000030.1 GCA_027459625.1 Chthonomonadales bacterium
CCTTCGCTTAACGGTTACGGTTTCCTGCACCGTAGAGGACTTGCACCTCCGAGAGCATGAACATGCCCGGCATACAATAATAATCGGATGAGTCCTCATGGAACTCATCCGATTTTAGCTACGTTTGAAAGACTCACCTTCTCCGTCTTATGGATGGAGGGAGTTTCTGAGCTTCGCGATACTTTACTATAGTCCGCCGAGCGATATGCATTCCTCGACTGTTCAGGATATTCACAATCTCCCTGTCGGAATAGGGAGTGTTCGGATTTTCCTGAGCGATTATCTCTTCAATCGCGGATTTGATCGCCATGGATGTATTGAAAAACAGTTCGAAGGACACGACCTCCTGATTGGGCAGCTGAACGAATTTGTTCGCCGTGGCGCGGCTTACCGTGCTTTCATGCATGCCCACTATCTCCGCGATACGCGTCCGAGTGAGAGGGCGAAGATAGGTGCGGGAACCGGTTTCCAAGAACCCAAGTTGGCAATCGATGATCTTTTGGGTTATGATCTTAAGCGTTTTCCGACGCTGGTTGATATTTCGGATAAAAAGCTCGGCGCGTTCCACGTATTCCGTGATATGCTTTCGCTCCTCCTCGCTCATGTGGTACCGGCCCCCGTTTTTAAGCTTCTCATAGGCTTCGCGATATAACGGGCTGACCCCTATTGTCATGGTGTCGTAACCGGTGATCTCCACAAGATAACCCGTTTCATTGCGATGTATTATCACATCGGGCTTAATGACGGATTTTGTATTGGTGGGCTTGTACACCCATGGAGGATGGAACTGATTTGCCGGATAGGGGTTGAGTTGTTTTTGAATGAACTCTATGGATTTGCGGGTTGTTTCCACTGTAATTCCCAAAGACCTCGCTATGTGCGATATTTTTTTACTGGTAATATCATCAAAATGAGATTTTATGATCTCTTTGGCGTAAGAGTCTCCGCAACCTTCATCGTCAAGAAAATTCAACTGAATCAGCAGACACTCCTGAAGATTCCTAGCCCCCACGCCTGGCGGATCGAACGATTGTATCACCTTTAGCACCTTTTCCGCTCGTTCCTCGGATATGTGTAAGTCATTTGCGATGTCGGACAGGTTGCCATCAAGCCACCCATTGTCATCCAAAGAGTTAATAAGGTACTCTCCGATTGGATACTCTTTAACATCCAAAACGGTATGGGCTAGGAATAACAGATGATCCTTTAAGGATTCCTCCACTGGAATATTACCCAGCATGTCGATGTCATCATCCGCAGCTTGGCTGCGCCCCGAAAAGTAATCCGCATCTGTGTCGACATCGTATGATCCCGGATCATCGCCGCTATCCGTTATAAACTCTTTCGAGCACCATGGACAATTTATTTTGTCAACGCAATTCCCATTGCATATGGGTTGATCATCCAAAATTTCCAGGGCGGGGTTTTCCATCAGTTCGTCCTGAATGGAGTTTTGAAGCTCAACGCGATTCAGCTGAAGTATGTTGTTGGCCATAATCAGCTTGGGATCGATTCGCTGTGTGGTTTCCTGACGTTGTTCCTGTTTTAACAATTTGTTATCCGCCTCCGCCATTCAAGGCTGTCGTCTGGAACATCCTGATGTGGTAGCATCGCATTAGATTCTCGGGTATTTTTAAGAAAAACCTTAATCCATTTGCTTGCTACATACACTATTTACACAAGGCATGTAACAATAATGTCGAATATCAAGCGCACTCTATTATTGTATTACGTTATTTCAGTACGCTCGGTTCTCAAGCACAAACCTTTCCCTCCGTCAATCATAGCGCTTCGGGAAAATATCATCACTGCTATCATAATAGTAGCATTGAAACAGTTTGTCAATACTGCAAATTCTACGGGGTGTTGTGAAAACGCATTCCGTTCAGCTATCATATCGGCGTGATTCCGAAAACAACATCCATGTAACCGAATTGATGTGTCGCTCGTAACTATATTAAACTTTAGCAGGAAGGTCAAATGCATACACTCACCGGCAGCGTACGTATTTCCAAAATGAAATCCATTATCCAAACCCTCTGTCTTTTTCTATTTCTCCCTTGGATGATGACCCAGCCCCAAATTCATGCGCAAGCGGATCCGCTATCTGAAGGACGCGCGTTGTATAAGGCGGGGAATTATTCCGCCGCAGTCTCCATGTTGGAGCAAGCGGTTAAACAAAAGCCTAACGATGCTGAAATCTGGTGGCAACTGAATTTCGCATATAACAAATTGGGGGATTACCCTAACGCGCTAAAGGCGGTTCAAACCGCTGGAAAGCTTGATCCTTCGTACTCATTCGCATCCAGCCCAGCGAAATATAACGAGACTTTATCGAGATTGGAGGCGAAAACCCAAACGGGCGGAGGAGGCTCTTCCACAACCCCTTCCTCGACCTCTCGTATTAACACCAAGGGAACAGGCTCCGGGAACATCGCCCAGCAACTCTTGAATGGAGACGTATATATTCAGCCTGGCATGAATGTGGATGCCGCCAAACTTCAACAGGTTTCCAACGAGTTGAAACCGGTGGTGGTGAAGTTCGTGGTGTTCAATTCCAATTCCAGAGCCTCCACGCTTTATCATGAAGCGGAAAGGATACGGAAATATCTCGATAAAGCCGCTGGAATAGGGGATGGATTCGTTATTGTTAGCAGTCGAAAGGGGGTGTCGGCGTCCGGAAAAACCCTTGATCCCGCCCGTCTTCGCAGCGTCACCCAAGCCGTGGCTCCTATCATGGAGGAGGGGGACTACACCAAGGGGCTGGTAATGCTGGCGAAAGGCTTGGTTAGAAAGGAAAAGGAGCAACAAACCGCCACCAGCCATTCCTGGCTCGCGGTGGGCGTGATCGCAGTGGCGATAGTGTTGGTCTTTTATCTTTTAGGTCGCGCTTCCACCAGATGTAAGATCAAAGCCAGACAAACATCCTTGGAACGAGAGAAAAGTCAAGTTGTGATGCAACTGAACATGCTGGATGAGAGTATTCGCTCATTAACCGATGTGGACACATCTCTTGCGCGTCAATCCAGGGTGATGGCTGGCTCAAAACTTGACGAAGCATCCCGCATCATGCTTCATTCGAAAACGGATCAGGATTGCAACAGGGCGCAGTCATTATTGGACCAAGCATCCGCGGATATCAACCAAGGAAGGGTGATCATCGCAAAATTAACAGGTCAACCGGTTCCCTCCGCGAATATGGGCGGAGCGCCTCCGGTACAAACCGAAGCCGCAGTAAGCGACGCCACAACCGATTGGCGTGAGATTCCGGATCAGCAAAAGGGTGTCTGCTTTTTCTGCTCCAAACCCTGCCTGTTGAATGAATTAACTCCTGTTACCGTCAACCTGAACGGAAACCCGCAAAAAGTCCTTGCGTGCCAAAATGATCTTCAAACCATACAGTCCGGTCAAACTCCGCAAATTCGCGCCATTAACGTCAATGGTAGTTACGTTCCTTGGTATGCGTACAACGGGTACGATCCCTATCAGAATTACTATTCGCAAGGTTCCAATCAATCGTTCCTCACGAATATGATCGCTCTTAGCATGATCGACAATATGTATTGGAATTGGCGCCAGCCCATGGGGTGGGGATGGGGCGGTTTTGGCGGTTTTGGCGGGGGTGGATACTGTTTTTATCCCGACCATGGATTCTACCAGGATTACTCTTACGGGAACGCCGCAGGATTTTCCGATTGGGGCTCGCAAAACATAGGCGGTACGGACTTTCTGCAAGGCTCCTCCGGAGATATCGGCGGAGGGGATTTGGGGAGTAATTTCGGCGGAAGTGATGTTGGCGGCGGAGACCAATCATGATCTCTCCATTTGACGAATAGGTCCGTTACATGAGATTTCCGAGATTACTGTTTTACGCCGTAAACGGTTTGGGGCTTGGGCACGTAACCCGACTCTTATCCATAGCCAGAAAGGTGCGTGATATCGAGCCCCATTGCGAAATTGTTTTTCTCACTTCATCCGAAGCCGACAACGTCATCTATCAGGAGGGTTTCGCTGCATTTAAAATCCCTTCAAGAAACATAAGGCTTTCCTCCGGAATTCGGCCGGTGACCTATGCGAGAATGGTTCAGACCGTCACCATGAACCTCGTCGCCTCCCTACATCCTCATTTACTGGTGGTGGATACCTTTCCTGCGGGGATGATTCAGGAGTTGCTACCCTGCCTGAGGTGGGATCTTCGCAAGGCGTTTGTGTATCGCGAACAACGATCGTCCGTTGCTGCGGACCCTGTATTCCAAAACACTCTGAAACTGTACGATCTTTGCATAGTGCCGCATCTTAAAACCGATGTTAAAATGATCATTCCGGAAGGACTGGAAGTTGTTTGGGCAGGTCCGATTATCATACGGGATAACACCGAGACTCTCTCCCGTGCAGAGGGAAGAAAACGCCTTGGTGCGCCTTCCGACATCCCTCTGTTTTATGTGACGTTCGGAGGGGGAGGGGATACGGAAGCTAACGGGGTTCGTGAGAAGATTATCTCCAATTTGGCGGGGCTCGACACCCCGCAAGGAAAGCTGCATCTCGCGGTGACCAACGGTCCGCTGCATCGCGGGGATATTCCAAGAGGCCCTTACATCATTCCGGTATTTGATTATCCCATCGCCGAAATATACCCAGCGTTTGACGGAGCAGTATCCGCTGCGGGATATAATACGGTCATGGAACTGATGCACCACAAAATCCCCGCCATTTTTATCCCCTTCGAACGGCAAGTGGATGATCAGGAGTTGAGGTCGAAATGGGCGCTGGAACACAAGGCGGGTATTCTAATAGACTTCAATAATCGGGAAGAGTTGATTCAAGCCGCGCTTGAAATACTCGACCCGAATGTTTCGCAATCCATGCGTCACAACGCAGGCGAATTAGTCCCCGAGAACGGCGCAATGAACGCCGCTCAGGCGATTATCCGATTGCTTGATTAATTAAATTGCCATATGTAAACCGTATCGATCAACGGTGGGCTCGAAAAGAGAATGTCAAGTGGATAGGAATATCGTTTTATGAATGCAAACGCAAGATGCGTCCTTCTATCATTGGTCATCTGCGTTCTCCCATTCATGCAAAACGCATTAGCGGTAACAGGGAGCCAATATCCTGATTCGAAAACCCCTTATTTGGGCGTATATCGTTGGAGCATAGGCGCCAATGGGGGAGTTAACGGAAATGAGGCTTTTGCCAGATGGATGGGGTTGAAAGTGGTTTGGGGCGAGGATTTTATGCCCAGCGATCAATGGGTGAACAATATCGAGGGGGGGGGATGGCAACTTGCCCCGTGGGACGCATGGAAAAGAGACACGCGAGGCGCAAGGATGATATTCTCAGTGCCCATGCTGCCTGGTCCGTGGGATCGCAGCGGAATAGCGGAAGGTTCTGGTGTTAAAGAGCCAGTCTCGCTTCAGGATGGCGCCAAAGGGGTGTATAATTCGCATTTCAAAAAACTGGCGGAAAATCTCATTAAGACGGGGCTCGGAGACAGCATCTTAAGACTTGGATGGGAATTTAATGGGGGATGGTACGCATGGAGAGCTTCCGATGATCCCAGCGCTTTCGCCGCGTATTGGAGGCAAATCGTGAAGACCATGCGCGCCATTCCAGGCGGACAGAACCTTCGCTTTTGCTGGAACCCGGCATTGGGAAGGCTGTCGTTCCCCGCTGAAAAAGCTTGGCCGGGTGACGATTACGTGGACTATGTGGGGCTTGATGTTTACGACGAATCCTGGGCGCCAGGGACTTACCCAATTCCATCCAGCGCCACTCCCCAAATGATCAACGCTATTCACCAAAAAGTGTGGAATGACGTTATACTGAATGGCGATCACGGTCTAAAGTTTTGGTCTGTTTTCGCATCGCAGCATCACAAGCCTTTTGCGATACCCGAGTGGGGTGTGAGTGACCGAGCGGACGGACACGGTGGAATGGATGACCCCTTTTTTATTCGGAAGATGGGTGACTTTATTTATGATCCGTCAAACCATGTTTATTTTGACTGCTATTTTGATGTTCAAGCGGGGGACGGGCACCATCAATTGTCACCGGGGGTGAGCGGCAAGGAGAAGACGGAGTTTCCTAAGTCAGCCATGCTTTTTCGAAAGCTCTTTGGAAAAAATAGTGGGGATTCGAAAAAATGAACAAACGTTTTCACGGAGTTATCACGCCGATGGTCACGCCGTTGCTCGAACGTGACACTTTGGATAACGATGGGTTGGAGCGGCTGATAAATCATTTGATCTCCGGCGGGGTGAATGGAATCTTCATTTTAGGCAGCACCGGCGAAGCGCAGGGGTTGGGATATCGCTTGCGACGGGAGTTGATCGAGCGCACCTGCGATTTGGTCAAGGGGAAGGTTCCGCTGCTTGTCGGAGTTACCGATACCGCGTTTACGGAAACCGTGTCATTGGCTCATTATGCTGCGGATCACGGGGCGGATGGATTAGTGGTTTCCACGCCATACTATTTCCCCGCCGGACAAGAGGAGTTACAGGAGTACCTACGTCATCTATCCAAGGAACTTCCCCTGCCCACGATGCTCTATAACAATCCCAAAAACACCAAAATCGCATTCGAACCCACTACGGTTCAGTTGGCGATGCAGACGGAAAGATACGTGGGCGTCAAGGATAGCTCAGGGGATATGGTGTATTTTCACCAATTGCTCCATCTTTCATCGGATGGCAAGGATTGGTCCATAGTGATAGGACCTGAAGCCTTGCTGGCGGAGGCTGTGCTGCTGGGAGGTGACGGAGGGGTTCCAGGCGGTTCCAATCTGTTTCCCAAACTATACGTAGAGTTGTATGAGATGTCCCTGATGCGCAATATTGACCGTATGATCGCATTGCACTCCGAAGTTATCAGCTTGTCCAATACGGTTTTTCATGTGGGGCAATACTCCTCGTCATTCATAAAAGGCTTGAAATGCGCACTCAACTGCCTTGGAATCTGCAGCGATTTCATGGCTGAGCCCTTTCATCGCTTTCACCCGGAGCAGCGTCATAAAATTGAACAGTATTTAAGGGAGAGGGGAGCCACCGTTTCCGAACCGTGGCTCCATACATAGTGGATTAGACAATCCGAGTGAAATCCGCGAGATGAAGGTATAGGTCTTGTACGATTTTCAATAAGGCGATGCGATTCCGCCTAACCGATTCGTTATCGGACATCACCAAAACGCCATCAAAGAAATGATTCACAGGCTCGGTAAGCTTTTTTAAGGATACGTAGATATCCTGGAAATTCCAACCGTCGATTTGCTCTTGTATCTCCGCCGCGACGAGATGCGTGGCGTCAAGCAACTCCCCTTCGCAAGCTTCCTCGAATAGCTCCGAATTAACCTTGGCGCCCGCCATTTTAGCGGATTTAAGGATGTTTGACGTTCGCACCGCCGTTTGCAGCACACTTGTGAAATCCGAATCCCCGATCAGATTCTGCAATACACCGGTTCGTTTCCATACGGCGCCAATCGGTTCCGAGGGTGTACCGCCATTTAACGCCGCATTCACGACATCATATCGGATGCCCGTATCCTCCAACAACGTCTCCATGCGTTGGTTGAATAACGCATGCATATTTTCGCTCAGTTTGCATTTGTCAAAAACCAAGCCGTTGATGTTCTTGTATGCGTTAACAGCGAATTCCGTGAGAACATCGAGCGAAGGATAATCGATCTCCTCAATAAGAATTTGCGTCACGCCTTGAGCGGCGCGGCGCAATCCGAAAGGATCGCTGGATCCCGTGGGCACGATCTCCAACCCAAGGTATCCCACAAGAGTATCAATGCGATCGCACACTGCGATGAGACGCCCGAGAGGGGTGTCCGGTAGTTTGTCACCCGCATATCGAGGCAGATAGTGCTGATAAATCGCATCAGCCACGGAAATGTCTTCGTCATCCTTGATCGCGTATTCGCGCCCCATGACGCCTTGCAAGGATGGAAGCTCGACAACCATGTGGCTTACCAAATCCGCCTTTGCCAATGACGCCGCTCTTATGGCGTATTCAATCATGGAAACGGGGAAATTTAACTTTTCGGCTACCGACTTTGTTAACTCCATCAGTCGGGCGCGCTTTTCGAACAGCGTTCCAAGCTTCTCCTGGAACACCAGCCTGGAAAGCCTTGGAACCATGTTTTCCAGATTTTCCTGCATGTCCTGGTTGTAAAAATATCTTGCATCGGAAAACCTGGATGTTAACACTCTTTCATTGCCCGCGCGAACGATATCCAGCCCCTTATCTCCGCCATTGCGGATGGATATGAAAAGCGGGAGCAGGCGCCCGTTGGAGTCCTCAACCGGGAAGAACCTCTGATGTTTTTTCATTGCGGTTACGAGAACGGGACGAGGCAGATCGAGAAACTCGGATTGAAAATTCCCAAGCAATGCGGTTGGTTTTTCCACCAACCAATTGTTTTCATCGAGCAATTCCTCGTCCAGCAACGCGACTCCGCCCGATTCCATGGCTAATTGTTTCGCCTGCCTGATAATATCCGCCATGCGCACCTGCGGATCGCATATTACGCCATTTTTTTCCAACATCGGAACCAGCGAGTCTGCATGATCCACGAAAAACGGCTCGGGAGATAAAAATCGATGACCTCTGCTTTGATTCGAGGAGCGAACGCCGTTGATCTCCATCGGAACGATTGTATCATCCAGCATTGCGACGATCCATCTTAACGGGCGCACAAAACGTATAGAGTTATCGCCCCAGCGCATCATCTTGGGGAAAAAAAGAGCTTTCACCGCCTCTTCCAACATGCCGCCAAGTGCCTCCTCCGCAGGTTTCCCCCTATCCAAGACGTTAGCGACAACATATTCCCCTTGCGGAGTGGTGACCTTTTGAAGGCTGCGAACATCAACCCCCTGTTTTTTGGCGAATCCACTTCCAGCAGAAGTGGGGTGACCTTCACTATTGAACGCAACGGATACTGGGGGACCTTTAACCTCCCTCACCTGATCGGGCTGTTGCTCGGGAATGGCCGATGCCTGAAGGATCAATCTTCTCGGCGTCCCCAACACTTTAACGTCACGATCACCGAGCCGGCACCGTTCCAATCCCCGGGCTACCGAATGCTTAAGTTGCTCCAGTGCGGACGAAACGGCATTTGCGGGCATCTCCTCAACGCCCACTTCAAGAATCAAATTCGCCATGAAATCGGTTTTCTCCGTGAGATATCGTAAAATTTATTTTTTTCTACCAAAGGGTACGATGGCAAAAAACAACCTGCAGTATGACGGGCGAGCGTAGGAACGCTTCAAAAGGCGAAGGATGATTTTTGCAATTGTATATTGGGATAGGTAAGTGCGAAAAGGGACTTTTCCGATCTTTCACTAACCAAGAAATATGGATTGTTTGGCACTTTCCCAGGATTTTTGCAATCACCGCAATAGGATAATATCCCTTCCATGCCCTTAAAGTCAACTTGAAGCCACCATTGGATGACTTTGGCTCCGCACTCGGTAAGATATTCCTTATCTTAACAGCACATTCAGGCTGTTTGAACTCCCTACCATTCGCTGTCATTATGACGGCTTGGTGAAATCACGCCTCATTAAACCCGTATTGGAATCATGCATGGTTATACAAAAGGTACAATATTGGGGGCTGTTCCGAGGATGCAAACAGACCCTCCGTTATGCAGCCGGTTATTCTGACGAGGTCATATGTTAATGAACAAACGTTTATTTGGCGGCGCTTTGGGGAAATATCTCCTTGCAATCTTGCTTGTTTGCTTGCTGGTGGGTTTTTTTTGGTGGAAGGAAAACTACGGAGTTTTTGGTCAACTCGCGCATCTTACAGGCTCCACCGCAGGGGATATTGTATTTGTTAGAGAGGGAAAGAGCGGATCCACGAACCTGTTTCTCATTCATGATGATGGAACAAATCTAAGACGCTTGACGAATGATCCCAGCTTAAAACGCAATCCCACTTGGAATCCCACGGGGAATGAGATAGCTTACGCAGGGGAGAGTTCCGTCGGAGGAACACATACGCTGCAGATATATCTTCTGGGAAGTGGAACGCCTCAGCAAGCGACGCAGGGGTCGATACAAAAAGATAATCCGACATGGATTATGAACGGTCAGAAGGTGGCGTTTCTCACCGGAGGCGTAATCAAAGTGATCAACCCCAACGGGACGGGCTTAAAGCAAGTCTACCCGCCACCCATTCGTGGGGGTGCCGAATCGACAACCACCAATGACAACGAGGAGGCGGATTTCCTGTTGCCGCCCATACGAGCTTACGCTTGGGATCCGAACGGCAAACAAATCGCCGGAATTCAGACCACGGACGGCCAATTCGCGCCGGCCATGGGGGAATCCAACTGGTGGAAAACGAAATCCTCCGGCGGGGCCCAACAGAACATACAATATCCTGAATCCGCAGTGCTTCTGCCTTCAATGACCTCCAAACCCGCTCTCATCCCGGGCGGCGCCTCAAATCACGTTGGTATCGCCTGGCTTCCGGACGGCAAGCGACTTGTCGTCGCCTTAAGCGGAGCGGGGGATATGAATAGTTTGATCATTCATCGCACCGACGATCTCCTTCTGCCCATGCAACCCCTTCTACTGGCGAAACCCTACACGGTGGCTCCGGAGAACCCATGTGTTTCATCGGACGGCACGAAGGTGGCTTTCGAGTTATGGCGAATGTCCAGTCCTGATGACAGACAGCTTCTTGGAATAGCCGTATTGCCAACGGATTTGCCCAATCCAATCGTGATAAAATCTCTCAAGGATGTGGGTAAAATCCCGCTTGTTCTAAAAGGGGAGATGAGCGATCCCAAATGGTCTCCCGATGGATCCAAACTGCTATACACGATGGTCGGCGCAGGTGGCAGAGATATTTGGGTGTGCAACGCGGATGGAAGTGATCGCATTAATTTAACAAAGGGGAACGGGGATAACGTTCAAGCGGAATGGTCTCCAATTTTAAAGTAATCCAGATAAAAATCAGGATATCCGTCAGTTAACTGGAGAGATTTTTTTTAATTTTCGCCAGTTCCTCCGACATTGGCGCTTTCTTGTAATAGGGATCCAACGGATAACAACCCGATGGCAAACCGTGGCGCGGTGCGGTGGTGCAATCACTGAAGGTGCGGCATATTTTCTTTCTGTCCAATGATTTCTCTTCGAGTAGATCACGCACGTATGAGGGATAAGCGAGAACCATTCGTCCGATTCCCACGAAATCCATCCATCCCTCTCCGAGCGCGGCTTGCACAACGTTTGGAAGGAAATCCTGAAGGTATGTGAGAGCGGAACCGATCATTACGATATCCGGAAAATGACGTTTCAACTCCCGCACCGCGTTCATTTGGCGGTACACGCCCCATAAGGGATCTTCCGGCGGGAGATAACCGTCGGATGGCGGGTAGAGCGCGGGACGTTGGATATGGGGATTGTAGTATGGGCTGCCGGCCGTGACATTCACCAAATGTATGCCGAGTTTGCGGAAAATGGTGAAAAGCTCAATAGCTTCGGATAAATCCGGCTCAGTTGGATTATCATGATCGCATCCGAACGCCCAATGATGATAATCGCCCACGAGATACTCCTCAGGAACCCCTTTCCCCGGCTTTCCCGGCAGGGATGTCACCGGATCGGGACGGTAGGGAATAACATCAAAAACGCTGCACCTCATCCCAATTCCGAGTCCCGGCGCGTTCGCCCTAACACCTTCCGTGACATTTTTTAAAAATCGGGTTCGATTTTCCAAAGAGCCGCCGTACTCACCGCCACGCGTTTTCGCACTAAGAAACTCATGTCCCAAATATCCATGGCAGTGTTTGATATCCACAAAATCGAATCCGCATTCCTGAGCTAGTTTCGCGGCGGCGACGAAATCCTCCTCCAATCGGCGTATCTCCCCGTCACTCATCACAGTGTAATCGCCCGGGATGTTAAACTTCCGATCAAGTATCGGATGATGGTACAGGATAACGGGTTCGTGCTTAGGTCCGCGCGGATGAGAAAATCGTCCGGAGTGCGTGAGTTGAAGACCTATGAAGACGTTGTCATCGGAAGCGAAACGTTTTCCATCCTTTTTCAAGCATTCCAGCAAGCTGGCGATACCCGTTTGCGTGGCTTTCGTAAGGAGGAGTTGTCGAGAGGTCGCTCTGCCATCTTCGCGAACCGCCACCGCCTCTCCGCCCCATATCAACGAAGCGCCGCTTGCACCGAAATGCCGCCACCTTCGATAGGTGTGTTCCGTTGGAGCGCCAAACGCATCGGCATCCCAGCCCTCCATGGGTTGTATGGCGAACCGATTGCAGAGCTTTTTGCCAAGCAATTCGCTTGGATGTGCAATAGGCGAACGCGAAACGGGAAGCAATTCCGATTCGCAAGGGATGGGAATGGAGGTGTTTCGTAACTCCTCCATGAACCGATCCGCCGTTTTTAAAGTGGCGAGACGAATGTATCCATAATCTATCATGTTATGTTTGCTCGGCGAATTTGTCCGGAGACTGCATCACATTTTCACGGGGTCACCTGGATTTTGTAACTTCCCGGCGCACTTGGCACGTCAACATATTCCTTTCCAATGTTCACGACCGGATGCGAAGAGGAAACGATCTTGTCAATGGCGCAGTCTCGGAACCACAAGCGGAGATATTCCGCGTTTTGGGGCGCCTGGCTGATGTTTATCGTTACGGCGCTATCCTTGGCGTCATAGGAAGACGTAAAGCTTATCGGACCGCCAAGCGTGGTTGGAGCGCGGTCCACCAGGATGGAGTGATCCGAGGTCACCCATTCCTTGGGCGCGCCGTAAAGCAGGTCGAGATAGCCCCCATCCTCGCGAACCAACATGTTTCGCAGCAACAACACCATGTTCGCCGCCGCCCAACCATGAGGCTGATCTCCGGTTCCAATCATGGTGTCCGGGAACATCTCCTCGCACCAGCTTTTCGTAGGATAGGCGTGATTGAGATAGCCGACAAAAAGCTCCCACGCCTTATGAGGATGCCCTTGCAGCCATAACGCTTGAATCCAATCCGCCGTGATGTATGTCCATATCTTATAATGAGTAATAAACTGATACTCATCCTGCAATTTTCTATCCCACATTCTATCCATGGTGGAAACAATCAAAGGATCTTGCGGGTTCATCACTTCACAGGGATAAATCGCGGCTATGTCGCCCCAAATATTGGCGCCGGGTTCGTTCGGTTCGCCCGGCTCTCCGGGAGCGCCGGGGATATATTCCCTTCCATGATTATCCTTCAACGCCGCCAGTCTAACGTCATCCAGCAGGCATCGAGTGAAACTCTTCTCCTGTGCGCTCATCCATGCCGCATCTCCGCTGCGGTGCATCGCCTCCGCCGCGAGTGCGGCCTCGCGAATGCCGAGGACGCCCCAGAAATCATGGTAGTAGCAATAGACCTGTCCGTCCGTTATCGCCTCGCCGAAACCCACAGGGAATATCCCGTAATGATCGGTATCCACATCCGAAAACCCGCTTGTTGATTGACGGGCTTTGCGTATCCACTCCGCCCCTCTGAAAATGGCGGGATATGCGGTTTGCAACCATACGGTGTCGCCTGTGAGTTCATAATGAGAGACGATCGCCCATAAAGCCTGCCCTTGGCCATCCCATTCCGTGGCGGGGGCGTTCCATGCGCCGTCTGACTGCTGTTGGATCGGCGCCGTGCCCATTGCGTTAACTGCGGCGGGAAGAGGGGAATGAATAAACACTCGCAAATCCCTCTCCGCCTCTTCGGGGTATCCCGCGATATCGTGAGCATGCGTGATATACGAGCCGTCCCGATACCAAAAGGCGTTGTATACGGTCGCGCCGGGTTTTACGACGTAATAACGCCCCACTTTATCGCGCATCAGAAACGTATAGGCGAGGGATGCTTTGTAGAAATCATTCACATCAACGCTTGGTGTTTGAAACTGGGCGCCCTTGGCGAAAAAGGCGTTCCATCGCTTTTTTGCAGCATCCAACAGGGAACTACCGGCGCCATCAAACACCTTTTTCGCGTCCTTGACGGAATCCGTCAGAGGAAATCGAATCCAAAACTCGCTTGTTTTTCCCGGTTGCAGATCCGCCTGAAACTTGACACCCCCGAGAGAGAGCCGCTGATCGGTCTGGGAGCCGCAAGACACATGAAAAAGTGGCGTTGCGTTCGCTGTGCCGTTTATGATCGCATTCGTGTTTGGCGCGTCGCCTTGCGAATAAATCCATATTGCGTTTAGAATGCAGTTTTGATCCTGCGCCTTGGGGTTGGCTTGCACTTGCACTCTGATCCAACCATCAGAAGGGGATTTCACTGTGAAGCTTTCAATCATCGGGATGTTGAATCCCGCATCCTGAACGGGATCAATCGTTTTTTCATATTTACCATCCATGGATATATCCATAATACGCTTGCCGGCATCCGACCAGTAGCCTTCACAGAATCCAAGATCAATGGTGTATTCGGTATTCGGTTTTGCATGGAAGGCGTAGATAATGGGCTTTCCGGCAAAGCCGATGGTGATATTTCGGAATGACGGATCCACCGTTTGCAGCGGATGAGCCCATCCGGGGCTAGGACTCCAACCTTCGACGTTTCCCCAATCCTGCTGCGATACGAAAGCCTGCGCCACGCCATATTGAGGCGTATCGGGATGCGCGATCAACAGATTGCCTGAATACAGGTCGCCGCCCTTCGCCATAAGAATGTCGCCGCCGTTGAATTTGGCAAGCAGATTGGCAGTTTTAACAGAGTTCGACGTATTGCTAAGGCGTACACGAACGATATCCACTGGAATATCGTGAATCAACGCGCCAAAATCAAGAGTCTCGAAGGCTATCCCGTCTTGTGTCCACTCCGTCTTCACCATCGGCAAGTATCCATTCTTCAAGGTTTGCCGTCGGTCCGAAGGGTTGTTGGAAGATGATGTTTCCGAGGCGTCGGGCGTGATAAAATGAACGACTCCATGCGGAAGTGCGAGAGAGCCATCCATCGACACAATCGTTTTGCTGTGGTTCATTACGCCTATCAGGGATTGTGCGTTACCGTTATGCCAGTGATAATCGATCGTCTGTGAAAGCGACGCTTCGCAAGAGAGGATTATGAAGCTGCAAATGATCAAAACGGGAATTATGCGCATTGGGATGATCCTCGCAAAAAATATGGAATGTGCTGCAAGTAATATTTCGTAGTCGTGTGGTGTTGCGAATCCTTGCGATACTTAACTAATACCCGACCCGCCACTTAAAATGCAAGGGATTCTTCGTGGAACCGGAAACCGCCACCTCCTCCCCGAACGCCTTGTATAGGTAGCCGTCCGTGACCGCCCCTGCGGAGGAGACCAGAATTCGTGCGATTAACTGCTAGTCAAACCCGTAGAAGCTGGAAGCGCCGCCCCTTCGCTCGGATGCCAGCCCGCCCAACATCCCCTGAAAGTCGGTGTAGTGAGCCTGGGTAATTAGATTCACGTCGGTTTCGATAAGAACGTTCTCGCCGTCCCTCACGTAATACACGGTTCCCGCCGAGTTGGCCTTTTCCTCCCGCATCCCGTCAGCGGAGTAGGCGTAGGTCTCCGTTCCTGACGGGGAGGAGACGCCGATCAGCCGGTTCTCGTAGTCCCATGCGTAGGTTGTCATGGCTCCGCCCGCGTTCTCGGTAAGAAAATTGCCGTATGAATTATATATTCATGTGAGTTAGATATGAATATTTTGGACTTATAATTGCGCAGATATCGTTTTAATATTATTTATTATATAATTTATATTAAAGTCACCAGATTTCATATTATTAATATGTTTTTGATATATATTAATAGTTACTGTAAATCCACCCTTAGGTTCTTCTGTGACAATTAATTTTCTCCTTAAGATATTAAAGTTTGATTTGCTTATATAAAATATATATGTTGATGTGCCAATATTATTTTTATGTACATCCATTTTGATGACATAGCATGAGATATTCCTGATCTTCTCATCATTTAATCTCATTACATTGAAATGAGATTTATTAATCATACCTTCTATGTTTTCAAATAGTGAATGATCATAGGCCAATTCATATTTAGCAGGAACTTTAAATGTTTTGGTTAGTTGGTATGTGTATTTCCCATTCGAATCAAGTTTAATAAAATACAGTTTAGCCGTCCTTTCCTTGTAAATTAAAGCAGCAAAAAAAGGACCGCCGATCTTATCAACATTCAGGTACTTCGCAGGACTAAATACAAGCCAATAATCATTACTTTTTGGTTTGCTATCATTCGTGCTTTTCTCTATTAACACTATCTTTTTAAGACTTCTGTAATGAAGATCGCATTTCCTTACAATGGCGATCGCCGTTAAATTAGCCGCATTAGATGATAATGAATTCGCAGATATTAGCATAGGAATGATAAACATAAGTAAAAATATTTTTAATTTGAACATCTTAAGCATCTCTTTCATATTAAATAGACCATTATTCACTTTTAAACATATCTTCATCTCCATAGTACCCTTGGTAAGCTTCATAACACGCCAACTTGCATAATTGATTTAAATAACTTGCATCCCTGAGTACGTCTCCGCTAAAATTATCGTCACAACAATTTCCGCATTCTTTCTGAGCTTCCTCACCTCCATTAGATAACTCTACTGCTCCTATGTAAATGCACGGCTTATATATATCGGAGTTGGTAGTTAAGGAACATAAACCTTTTTCATATTCCGATTCAGTAGGCGCAATTCCAACGATGTCCGGAGGCGAGCTAACAGACGGGCACCTATTTGGCGGTATCGGGAACAACCAGAACGTTATACTATACTTAATCGAACGAGCAAAATTGGGACAATAATATTTGTATATGTTATACAATTTCATTATTCTTTTATATTCGGAATTTAAGTAACCTCCAATCAGCCCTGATTGGTCCTTCCTGTATGGTCCATAGCAATCACTCGCATAAAATACCATCCTTTTAATCAATTTTGAATACATGGCCCTGCATCTTTCATCGTGTTTTAAACTAGAAGGATGTCCAATTATAATAGGATCGGAATTATATCCGCTGTTTGATCCAAAATTAGGCAAGCCAATAGGATGTGGACCACTAATGAATTTTTGCATTCCCCCGGGATCAATCCAACTCACCGGTCCGTTCCCAACATATCCATACAAATTCCAATCGCCTCCCCCAAACCCAATGGGGTCCCGGCTCATCCACCTCCCCTGATCAACCCGCAACACCCTGCGCCTAACGTCCAGTCTGTCCGCCTCGTCCCGCCAGTAACCGACCTGTCCGCCGAACCTCAGCGAATTGACCATGGAGCCGGAAATTAGAAGTTCGTCGCCAAAGGCCTTATAGAGATAGCCGTCAGTAACATTACCATTTATCGACGCGAGAAAGCGCGTATTTGACTGCTGATCAAAGCCGTAGAAGCTGGAAACGCCGCCCCTTCGCTCGGATGCCAGCCCGCCCCGCATCCCCGGGAAGTCGGTGTAGTGAGCCTGAGTTATCAGGTTTGCATCGGTTTCGATAAGAACGTTCTCGCCGTCTCTCACGTAATACACCGTTACCGACGAATTGACCTTTTCCTCTCGCATCCCGTCCGCGGAGTAGGAGTAGGTCTCGACCCCGCTCGGGGAGGAGACGCCGATCAGGCGATTCTCGTAGTCCCAGGAGTAGGTTGTCAGCGCGCCTCCGGCGTTCTCGGTCAGAAGGTTGCCGTTGGCGTCGTAGGTAGATGTCGTCGGTGCGCCGGACGGGGGCGACAGCAGCGTCAGCTCGTTCGCCGCGTTGTAGGAACAGGTCGTAATCCGTCCGCCGTCGTTTTTTTCAGTTGGTCGGTCGGATCGTAGGAGTAGCCAACCTGGCTTCCGTCAAGTTCCAACACTCCCGTCCTGTTGCCGATGGCGTCATAAGTGGCCGTGTACCATCTTAGAGCGGCTCCGGACGGAGCCGACGCGCTCAAGTACTGTCTCCCTTCCCGCCGGATCGTACGCGTGGTTCACGGTCATTCCGTTCGCCAAGGTCCTGACGCTCTCCCTGTCCAGCGCGTCGTACTGAACGGTGGTGATGTCGCCGTAGGGGTTGACGATACCAACAAGACGATACTGGGCGTCGTATGTGTATTTGGTCAGTCAGTCGTCCGGATCAACCATCATGGTTCGGTTCCCTGCGGGATGGTAGCCGTCGGTAACGCTTACTTGTCTCCCTGTCGGGGCGTAGCCACAGGAGGTTACGGTAATTATTAGATTAATTACCGCATTTTGTCTACTCCCCCCATCATGGATTGTGGTTGTAAAATAGACTGATTGTTTTTAATTTCCTTAAATGGCACCTCCCACATTCTATTGGTTACATTATCCATAGCTGATATATGTGGATATCCGTTAGCTTTAAATGAAATACTAGTTCGTGTTTTTTTCCCAATCACTACAATACCAGGGGGTGACCCGTCTTTACCACTATTACATACCTCAAGTTCAATGCCCGTCCTATTTTGTTTATTTAGCATTTCAAAAATAGATACATCATTTGATGAAAAGAGACTAAATTCTCCTTTTTTATTGGAAAGCGATAAATTCACCCCTATTAATTTATTGCCCCGCTTAAGTGAATTGAAATCGGCTAAGGGATTCCCTTTGTCATCCACTAGCTCGAACTTCTGCGCACGAATGACTTTCGGATAATTAGTTTGAACAGTTCCAGCATTTGTCTTGATAATTATTCCAATCAGGCATCCGATCGCTCCTCCAATCAACAAACCGACAATCTGTAACCTCTTTAATATTCGTTTTATAAACATTATAACGTCTCTTTTCTATTATCAGTTTTGCCGTAACCGTAGGTAATTTGGAGGAGGCATATTTCCTTTCGCAATAATTGCCTCACATGTCTTTACACACAATTCTTTTTCATCATCCTCGTCTGGTACATCATCGCATAAATCGTCGCAACAGTCCTGGTCCCAACCATAAAGCTCTTTACCAAGCCGCATACATACCTCATAACAGCCATGACTAATTTTCTGCCAGTATCCGCATTGAATTGGCTTTGGGCAAGGGAATGGTGGATACTGGAGTTGATTGCCATATATAGGAGGAGGCTGGAAATTTACATCAGGCGGATAAGGTTTGCATGGTACTTGCGAATGGCACCATTGCTGTGCCCATGCGCAAGCGTCATCTCTTGGCCATCCTTGACTAACTCCTCTTTCATACCAGCACCAAAAACATGAACCATGAGAATGAGTGGGACCACTACACGGTTTACGATATCCGGAATATGCTTGCATGCCTGATGGATCAACCATGTCAATTGGCGTGTTTATCGAATACCGATACAAATTCCAATCCCCCCCATCAAAACCAATGGGCTCCCGGCTTATCCATCTCCCCTGATCAACCCGTAACACCCTGCGCCTAACGTACAGCCTCTCCGCCTCGTCCCGCCAGTATCCAACCTGCCCTCCGAACCTCAGCGAATTGATCGTGGAGCCGGAAACCGCCAGCTCCTCCCCGAAGGCCTTGTACAGATAGTCATCGGTAACATTACCATTCATCGACGCGAGAATGCGCGTGTTCGATTGCTGGTCGAAGCCGTAGAAGCTGGAAACGCCGCCCCTCCGCACCGAGTTCAGCCCGCCCCACATCCCCGGGAAGTCGGTGTAGTGAGCCTGGGTTATCAGGTTTGCATCGGTTTCGATAAGTACGTTCTCGCCGTCTCCCACGTAATACACCGTTCCCGACGAATTGACCTTTTCCTCCCGCATCCCATCCGCGGAGTAGGAGTGGATATTCGTTCCGGGTGAGGTGGCTTAACCTCCATCAAGCGGGCGAGAGAATAAATTGTTAGCATCCATTTAATCAGTGCTTTCCTCCCTTTCCTGGCGAGGACGCAGGGGAGGTGGAAAACGTCAATCTGACAATGTGTCCGCTTTTACAGTTGACGATCAGTAGAGCATTCTGATGCAGATTGATGACCGCCAAGTACATGGCGTTGTGCGAAAATGAGTAACTCGCAATATCGGAACCGCCTTTTATGGTGATATCATGAATATGCTTGGTGCGAACATCCACAATGACATATCGGTCGCCCTTATCCACCACCGGGTAGCCGACTTTCCCGTTGTCTAGCCACATCGCTTCTCCGTATGGAGGGGGCGCTAGGCCGGGCGGAATGACCACCTTAATCCTTCCACCATTAACAGCGACCGAATAGATAGTAAACCCCTTGGTTTTGCCATCATAATCCCCGAATATAATGTGTTTATTATCCGTCCATCCATTTCCCATATTTACAAATCCCATAAGATTCCGTACAAGAATTCGAGAGTATGGTATTATTTGATTAAACTCAATAATGAAAAGGCGGTTCATCATAATAAAAGCGTAGCAGGCTCCATCCGGGGACCATTCTCCAGCCCATTCAATTGTTGACTCGCCGGTTATTCTGCTGTTTTTATGATTAACCAAGTCATACACCCAGATTCGATGGTTGAGGCTGTCATATATCATTTTTGTCCCATTGCGATTAATATGCGGATAAAAACCATTCGGTATAATTAATCGATGAGTATTTGGATATTTTAAATAAAATACTTCATTACGATTAAATTTATTGTTTCCATTTACCGTACTGAGCAAAACTTTGTTGGTGTTACCGACCCAATAAACATCTTGGGTTTTCATAGGAATTGAAATTCGATTTCGAACCTTAAATCCAATGCGGGTTCGCTCTAATACAAACAAGTATTCTCTGTCATTTCGTTTATCGATCGCCCGGACGAGAAGACGTTGATCGTCCAAAGACCACTTCGGCTCTTCAATCATCTCATAATATCCATACGACGTGCGGTTAAGATTAAACATATTTATTTTAGCGGAACATTGCCGGTGGCAAAAAATTAGCATCGCACCAGTAATTTCAATAATCATAACAATCCGCCGCAGTCGTAATGGCAAACAATGAGAGTTATATTGGTTCATTCGAAATTCCTTTTTTTCACAATGTATATCTATCCCTGATGATGCACGTATTTACAAACACATTTTAAGTAACATCATGTCCATCTATCATCATTCCATATATAGCATTTCTGCTTTATATCGCAACAACTTTGACATTGGGCTCGAGGATTAAAGAAATGAATATTAGGATCACAGGGATTACCATAACCTGGGCATGGTCGAAACGGTAGGTAACAAGCTAATTGCACACATATATCTCCTCCGAGACATTTTGCGAAACATTTGCCACATTCATCGGCGCTATTAACACAATCTTTCACACATTCCTTTGTGCATTTTTGCAACGATGGCGGCAAAGTGGGTTTATTTTTGGAACAACAGGGCCAGTGATACTTGCAACAAAGCCAGTCAAAACAACATTCCGGAAATAGAAGAGGTTCCAAACAACAAAGCCCTCCTAGCGAAAGGCCAATCGGGTCTATTTGCAACAAGGGATTATTCCGAACATACCTATACAAATTCCAATCACCTCCCCAAAACCCTATCGGATCCCCGCTCATCCACCTCCCCATATCCGTCCTCAGGTGTCTCGCCCTCACGTAGAGCCTCTCCGCTTCGTCACGCCAGTAACCGACCTGCCCTCCGAACCTCAGCGAATTGACGGTGGAGCCGGAAACAGCCAGCTCTTCCCCGAACGCCTTGCAGAGATAGTCATCGGTAACATTACCGTTTATCGAAGCAAGAATGCGCGAATTTGACTGTTGGTCAAACCCGTAGAAGCTGGAAACGCCGCCCCTCCGCTCGGATGTCAGCCCGCCCCACATCACGGGGAAGTCGTTGTAGTGAGCCTGGGTGACGAGATTGGCGTCCGTCTCTATCAGCACGTTCTCGCCGTCCCTGACGTAGTAAACGGTTCCCGCCGAGTTCGCCTTTTCCTCCCGCATCCCGTCAGCGGAATAGGAGTAGGTCTCCGTTCCTGACGGGGAGGAGACGCCGACAAATATGATAATCCTTCAACGAGCGATAATTAAAATATGCAATATTGGAAATTCATTAGAATCAATTATATTGGCGCGATCCTCATCCTGGGCGTCAAAAGGCGAATAGCCGTAGCCATCTTGGAACCCACTGATATATTCCCAAAGTAAGTATTACCATCGCTGCATTGCCTGCGGCTAATCCGCTCAAAAACCGATGGTATCTCTTATTTAATCTTTCCTCCATCGAATCCAAATTCCCATCCCCTCGCTTTTCCGCCTTTCGCTTTTCGAAACTTACTATCCGTCGCCAGCATAAGCGAAATATTACGATACGCCCTACCCCCAGTATCAGTAAATAGATAATAAGGGGTGATCCGAATACGATTAAATCACTCCAGGATGAGAAATCGAGGGGAGTATGATAAGCGCTCATAAGATTAAACGCGAATAGCATCATCAGGAATGGAATCAGAAATTCGATCATCAAACATAATGATATGAATGTGCCTATTATAAGGCGTGGAAGTCCTTTTTCGATATTCCATTTCACTCCTCTTCTCTCGTTAAAACGCCTAAGGCTATTTCCAATATGCCAGGGTAACACGTAAATTAATAGATAATGTAAGACTGAAAAACAGGATAATGGGATAATATCCGCTATGCAAACGGCGAAAAATATTCGCATTCAATAACCACCTCCCCTTGCTAAAACCCATTTCTTTCTCAAAATAAATCTGCCGTTCAGACCGCCCCTCCAAGCGCTCCTTGAATGTAATGCCATATTTCTGGTGCATCTTGCTTTATCAATACCCACATTGCCGCGCCAGCACCTGCGATCACGCCCACGCCTTCGACATTAGGCCCCATTGGCACTTTGACGAAACCGGGAGAGTCCGACCCGACGGTTACAGGGATTTGATCTTCCAAATAAGATGAGTAAGGCAATCGGCACGATTTCCCGTTTGGAGGACAGTTCTTGGGAACAGGCAGTTTTTTATCCTTCAGAATATCCACAAGTTGGTCAAGAGCCTTGTTCGCGATAATGCAATAGGGAATCTTGAATTGCATTAATTCATCAATCGCTTCCGCATCCTCCTTTATATTGCTTAGCCAACTATGTATTTTGAAATATTGTTCCGCCCGGTCACGATTATCAGGCTTGATCCCCGAGCACTTCCATAAGGACATAACATATTCTTTCAACAGTTTCCGCAACGCATTTTCAACCGCCTGGCATCTTTCCTCGTGTGTTTTCATATTTGAACCGGGATCAAATAATCGCAACAACCGGGGATCAAGAATTTTGTGATACATATACCAATTTGGATCATTTCCGGGGGTGGGGTATCCCGAATGCAAAGTTGCCAAGCCATTCGGATCGATCCAGCTCACCGGTCCATTCCCAACATACCGATACAGATTCCCATCCCCTCCGTCAAACCCCAGAGGATCCCGGCTCATCCACCTTCCCTGATCAACCCGCAAGACTCTGCGTCTTACGTACAGCCTCTCCGCCTCGTCCCTCCAGTATCCGACCTGACCGCCGAACCTCAGCGAATTGAGCGTGGATCCGGATATCGCAAGCTCCTCCCCGAAGGACTTATAGAGATAGCCGTCCGTGATCGCTCCTGCGGGGGAGACCAGAATGCGCGTGTTGGCTTGCTGGTCGAACCCGTAAAAGCCGGAAACGCCGCCCCTTCGCTCGGATGCCAGCCCGCCCCACAGCCCCGGGAAGTCGGTGTAATGAGCCTGGGTGATCAGGTTAGCATCCGTCTCGATAAGTACGTTCTCGCCGTCTCCCACGTAATACACCGTTCCCGAAGAATTGACCTTTTCTTCCCGCATCCCATCCGCGGAGTAGGAGTAGGTCTCGACTCCGCTCGGGGAGGAGACGCCAGTTAGTCGGTTCTCGTAGTCCCAAGAGTAGATTGTTAGGAAACCGTTGTTATCATGCTCATTTGATAAATAAAAATTTGTATAAATTATCTTTTATACTGGATTGGCTAGTCATTTCAACTTTTATGAGCCTTCCTTTTAAATCCAAACAAGATACTTCATGTTGTCTGATAGGAGTATTCGCGTTATCCGTTGAAATGCCTTGCTTTGATACAGTAATATTCCATTTATTTTGAATATCATATTTAATCAATCTTGCATTTGAAGGGATAATATCACTAATGACATACACAGATATATATCCGTTTACCGTCGTTACTGTATTTTCCTGATTCATCGTAAGAATGCCATTTTTGTCAAATTCGTATGATATTGGAATATTGTATTTGGACTTAACCAATAATACTTTGGTGCCATCCACAACCTCCATGCCTACAATTTTATTTGTAATGATTATAGGCTTCCCTTTCCAAAATGGATAAGGTGTCTTGCTAGTCCATTCATCTCCAATTTTAACAGGCTTTGCTGGCGTGGAAATACCTTGCGGAGGCAAATCCGTTTTAATTAATTTCAATAGCTTGTAAAGATTAGGAGCTTTCTTTGGAATCATTGAATTCTTTGTTATTACTCCATATTTATTAATATAAGATTTAATTATGGGCTTTTTAGATTGAAAAAAAACAACTTTGCCGTGATATATAACCTTCATATTCATTGGCTGCAATGTCGTAATTGCCGAGCCATCAGGATTTGTTTTTAATATTTTTAATTTAAGTATTTCTGACATATTTGCTTTTGCAGTAACTAATGGGAGTAATTTATAAAGCTGCCCTTCAACCTTATATATCAACACTTGGTTTTTTGTGTAAATACGGTGAATAAAGTAAGTTTTCAATAGGGACGCCGAAATGGTACCAAATGCGTAATTTGAAGAAATTTCCGTAAACGTAAGAATGAACACGAGGGGTAAGAGAGAAAAGACCCAAGCTTTCGTTTTCATAATAATATCTCCTATTAGAACAGATTTGCTCCACCATATAATTTTAGGTTATGGTTGCAAAAAGCAAAATAAAAAACGCATACGAATACTTCGAAGAGAAGTCTGATTTTAGTCCAATAAAATTCGCACTTCGTTATTCACTGATTTTTCATCGCATCCTACGACATTCATACGGTTCCAGATATTCTCCATTTTAGCATTGCGCCAAATTGTAAAGCCCCATATTTCATGAACCTTTGTTTGCCAATGAAATAGATAACACCATTGTTTCGAACCAAAGGGAGTTTAAAAATGCAACGTCTATACATTTATTACAATTTGGATTCTACCCGTGTTATATTGTGATTCACCATTCGACGCCTCTATCGCTCAAATTAAAATGACAATATCGAACAAAATTCAACCAAAATAATTTATCAATTCATCAAAGACAATCCTTGATTAATCGATCACATATACCATGAGCTTAACGATTTCAGTCTCGCCTTGAAGGTGTTTCGGCCCAATGTATGGTAGATATCTTTTATTATAATGCGGTCATTATGCCTTTCGTAATGCGGCATTCTGATTTCACAATGATATGCTCCTCTCTTTTGAGAATTATCCTTTGCACGATTCCGCCTGAACCGAGTGGAGTCAAACCATCGGTTTATCGAACTTGCCATTTAGCTCGGACATTCTCGACTGAGGTAGCTTCAACATTTGGTGTGAGTGCTAACTTTAAGCGTATTTCATCCACCGTATTGTTCCTACTCGAGCATCTCCTACTCCTGTTAAGTTTCCACTTACCATGCGATTTCCTCCTTTAAGTGCTTGCGCGTAAGATACTCATTCTGACCATACAACAAACTATTCTAATAATTCCCACCAAGGAAACTCTTCATACCAAGGGATTGGTGGAGGCAAAGGGATTAGAGGCGGCAGCGGTATATGTATTGGAGTAGGAGAAGGAACAGAGAATGGGGACTGATATTTCGAATGCCCCGGTTCACCTGAATCACATTTGCTTGGAGCGGGCAATTGCTTTATCTGCTGCTCTATAGACAGTTTCGCCAAATCACAATATGTCAATTTATTCTCTATGAATTTTTTTATATATTCTGCATACTCTATCAATTCTTTTATCTTTTCCGCTTTTTTAAATTGATTATAGTGGGGGAATTTTTTAATACCTAAGCATTCCTTAGCGTATTTTTTTAACATCTTCTGTACAAATTCTTCAAGCAATTCGCATTTCTTATCGTGTTTGGACTGAGGAGGATCATCGGAATCACCCGGAACTGAGATATAAGTTCCTCCAGGTCCTAGTTCAAGTAGTGTTAAGCCGCTTGGATCAACCATTGTAACTGGGTACCCCGTCGCATATCGATACAGGTTCACGTCCCCGCCCCAAAATCCGATAGGGTCCCGGCTCATCCACCTCCCCTGATCAACCCGCAACACCCTGCGCCTAACGTCCAGCCTCTCCGCTTCGTCACGCCAGTATCCGAATTGTCCGCCGAACCGCAGCGAATTGACCGTGGTTCCGGAAACCGCAAGCTCCTCCCCGAACGGATTGAAGAGATATTTATCCGTAACATTACCATTTATCGACGCGAGAATGCGCGTATTGGATTGCTGATCAAAACGGAGTTCAAACTTTCCCATGGAACTGGTTCCATGATAACACTCCAATCAAGTTTGAGCAATCACACTGATTGTTGCTTGATACTTCTTCCCCCGAGAAAACGCTTTTTGGATTTTTCCGCAATAGCAAAAAGCATCCAGCCTGAATATATGGCGCTCACTCCTTGCCGCCGTGTTTTTGCAGAACCGCAATCATATCGGAGTCATTTTTCTTTTCGGCTATATCCAACGGCGTTTGGTTGTTTTGGTCGCGGATATTCACCAATCCAGGCTTCTCTATCAATAATTGATCCACCACATCGGAATCACCGTCATTCACGGCAGTAAAAAACTCCGATTTTTCATGGCTTGTAAAGGACGGAGCCACTTTCCCGCATCCTACTAATGCGAGGAGGATTGTAAAACAAACAAGAGATGCGTATAGGTATTTCATCGATCACCCTTCTTTCATGGAACTGCTCAACTATCGTAATTAAGAGGCTGAATTTTATCACCTGCTTAATTGGATGCTCTCGATTTCCACGGCGTGCGATTCATCCGCATATTGGGGGTATAACCATTTCCCCTGGTTAATGATGATACTTGTTAGATGATCAAGATGGCAATAATCTCCGGCACCTCCTCGTCCGGCGGGAGTGATATGCCACCACGTGAACAGTTGCAAACTCCTTACCGGTATGCGTAAGGTTTGCCACTGAGTGGTGATTTGCGGGGTGATTCCCCACGGAGTGCCATCGTCCTCCTGGAACACGATTTCAATAGCGGAGGTGGTGGGTTCGCTTGCTCGAATACGAACAAGGATATCCTTCCATCCATCCATCATCCCTTTCCAAGAATCGATTGGATTGCTGAGATTCTCACGCACGCTCATCATGCCTTCTGCATTTGGCATGCCCAATCTCCACACGAGTGCGTGTTCATGGGAACTGAACACCGTGTCCAATTGATAGGGCATGGCGGATTTGTCGCAATTGAGTTGGGAACTCGCGGTTAAAAGCGGGAGAGGACCGTCCTCGCCGACAATTGGGATGGAGCGGACCGTCGGTTGGTATTCCAAACGGACATCGTCTATCACATACCCCTGGGGTTTCGCGGCGTTTTCCGTATCGAGCCAGGCGCCAAATGTAAGGCTGATCTCACTTACACGATGCACTTTCACAGAGCCACCTTTGGTGTTCCACAACGGGTTCAGTTGAGAGAGAGGAATCCTGACATCCGTAAATTGATCCGAAAGGGGAACGACGTACCCGTAAGCGTCGCCGTTATCCTCCACCAATCCAACCTCCAAGCCGGATGTATACGGAGTGGTTCTGCGCACTCGAACGACAAGAACATTGCAGGCGCTTTCACTCTTGGGAATCCGGGGCACCCGGAAGCGCAGCCCGGAGCACGCAGGCGGCACCCCGAACCCGCTTGCATCCACTTCCAATGCGTCACCGCCTGGCTCCGCACAGGAAATCCAGGCGTCCTTGACGGTTTGCCCCGGGGAACCTGAAAGCGAGGTCTTGGGCAGCGGAGAGTCGTGATGAAACCGAAGCAAATAAACCGGAGGGCGAGGTTGAAATCGTCCGGCTAATCCCCCTGCATCCGGTTGAGGATAGAAAATCTCCTTGCCGCTACTTTTCACGCCGATGCAATAGGTGAAAACCCCCTTCCGCACGTTACGTCCGTTCACGGTCGCCGAAAATTGAAACGGTCGTGTCTCTTTCATTGGCACCCTTAGGAAGCGGGGGTTGTCGGAGTTGCGATAATAAAGGGTGACAGACGGCGGCTTCGAGTAAGCCACAGTGGCGTTCACCTTCAAGGCTTTCCCCGCTGGCAGCGGATTGTTATCGCCTTGCATCCATACCGCAAGTGGAAGTCTCCTCTGCGGCGGAGCGATGAAAGTGGTGGATATCCCTTTGGGATCCGAGATGCGTATGTTGCGCCTTAGAATATAAACTCCCGGGGTTACGATTATTTGTCCATTGCGCGCCTTGAAAGGGGTTTTGTTTAAAGGATAGTCTGTTTTAGGTTCATTTACCGTATCGTAGGATGGTTCGCCCGCTATCATCGCCGCAATGTAATTCATTCCAAGATCAGGAAGATGGATGGTCATAGCCCGACTACGCCAATAGATGCGAGAAACCACTCTTTGCAAGTTCGAGGCGCCAAAAGGATCCGCCACCCATACATAGTCCGGATAAACCTCCATTCGCCAAACCCCGTCGTTCACCTTGTCCAGGAAATAGGCTCCAGTCCCCGCATATTGCACGATGGGGGAGGAGCCGCATCCGACGATATGGCGCAAATCGTCCGGGTGAGGCGGGGTGTCCTTGGTGTTATTGGAATAGAGGAAATCCGTGACGCCAAGTCTTTCCGCCAAATTCTCCTTCCAGCTTACGCGGAAATCACCAAAACGGTCGTTTTGCGGATAATTACCGTACCCCTTCTGTCTTGGCAATGTATGAAACGCCTCGCCTGCAATCATCATTCCCAGCGCTTTTTGCGGTGCGTATACCAAGTTCATGAAATGGGTTTGCCAATCCACATTCGTCGGGGCGAGGGGAAGCAGGTCGTATTGGAATTGGGTGGCGATTTGCGCCCCGCCTTCTCGAAAAGCGCGCGCCATGGCGGGGTACAAATAGCCGGATGGAATATCGGCTGCATCGAACTCATAGACGATTTTCGCTTTGTTCGCAATGAGCGGGTTGCGCATGCTTGGGAAATGTCTCACCGCACCTAGGAAATTCGAGGTGAGTTCATGCCCCGATAGCAGACCACTCGGATACCAACTGAAGGTCGCACCGTCCACGTTGGATTTCTCGATGCAATCCAGCCAGTCCGACCATGCGTTGTAAAAAATAGGTTTCTTACATCCCGTGGATCGTACCGCCGCCACCAAGCGATTGATATAGGCGATGATCTCTTGATGAGGAAGCCCGTCAAGATCGGGTTCGTTAAATAACTCCAAAACGGGGATGGCGGGATCCGCGGCGTATGTCAATCCATCGTAAGGGTTTTTGTGCAAGAGAAATTCTCGCAAGTAGGTGCATTCCGCGTCCACCGCATTTGGGTTTGTGATCATCTGTTGTTTCGTGTAATAATTCGAGAAACCCTCCGATTGCCCTGGCACTTGCCACCAAGCGATCGCGGTTAGAACGGTATAGATACCACGAATCTTCGCCTGGTGGATAAGATAATCCAGAAGTCTAAGGTGATCGTTATCAATCAAACGCCCCTCCGCGTCGCTGATTTGACGATCGAAAACATGCAGACGAAGCGTGTCGTAACCCATACGCACGAAATGAGTCAAATCCTCGCGAATCACTTTTTCGGGATTCGCCCTAACCGCCTTGAGGCTTGCATAATCTATGCTGAAGGGAGGGTAATAGTTTTCTCCGAATAGGTCAACCTCCCTGTTATCATCATTCCACCGTAACACGCCCTTGGAATCCATGTAAACGACCCTGTCGGCTGGTTTTCTTGTGTATGGCGACAAAAAGGGAACAGCGGCGAACGCGAGAGGGTTCAAAGCCCCTTGCAACAAAAGAACAAACGCCATATGGAAAATAACCTTGCGCCATGTAAAGTTTCGCATGCATGGTATCCTCAATGTATATTCGGGATGAAAATCATTCAGACTATTCTCAATGGCTCGCCTTCCAAGACCTCCAATGTAATTCGATCCCCGTTTTTACGCCTTTCGCCGGTATTGCCCGTGATATCGCCTTTTATCCCTCTCGGGGAACCGGACCATTGGGACGGATTAATTTGCACGGTCGCATCCACGGTGGAAAGGAACAGGATAGCGTCTCCATCCCGAAAGAGCATGATGTTGCCGGGCTTATTCGTATTAGAACGGAAGGAGAGAAACGCGGAATCGTACTTCGTATCGCCGATAAAGAGAGCGTCACGAGATTGGAAGCGATAAGCCGTCCCGATAGGGTTATTCGAAGCGACTATCTCCAATTCTCCTCTATCTCCGTCCTTTTCGGCATATAGTCTTAGAAAAGCGAGGGCGCGGGCAATCGGTTTGGGTCTTCCCTGCGGTGTTCCGTCATCCCAATAGATGCCGAATCTCTCCTCGTAATAGTTATCCGGAGTAAGCCATGGAATATTATCTCGCACGATGGGAGCGGGCAGGTCAATTAGCATCCATTTCAGACAGCCGCCGTAACCTTGAGCATAAGAATGAAGATAATGGATCATCTCTCCAACCGATGAAGTGTAAATATCGAGATAACCGTTGCCAACCTGAATACCATTCGTATATCCGAACTCCCCTAACGCGATGGGTTGATTTGGCCAGGCGACCGATAGCCGATCCATCGTGGTCACGTTCTTTAAGACATTCGTTAAATTCGTGGGCTTCTCGTAAACATGCTGCGAGACGAAATCCAGATGTTTGTTACAGGGCAGGCAACTCAGGCAGGTGTTGTAACCGACGGTGATGAAATGATTAAGATCAGCCCGACGAACAACACCGCCAACTCTCTCGATCCATTGGGCGAAGGTCTCGTTCACCGCCACTGCGAAATCCTCCCATTCCCCCGTAAGCGGTATTTGACCGTTCAACTTGGGAAAAGTGGAGGAGTCATCAGTCGAATTCATGAAATCCGATATCCAGCGATCGAATATCCAGTAGGCTGCGTAAAGGTTTCGGAGTTCGTCCTCGTCGGGCGTTCCGAGAATCTGCGGCCAGGCGGGGCGTTGTCTTACCTGCGTCTCCACCCAATTCCGATCGATTTTGGAGGCGTATTTTTCGAATGGCTGCAATTGAAGCAATGGGCTCGGTTTTCCGTCGAAGCGTATAGGCGCAATGGTGCCGAGATACGGTTCGTTTTGCAGATCATATCCGAGAACCATTGGCTCGTCTCGCCAATAGGACGCCGTCTCGGAGGCTTTCGCAATGACCTCCTCGCCATTCACCCCCACGGCCCCGATTTGGTGAATCAGATAGATGCCGTATTTTCGAGCGCACTCTCGGATCGCATCCCGGTGACTTCCATCCGGATCGGATGATCCCACCCAAATGCGAAACACGTTGACCCCCGCCAGATGAGCTCTTCGGAAATCCTCCTCCAAGGATGACAGGGTTAACTGGCAGAAACGGCTTTCACATCCCAGATAGTTGCATCCCGTCATGAATAGCTTTGATCCGTTGGCTTGAATGAAATGGCAACGATCCGAGGAGAGGCGTAAAAAACTTTTCGGGGCTCGGGTGGTGAGCCTTGGCAATGTCTTCATCGCAGCGGCTGATGATCGCAATGCCTGAAGGACGGGGTTACGATCCCGAATGGCTTTCAAGCTCTCCGCAATGGCATCAATAAAGCTCGAATTCCGATAAAAGCTTTGCGTGGTTATTCCGGAAAACACACAGCAGGAACCTTGGTACTTCCCGCCGTAATTCACAAGCATCCCTAAAGCCCATCCGCGATATCTCCCGTAAGCGTCCTTCGCCTCCAGTAACGGAATGGAAGAGGATTTGTTCGCAAGTCCAAACCCCACGGCGGAAGTTCCGGTGAACCGCTCCATAATGCGGATATTTTTCGGTAGAACATGCTGTTCTGAGTATGCGAACGCCGAGATGGCATCCCCTAAGTCGTAAGGCTCGTAGTCTCCGTAAAGAGGCAATTGCGGCTTGTCAGGAAACACGGTGTCGCTGAGCGGCATATCCGTTTTGGCGGCACCGATCTCTCCCACCCATATCAGGTTATCTCCGTAATGATATCGAGCCAGCCCCGTCGCCAACCCAAAGGAAACTCGTGCTGCGTTTTGCAGATGAAGATGATCCTTCTCGCCGCCGCGATTCTTGGGCGAAGCATCCGATAAAAAATGGAAATCGCTTTCCTGCAATGCATAACGCCGCCAATTCACGGTTATATCCACCGTGGCGTCCCAGCGTGATCCGTCCTTTTCATCTATCTCAACCGCCAATTGCGGCGATAGCGGTCCCCCTTTGGCTTGAAAGCAAAATAAATTATCATTTTCTGGAAATGGAGTGGGCAAAGAGGCGGCGAATGTGTCCCATTGCCATTCCCCGATATTTTTGATATCGAGTTCCGCGCACTTGCCAAACGGAGCATCGGATAAAAGAAGCTTTGAGCCGTGCTTGGGCTTGTTCGTATTATGGCTCCATGAGGAGAGATCACCGGAAGAGAAGTCGAAAAAAAGATGATTTACAGGAGTGGAGCTAAGAAGCATTTCCATTTCGGCCCGAGTGAGCAGCCGATTTTCCGCCATAATCGATGGATCCGAGAAAGCCTTCCCTCCGAGCAATATCAGATGCTTGCCTCTCCTGAGGAACTGCTTGATACCGGAAAAGCACGCCCCGGGACAATGAGGGCTATCGGTTAGTATCAGACAATCGACATCATTCTCCTGCGTCCACCTCTCGCTTATCATTTCCGATGGGGAGAGGAAGGTAACGTGGAAATTCTCGCTCTGTAATCGCCGGGCGAGAAGAGTGTAAACTTCGGGTGCTGTGGAGAAGGATATGTGTTTGAGGATCGCCACGCGAAAGGGAGAGGAGAAAGTATCCCCGCCGTTGGCGAGAGTTGGGGATATCGCAGCCCCTGCGGAAAATATCAGGAAATCTCTGCGGCTCATTATGAAATCTGCATTGCTTTTGCTCATAGGGGTTCTCCAATGCGGATTGGAATGGATACCTTGGTTCGCATCATCAATTTATCCGATATTTCAGGGAAGAGGCAAGCGTTCTGAATAAAGGTTCTCCATGATTATCCCCATTTGGAACATCCAATTACGCATGGAGGAGTTGGAGGCATGAAACCACGATTTCCAATCGTTGAAGTGATGCATTCTCGCTCTTTTAAGAGTATTCTAAATACAATGTCATCCGCAAGCTAATTCCTATGAAAGGAACGGTAATGAGAATGATTCCGCTCATCGTTATCGCAGCTTTAATTCTTATCTTATCCTTGGAAGAATCCGACGCAAATCCATTGCCCCCGGCATCTCGTCTTCCCGTCATTAAGGAGTTTCCTGATCCGTTTCTGATGCAAAGCGGAAAGCTACTGACCACCAAGCGGGAATGGAACGCGCGTCGCAAGGAGATCATCTCCCTAATTCTCGGTTACGAATACGGACGTATGCCGCCCCCGCCTCGCAATCTGACATACCAACTCTCATCTACGGAATCCAAACTTGACGGCAAAGCCACATTAAGGAAATATCTGCTCGAATTCGGCGCAAAACACGCCTGCAAGCTGCAAGTGGAGATGTTGGCGCCTAATGGCGACGGACCTTTCCCCGTCATATTAACCGGAGATGGGTGCTGGGGTGAGGCGCCGCTGCAAAACGAGATCATTCGACGCGGTTACATTCTCGCTCAGTTTGATCGCACGGAAATCGCCCCGGACAGCCATCATCGCGATATCGGCGTTTACCCCCTCTATCCCGGCTATGATTGGGGCTCTTTAGCAGCGTGGGCTTGGGGCTATTCGCGAGCGGTGGATTTTCTGGAGAAACTCCCGATAGTGGATAAGCGCCGGATCGCTATCACCGGACACTCGCGTGGCGGGAAGACTGTGCTGCTGGCGGATGCGTTGGATACGCGAATAGCATTGACCAACCCTAACGATTCCGGCTGCGGGGGAGCGGGTTCCTTTAGGTTTCATGGAGAGGGAAGCGAAACCTTGGCGAGCATTTGCAAGGTATTTCCATTTTGGTTTAGCCCCAATTTGCAGCAGTTCACCCCTGATGTGGATCGGCTCCCGTTTGATCAGCATTTTCTAACATCCTTGGTGGCTCCTCGCGCATTGTTGCTAACGGATGCACTGGGGGATGCGTGGGGTAATCCCTCCGGTACCCAACTCGTCTATCTTGCCACCAAAGAGACGTATCGGTTTCTCGGAGCGCCCGACAAACTTGGCAGTTGGTATCGTCCGGGAGAGCACGCTCATAACACACAGGATTGGGAAGCTCTGTTGGATTTCGCGGATATTCAGTTTTTCCATAAATCTCACCCCGATGATTTCTCTGGTCGCTCCTTCCCCGATGAACCAACGGCGTTTACGTGGAAAGCACCCTGACAAGGTATTGGAATTGCATATTTACGTTGTGTTGAATCATAACTATAATGAGCCAATTGAAAGGAGTCTCAAAGAATGAGGAGGTTTCGAAACACTTATCAAGCGATTATGTTCATCGCGGCTTTTGCATGCGTGGTCTCCGCCGTGCCATCCGGGGCGCAAAAGTTAACCCCTAAGGAGAAGAAGCAAGGTTATGTATCGCTTTTTGACGGGAAGGATTTGTCGGGCTGGACAATGATGGATGCGCAGGATTGGAGCGTGAAAAACGGGATTTTGATCACCCAGGGCAAGGGGGGATGGCTGAGATCGGATAATATGTACAAGGACTTTGAGCTGCAGCTCGATTTCAAGATGTCTCCCAGTCATGCGTTGGATGTCAACAGCCTCACCAACAGCGGTGTGATGCTGCGCTCCTTAAAGGATGGCAATCCCTCCTTCAGCGGCATGGAGATACAAATCATTGACGATCACGGCAGAAGCAAAAGTTTCCAACTCCAGTGGCAACGTTGCGGAGCCCTGTATGGAGCGGTTCCTCCAGCCATGGATGCAACAAAACCCGCAGGGGAATGGAATCACTACGACATCACTTTGGTTGGAGGGCATCTAAACGTAAAACTCAACGGTAAAGTGGTTGTCAACGTCCCGAACCTGTATGATCCCGCTTTCAACAAGACCATTGCGGAAGGGGCTCCATTCACGCAAAGAGTGAAACAGGGTTACATTGGACTTCAGAGTCATACGAACGAGGTGGATTTCCGCAATATCGCTATCAAAGTTATCCATCCAGCCACCACCGAATAACGGCGCTGCAAGAGAGTTTCGATCGAATATCATTTGAGTCAAATCGGGAAACCCAAAACATCGCCGATGTATGTAGTGATAGAGAGGAATCATCTCCGAAATATGCCACATCGAATGTGACAGAGCTATGGCATGCATGGTTTAAGGTTTAACGGACCGGCGTTCCCAAAGGGATCCGTTAAACCTTAAACCTGATGAAGTGCGGGGTAAGCTTTTTTTCTGGATTTTCGGAGAGATTTTATTCCATCGCGCGATTACGATATACAGGGTATTCAAAGAGGAGTTATTCCCTAAGTTGTATGGGTCTTGAACGATGTTTATTTGCATCCCAACCATTGCATGGAACCGTCCCACATAAAAAAATGATTTGTTTTGATAATACAGGTAATTGCAAAATTCGCTTTTCAGGTATTTCACCGAGCATGAAATGAGCGATATTAGCCTCATTTTCTGAATTTTGCAATTACCTCAATATAGTACGCTTATTCGCCGCATATTGATTATATGTGAAAGGATTTCACCATGCCAACAATAATCGGAGCACCTTTGCCCAACATACCATGGGAGGATAAGCCTTCCGACTGTCAAAGCGTCGTATGGCGATACAGTAATAACCCTATCATCCCGCGCGATCTTCTGCCAACCTCAAACAGCATATTCAACAGTGCGGTGGTTCCCTACAAAGGACAGTTCGCAGGAGTGTTCAGATGCGACGATACCCGGCGTGAGATGCAGTTGCATTCCGGAAAGAGCAAGGACGGATATCATTGGACGCTCTCCCCTGAGCGGATTCATTTCATAGGGGAGGACGAGGCGGTAATAAGATGGGAGTATGGATATGATCCGCGTGTTTGCTGGATCGAGGATCGCTATTACATCACTTGGTGCAACGGGTATCACGGCCCCACCATAGGAGTGGGATACACCTACGATTTTGAGAAATTCTTCAAGCTTGAGAACGCTTTTTTGCCTTTCAATAGAAACGGCGTGCTCTTTCCACGAAAGATCAACGGATATTATGCGATGCTGAGCCGTCCAAGTGACAACGGTCACACCCCTTTCGGCGATATCTTCTATAGTGAAAGCCCGGATATGACTTTTTGGGGAAGGCATCGCTTCGTAATGGGAACCAAGGGGGGCTGGCAATCCACGAAAATCGGGGCGGGACCGATTCCGATAGAGACGAAGGAGGGATGGCTCCTCATCTATCACGGGGTGTTGACATCCTGCAACGGTTTCGTTTACAGCACTGGCGCCGCACTCCTCGACTTGGATAAGCCTTGGAAGGTGATGTACCGCACCGCACCATACATTATGTCGCCTCAAACGATCTATGAGTGCGTCGGGGACGTTCCGAACGTGGCTTTCCCTTGCGCCGCCTTAACGGATTCCTCCACAGGTCGCATCGCGTTTTACTATGGATGCGCGGATACCGTAACAGGGTTGGCATTCTCCCAAGTGGAAGAACTGTTGGATTTTGTAAAAAAGAACTCCGAAGTTTAATATCCGATTGGACTGATCGTGCCGATCCGATCGATCAGGCTTAACGAAGAAAGCAAATAACCATGAAAGCACTTGTAAAAGCGGAAGCGGGGGAGGGTCTCCGCTTAATGGATGTTCCAGAGCCCAAAGTGGGAGTCAATGATGTCCTGATCCGAATACTAAAAACCAGCATCTGCGGAACCGATGTGCACATCTGGAACTGGAACGCATGGGCGCAAAAAACCATCCGCCCGGGACTTATCGTCGGGCACGAATTCGTGGGGCTGGTGGCGGGATTCGGAGAGAATGTCCATGATTATAAAATCGGTGACTTGGTCAGTGGTGAGGGACATGTGGTGTGCGGTCGCTGTCGCAACTGCCTTGCCGGAAGGAGGCATCTGTGCCCCAACACGGTGGGCGTAGGGGTCAATCGAGACGGCGCATATGCGGAGTTTCTCTCCATCCCAGTGACCAACGTGTGGCCGTGCGATCCTCGGATCCCATTGGAGGTGCTAAGCTCGTTCGACCCGCTGGGGAACGCCACTCACACCGCACTCTCTTTCGATTTGATGGGAGAGGATGTTTTAATCACCGGCGCAGGGCCGATAGGGGTGATGGCTGCGGCTATCGCCAAGCATTGCAAGGCGCGCCATGTGGTTGTGACGGACGTGAACCCATACCGATTGGAACTGGCTAATAAAATGGGCGCTATCGCCGTGGATGTTCGCACTGAGAAAGTTGACCGTGAATTCCAGAAAAAACTGGACATACACGAAGGCTTCGATGTCGGGATGGAGATGTCCGGCAATCCTGACGCGTTTCGCATGTTGATAGCGAATATGTGTCATGGCGGTAAAATAGCCATTCTCGGCATTCTGCCTCGTGCAGAAATCGAATGGGACACGGTGATTTTCAATGGACTCACCCTCAAGGGCATCTATGGCAGAGAGATGTATGAAACATGGTACAAGATGACGATGATGATCCAGTGCGGATTGGATATAACCCCGGTAATCACGCATCGATTTCACTACACGGAATTCGAGGAGGCGTTCCAAGTGATGCGATCCGGGATGTCCGGCAAAGTGGTTCTGACATGGAGCGAAAAATAGGAGGGGATTATGTCCAAAGCTTTTTTGAGTTATCTTGCGGATCAATTGACCGATCTTACCGGCAAGGGGTTGCTAAAAGGGGAGAGGGTATTAGGGACGCCTCAGGGGGCGCATATTCGCGATAACAACGGACAGGAGCTTCTCAACTTCTGCGCCAACAACTATTTGGGATTGGCTAACGACCCTCGAGTTATTGCCGCCGCAAAGGAGAGTTTGGAACTCTGGGGTTTTGGATTGAGCAGTGTCCGATTCATATGCGGCACCCAAAAGATTCACAAGCAACTTGAACGTAAACTGTCGGAGTTTCTCGGGACAGAGGACACGATCCTATACAGCTCCTGCTTTGACGCCAATGGAGGTCTTTTCGAGGCTTTGTTAACCGAGGATGACGCCATTCTCTCCGATGAATTAAACCATGCAAGCATCATCGATGGAATTCGCCTATGCAAGGCGAAACGCTATCGCTACGCTTTCCGTGACATGCATGAACTTGAGGAGAAATTGAGGGAAGCCTCCTCTTGTCGGTTTAGAATGATCGCTACAGATGGTGTGTTCTCCATGGACGGCGTCATTGCGCCTATCAAGGAGATATGCGACTTGGCGGAACGCTACGACGCCACCGTAATGGTGGACGATTCCCACGCCGTCGGCGTGCTAGGCGGAAACGGATGCGGCTCCCACGACTATTGCGGCTGCAAAGGAAGAGTGGATATCCTCACAGGAACTCTGGGTAAGGCTCTTGGGGGGGCGTCTGGCGGATATGTCAGCGGGCGAAGGGAGATTGTGGATTATCTTCGGCAGCGGTCTCGTCCCTATCTTTTCAGCAACACCATGGCTCCCTCCATCGTGGCGGCGAGCATAGCCGCCTTGGATATTCTTATGTCGTCGGATGACCCGCAGCAAAAGCTGCTGCGCAACACCAAACTGTTTCGCAATGGCATGAGGGAAAAAGGGTTCCAAGTCTCCGATGAGAATCATCCTATCGTTCCAATTATCCTCGGAGACGCTCGCGTGGCGGTTGAAATGGCTCAAAAGCTATACGACGAAGGCATATACGTGGTGGCTTTTAGCTATCCCGTCGTTCCGATGGGAAAAGCCCGAGTGAGAGCGCAGATTTCCGCCGCCCACAGCGAGGATGACATTCGATACGCCGTTGAAGCGTTTGCTAGGGTGTATGCTTCAATAAGTTAATCATGCACCACCATTTCCCATTGAAAGGTGCGAATGGCATGCCCCATATATTTAGCGGGGAATTATTTAAGAGTTGGATGAACCTTATTATCAGTACGGTGTTGCTCGCCGCTTTGGGGCATCCGGCTGGAATGCACGGAAACAAGGTTAACTCTCCTGTTTTCGCATCCAGTCGCGTCATAAGAGTAAGCGGCTCAATATACAAGATTCGAATAATCCGATGCCAACTGAGTCAGGTGAAAATAAAGGTTGGCTTGGCGAGAGGTTGCGTGGGGCGCACTGAAAGTTTGGGAGGCATCGCATTGCGTTACCATGCCATAGCCGCAATTGACGGGTGTTTTTTCGAGGCTTATGATCAATCACTCTTCAAAAACCCCGATCACACACTCATAACCGATGGGCAAGTGGTTCACATCGGCAATGTGGGCACACTCATCGGATTTGAATCCAGTGGCAATGTTTTCATGGGATTATTGCCATTGCATGTGCTTGGCGAAAGACAATGGGGCGCCAACCACAAACTCGGATGGTTCGCCTATTGGATTAATCAATACCAATCATTTAGCTCGACCATCACGCTATTCACTCCTTTTTGGGGTGCTTCGACCGATGTTCCTGGCGGAGTGCAAATCGTCGTAAATAATGGCATGGTTTCTCATATCGGTTACGGTCCGCAGGCGATCCCGCCGAATGGGTACGTGATCTATCTTGGCGGCACCTGCGAAAACATGGCGCATGAGTTCTACGCAGGGCAATCTCTCAGCTATTCCGTCCTTACGGAAAATGGGAAGGATACGACACTCTCGAAAATTCAGGAAGGACTGGGTTGCGGGCCACGTTTAATTCAAGACGGCAAAATTGTGTTGGATCCGGAATCCGAAGGGTTCACCAGTCCGAAAATCCTCTACCAATCAGGACAGCGCAGTGCGGTGGGCGTAACCAAGAATAACGACCTCCTGCTTGTCACCTCGGATGGCACTATGAGGGATATGGCGCGGATAATGCAGTCCTTGGGATGCCAGCAAGCGATGAATCTGGATGGAGGCGCATCCAGCGGCTTGTGGTACAAAGGCAAATATCTGACCCGCCCTGGCAGAAATATAAGCAACGCGCTGCTCGTAATTCCGAGATAAATCTTATCGCACGATACCTTCAGCCTTCATGGTAAAATTCCTCACGTCGCGCATGGTTGGAGCATAGATCCAATAGGAATCCCCGTTTTTGACAGCAGTAACATTCAGAGGCTTTCCATTTAAGCGTGCACGCACCTCGCCTGAAGCAAACGGACCAATTCGCACCATCATTGAGTGGATTGCGCCGTTGGAACCAAAGGAAAGCGTCATGCCATTCTTTGTGCGCTGCAACCGGTAATGCACTCGACGTGTCACATTTGTCCCATCGTAGTTGGTTGTAAGAAAAGGATAATTGGAGATATCGATTTCATTCCATCCAATTGGTAATCGTGGAATGAGTTGATCTTGATCCGGACGATCATCATCCACTCCGATCACCAGACGAAGAGCTTTGACGGTTTCACCCTCCTGAACGCCATTGCCCAAATCCCCCGTTCGGCGCCAATATCCGCCGGATGGATCTAACTCGCTTCCTTCGGGGGTGATGAACGGTTTGTAATAGGGATAGTATATCGCTCGCGCCATCCAATGAAGCATCGTTGTGGCATCCTTCATTCTATCCAAGAGCAAGGCGGATTGAGTCACGAAGCCCTGACCGTACCCCATGGCGACTCCATAGTACCCAAACGGCGAATACTGCGAGATCAAACGCCTATAAGCGTTCACATCCCGTATTCTCCATCCAGCGATATTATCATCGGGCGCGAATCCTCTGCGGTCGGCTAAAATAATGAGCGGACCAAGGTTGGTGCTTTGATTTGGCCAACCTGCGGGTGAGGCGGTCCATGTTGCACCCCATCGGGGATCGTTGAGATAATATGTATTCTCCATTCCTTGCAGCAATCGATCCGCGGTTGTTCTCCACCTATTGGCGGTCCGTTGGTGTTTGATGGAATCCGCCATGTCGGCGTATGCGCGCAGCCCCTCTTCGCAGAGAAAATCGGCGTATTTGGCGTTCCCGATCCCTCCAGCGCACTCGCTATCGGTCATCAAAACATCGGTGGCGCCGGAAATATCGGGATGTGAGAGCTGCCACTGAATCCAATCTCCCGCCGCTTGGACATCCTTCCAGCGAGCAATCAACCATGCACTCCGATCTGGTTCACGCTGCCAGAGTTTGTAGGTGAACAACATGATTAAGCCATGTCCATCGTTCTCAAAGACCCCGTCGCCCAAATGGGGGGAAGGCATATTGACGATCCTACCCCAATGCGGCGGAAGTTGAACACCTCGGTATTTCAATGCGGGATCATCCGTCCATAATTGAGCATCCTTAAAGCAATAGTCAGCACATTTTTGCGCTTTGGTGAGATATCCTAGTTCCGTGATCTCCTGCAAGCTCCTGCCCAAATCCCGTGACCAGGATTGAGAGTAGTAACTGTTCGCATCGTCACGCCAAGTGCCTATACCCGTATAGCCTCCCCAACTAGGCGCATTCAGCGTGGATGTATGATACATTCCCGATGAATCCACCTTGTCGAGGATATCCTGAACATCGTTATAAAACACTGAAGTCAACACATCCGCGTAAACATCCCCTGTGAACCGAACTTGGGGACCGACATACCCCTTGGGCATGCTGATGGGTATGTGCGAACGAAAATCACGAGGAGAGGTGTATAGAAGGTTTTTCAAACGACGAAGCGCCGAGAGGATTTTGACGTTGCGATCCGCATTCGGCTTTAATGCGTTAGCCTTCATCCAAGCCAACTCCTTGGATGAGGGGCGATCGTGAGGCAATGCGGGCAATAGGACGGGGGAGGATTGCCTGGCATTTATGGTGATGCCCGAAATCACAGGCTCTCCGGCTTTGTCAGGGTTGTCAACGATTCTTATATCCTTAAGCGGTTTTCTTTCGGGATTTATCACTCCCATGTAAGCTCCGGTGCCGCCCGATCCGGTGGGAAGGAGCGAAAGAGAACCGGACAAAATTGTTCTAGCCTTTTTGCTGGATAGGAACGGTTCAGGGGCGTCTTGAATAGGTTGCCACCACCAAGCGCTGTAACCGTACAAGAGCGGGTATCGCTGGGAGGTGCCGTCTGCATAGTCAAGATAGATATCGCCCAACTTATCCCCAATGAAAAGGCGATGATAGTGGTCGTTTGGATCCTCCCACACCTCCTCGCCCTGATCGAAAGTGCCCGTGAATCCAGCCATATAGAGGCGATCCACGACGAGATTAATAGGAATGACGCAACTTCCCCCCCTTTGCATTAACGATCCCGGCGTGCAGAGGAATGGCACCCCCCAAGCTTCCACAAATTGTTCCTCGTCTGATGAAACAGGTGTCCAGTTTAAAAGAGAGAAGGAACCAGTTTTTTCCGTGGCGAAATTAACGAAATAGCTGGGACGAGCGTCCACCATGCCCAAACCTATCCATGCGAAGGATGAACCGGTATCGGAGTCAACCAACCGCACCTTCACCCTGCGACCTACCCAGGAACTCACATTCCATTCGATTGGATGAAGGGCGTCGGAAAGCGGGGGAGGGGATTGTATAAGTGGTTTATTCGATTCGGCGTCGACCAATTGTACATAAGAGGCATGACGCTCACCGTTTCGACCGGACCATCCGCAGAGGGTTACAGTGATGATGTTCGATTCTATCCGAAACACAGGGGATTGAACCGCTCCGACGCCTGGTTCTCCATAACCCAAGGATGAAAGGTAAGGTGCGACGGTTCTATGCGCACCGTCATATGAAAGTATTTGCCAGGTGGATTGAGGTGAAGGCAGGCGTATGGGATGAAGGTGACTTTGAGAGGCGGGCACATCCAAGGAAAACATTTTTACATGATCGAATCCTATCCAGGCGAATCCGGGACCGGTTCCGTTCTCGTTATTGTCTCTATCAACCGCCTCAAAATACACTTTTTCGCCTCTGAAGTCGGATACAAGCCATGTGATCTTAACGAAAGCATCCTGATCCGGAGGAGCGGTTTTACGTAAAATGACATTATCCGACGCTCTTTTCAGAAAAAAACCGTTAAGCCCCTTACCGCCATATCGACCATCCCATCCATTCGCCATGAACGTGATGATATCCCCGTTAATGGTGAAAACGGGCGAACGGATCATTCCGACCGCAGCCTCCCCGCCAGCTTGTGATTCCGGGTGAGGATGCAATGGTTCTCCGACGCGGGGCGTGTGAACAATCCCCCACGCGTCTCCCGTAGATGTCCATGGGGATATCCCCTTCTGAAAGACGCTAAGATCCTTGTCCATTCTCATCGCGAAAGCGTAATTCATCGAGCATAAGCCGAAAACTAACATGATGCATGTTGAAAGATCGATTCCAAACCTTCGCACTCGCATGGATAGCTCCTTATTTTAAGACAAGCGGTTGATTGAACAGAATCTTCTTCAAGAAGGCTCCAGTGTGACTTTCGGGAGCATTCGCAACCTCTTCCGGAGTTCCTTGAGCCACTATGGCGCCTCCGCCATCTCCACCTTCAGGCCCCAGGTCCAATATATAATCAGCCGATTTTATCACGTCAAGATTATGCTCTATCACCAACACGGTGTTGCCCATATCAACCAATCGCCCCAATACGCCAAGCAACTTTTCGATATCTGCGAAATGCAAACCTGTGGTTGGTTCGTCCAAAATATAGAGGGTTCTGCCCGTCGCCCTCTTGGAAAGCTCCGCCGCAAGCTTTATCCTCTGCGCCTCTCCCCCGGAAAGCGTGGTGGCCGGCTGCCCGAGGCGAATGTAATCCAAACCCACATCATGCAGTGTTTCCAATTTTTTCGCGATTCGCGGCGCCGCGCTGAAAAAATTCAAAGCCTCCGATACGGTCATATTCAAAACTTCGGAGATATTCTTTCCTTTGTATTTAACATCCAATGTTTCCCGGTTGTAACGGCTTCCCTTGCAAACCTCGCAAGGTACGTAAACATCAGGGAGAAAATGCATCTCGATTTTGATAATCCCGTCCCCTTTGCACGCCTCGCAACGCCCCCCTTTGACATTAAAGGAGAACCGACCGGATTTGTAACCTCTTACACGAGATTCCTGAGTCATTGCGAAAAGGTCTCGTACAAGATCGAAAGCGCCGGTGTAGGTGGCGGGATTGGATCGGGGAGTGCGACCAATGGGGGATTGATCGATATCTATTACTTTGTCTATGTTATCGATCCCCAATATATCATCATGGGATGCCCAGGTGAATCGAGAGCCATGAAGATGATTCATCAATCGCGGATAGAGCGTCTCCTGTATCAGAGTGGATTTGCCGCTGCCGGACACTCCGGTTACGCATACGAAAAGACCTAGAGGAATTTTCACGTCGATGTTTCGGAGATTGTGGGCACTAGCCCCTTTGATTTCGAGCCAACGATCGCTAGGAGTGTGTCTAATCGCTGGAATCTCTATACGACGTTTGCCTGAGAGATATTGGCCGGTGAGGGATTCAGGAGTGTTGATGATATCCTCTAAAACTCCTTGCGCCACAATTTTACCGCCATGCTCCCCCGCGCCCGGTCCAATGTCAATTAGCCAATCGGCGGCATGCATCGTCTCTTCGTCATGCTCCACCACGATGATGGTGTTTCCTATGTCCCGTAAGCGAAGCAGCGTTTCTATCAACTTGGCGTTGTCGCGTTGATGCAATCCAATGGAGGGTTCATCCAAGATGTAAAGCACCCCCATCAATCCGGACCCGATTTGCGTGGCAAGCCGAATGCGTTGCGCTTCGCCCCCGGCTAGCGTTCCCGCAGTTCGATCCAAAGTGAGATAATCAAGCCCCACATTGTTTAAAAACGTCAGTCGGGCGCGTATCTCCTTGATGATCTGATGGGCGATTTGCTCCTTGCGAGGCGAGAGGGTGAGCGATGCAAACCATTCATCCGCTTTTGCAATCGACAAAGCGCTGACTTCGGCAATATCTCTGTCGTTGATCGTCACGCACAAAGCCTCCGGCTTCAACCGTTTTCCATGGCATGCCGGACACGGACGCGTGGACTGATATTTCTCCAACTCCTCTTTGATCCACTCGCTGGAGGTATCCTGCATACGTCTATCAAGCATATTAACAACGCCGACGTATTCACTGTCAAAATATCGGTTGCGTCCCCAGCGATTTCGAAAGGATACGGATACATTTCCCTCCACTCCGTACATCATCGCATGAAACTGTTTCTCTGTCAGTTTTGAAACAGGCGTGTTTAACGTGAAACCAAACCTGTCCGCCACTCCACGAAACAATCCAAGAAGATAATCCCCGTATCCGGCGTTAGTGGTTTTCGGCATGAAGGGAACAATCGCGCCTTGAGCGATAGACTTGCTTTTATCCGGAACGATAAGGTCGGGATCAAACTCCGTTCGCGTTCCCAATCCGTGGCATTCGACACACGCCCCGTAAGGACTATTAAAGGAAAAAGAACGCGGGGCTATCTCCTCCATGCTGACACCGCAGAAACTGCAGGCAAGATGTTCGGAAAATAACATTTCATCATTCACCATGTAGGATGGATCATCTGTTTTTACAGCTTCCATTCCCGTTTCAGCGGAATCCGGACGGGAGACGATGTTTACAGCCACATTTCCCTCGCCCTTCTTTAATGTGGTTTCCAGTGAATCCGCTAAGCGACGAGAGATGTCGTTATGAATAACCAACCGGTCCACAACGATGTCAATCCAATGCTGCTTGTATCGATCCAACTCCGGAGGATCCTCCTCCGTCAAATCATACATCCGCCCATCCACTCTCACCCGGGTGAATCCATCCTTCCTGATGGATTCCAACTCCTTTCGGTACTCCCCTTTCCTCCCTTTCACTATTGGAGCGAGAAGCTGTATTCTGGTGCCGTCAGGTAACTCCATGATGCGATCCACCATCTGCTCCACAGTTTGCTGTGTGATTTCCCTGCCGCAATTCGGACAATGGGGATGACCTACGCGAGCAAACAGTAGACGCATGTAATCGTAAATCTCCGTGACGGTGCCCACGGTGGAACGGGGATTTCGACTCGTGGATTTCTGATCAATCGAGACGGCGGGGGATAATCCTTCTATGTAATCCACATCGGGTTTATCCATCTGTCCTAGAAATTGACGCGCGTAAGAGGAGAGACTCTCAACATAGCGACGTTGGCCTTCGGCATACAGTGTGTCGAATGCAAGCGAGGATTTCCCCGATCCGGAAAGCCCCGTGATCACGACCATTTTATCACGCGGGATATCGAGGTCTATGTTTTGAAGATTGTTCTGTCTCGCCCCACGGATGATTATCTTATCGTGCAACACCATGCTATCAACTCTCCTTGCCAGATACCATACTCGTTTAAACCTATTGGGATTCCCATCAAGCCGTATATTTTTTAGGAATATGCAACAGGATTCTACCTGATAAGATCGTGAGAGGAAATCCCGGAAGCGTGCGACAATTATGCGCGATGTGTTATGATTTTAGAAACCTAACATTCTTCAAGAGAGAGAAACATGACCAACCACGTTCGAAATGAGATGATTTGTTATTTTAGAACGGATACCTTCTTGATCAATAACACACTGAAGGTGTATGGCTTCACTTGCGACATAGCCGAGGAGGAATCAGTTTCCGAGGAGCGGGAGATAATTGTTCGATTGGCTGCGCTCCTGCACGACATCGGCGTACCGGAAGCGGTGAGAAAGCATCAATCCGCCGCCGGAAATTACCAGGAACTGGAGGGACCGAGTGTCGCAAAACAAATATTGGGGGAGAGATATCCGAAGGATACCATCGAAAGAGTCCTTTATCTGGTAGGCAACCACCACAGTTATTCAAAGATTCACGGGATGGATTTTCAGATATTGGTAGAAGCTGATTTTCTTGTTAACCTAGATGAGGCGAAATCCACTTGGGATGAAGCGCAAAGGGTTGGCGAAAGATATTTTAAAACGCATACTGGCGGAAATCTATTGAGATGGATGTATGACGGGAGGGATGCCCAGGACTTCACGAGGGAATAGTCAACGACCATGTCTGAATCATGGCTATGATCCTTTAGGGAACCCTTGACATTAAGTTTGAGGTTTGAGAATGGATGGCATCACGAGAGTGATAAGGACGGTTATGATGGCGAATATCAAAAAAGCGTAAAATGCGACCCGCAATGACATCCATCCCGCTTGATTGCCGTCAGGATAATGATGGCGATACTCCTCGTATGTGATCATATATGCGAAGATCGCTGCGAGTGAAGCGAATATCAATCCCAGAACGAGATAACCAACATTCATCTTATCCGCATCCTTACGCCATTGTATCCGAGTCCCCCCCCCGCCCATATGGTATACCATTTTAATTTTGAATGCAAAAAAACCATTCTTCCGGGAAATTGCGAATTTCGCATTTACTTAGAGGTAATTGCAAAATTCGGAAAATGAGGCGAATTGAGTTCATCTCACGCTTGATTGGATATCTTAAAAGCGAA
>DAIDHP010000031.1 GCA_027459625.1 Chthonomonadales bacterium
CGCTTAACGGTTACGGTTTCCTGCACCGTAGAGGACTTGCACCTCCGAGAGCATGAACATGCCCGGCATACAAAAAGAGGCGACACCCCTGCGATCTAGGTTTGTCGCCTCATTTGCCTCTTGTTATGGATTATGCGATAATCGGATCCAGTTTAGCGCGATTTCTACGTGAAACCTGCTTGCCCTCAAGCAGTTTTCTCAACATAAGTCTGCCCCGATGGATTCGAGAACGCACGGTCCCAATGCTGGTATCCATCACCTCTGCGATATCCTCGTAACTCATTCCCTCCACATCGCACAACAAAACAGCAGTTCTAAAGTCCGGAGGGATGATCTCGAGCGCCTTCTGCAACCGTTCGTCCATCGTATCACGAAGCATTTGATATTGCGGGTCGCCCTCTTCATCCGGAAGTTCCAAGGTGAAATCATCATCCCCATCGTTACCCGGTAAAGGCTGATCCAGGGAGATGGGCGCAAGCCTAGGCTTTCTGCGAAGTTTGTCCACAAAAAGGTTTGAGAGAATTCTGAAAAACCAGTTTTCAAAGGGCAAAGACCGATCATATTTGTCAAAGGAGCGAAAAGCTCTCAGATAAGCTTCCTGTGTCAGGTCTTCAGCATCATCACGATTTCCCGTCATGCGATATGCCATGTTGTAAGCCTGTTTTTGAGTTCGGGAAATTAGAGTTTCAAATTCATGACGAGCGTCGAAGCTTCGTTCTACCGTCATTGTGTTCGCCATTTCTTTTCCTCCTGTTCATCCGCGCATGCAACTTCAAAATTGTACGTACCGTTCAGTCCTACCTATATGACGTTTCTACATGGCATTTTGTTTCATTAGTTTAGATAAATATCTAAATATTTTTTTCAACTAGCTATCAGTCTCACCAACAGCCTTGCGGACCTGCCGAAGTTTTCCACGTTCTTATGGCATTTCGTAAGCAGATGCATTCCCTGGACGGTCTGTATGATTAATCCCGCCAAGTCCTCCGCTTCCATGTCCTTGCGGAACTCTCCGATAAGCTGCCCCTCACGCACAAGATCGGCGATTCGACACTTGAGGCTTTCAAACATGGAACTGAGCCTGCATCGAAACTTTTCGCTGTGCTCAGACATCTCCGCCACTAAATTCCCAAAAGGGCATCCCCCCTTGTCCAATCTAGCCTCCTGAGCTTCCAATGTGAGGGAAAGATATTTCTCCAACCTCTCGGTTGGGGATAACTCATAGTCGTTCAATGTTCTTTCCAGCATCTTCTGGAAGTCCTCTTTGCGTTGGTCTATCACCGCAAGCCCCAAGTCTTCCTTGGTTTTAAAGTGATAGTAAAAATTGCTTTTACTTATACTCGCCATTTCAATGATATCATCCACGCTTGTGCCGAGATACCCATTTCGGTAAAACAGATCTTGCGCGGCGATAAGTATTTTGGTTTTGCTAGTCATGGTTGACTTCCATATTAGTTAGGACTGGTACGTACTAATATGATAATCCAATTCCATTACCATGTCAATACCTCCTGAAAATATTTTTTTACCCATGCGAAGTTTATTTCTTCTCAGTCTTTCACCCACCCAAGGAATGACGGCGGGTACAATGGAAACACGATTATATCGAAATGAGGTGAGGTCATGAAAGATCCAAGATTTGAACGCTTGTGCGAAGTGCTGGTGAAATACTCCTTGAACATACAGTCCGGCGCGAAAGTATTAGTGGAGGCTTTTGACATTCCCACGGATTTCACCGCCCAATTGATACAGACGATCGCCGACTCCGGTGGTTTGCCGTTCGTTTCCACCTACCAATCCCCCGTACTGCGGGCGTTATACCGCAACGCGTCAGAGGAGCAGATGAAGTTGATAGGGGTGGTGGAAAGCTCTCGCATGGAGAAAATGCAGGGCTACATTGGGGTGCGAGGCACCCATAACCTATCGGAATTATCCGATGTGCCCGCCGATAAGATGAAGTTATACGAAAAATTATGGTGGCATCCGGTCCATTCGGAAATCCGCGTTCCGAAAACCAAATGGGTGGTGTTGCGCTGGCCTCATCCCTCCATGGCGCAGGCGGCGAACATGAGCACGGAGAGTTTCGAGGATTTCTACTTTCGAGTATGCACGGAGGTGGATTACGCTCGCATGCAGGAAGCCGCTCAACCTTTAAAGGAATTGCTTGAAAAGACCGATCGCGTGCGAATTACCGGAGACGATACGGAGTTGGAGTTTTCCATCATGGGAATTCCCGCCATTCCGTGTTCCGGGAAAAGCAACATTCCGGACGGGGAGTTGTTCACCTGCCCGGTTAGAGATAGCATAAACGGTTATATCACTTTCAATACCGAAACTCTGTACAGAGGCAGAATATTCAGCGGTATTCGATTGGAGTTTCAAAACGGTAAGATCGTTAAGGCTCAGGCGGGTTCCATGACAGATGAGTTGAACGCGATCCTTGATTCCGACGAAGGGGCTCGTTATATCGGTGAATGGTCGCTCGCATTCAATCCCGAGATTTTGAAACCAATGAAGGACATCCTGTTTGATGAAAAAATCGCAGGATCGTTTCATCTAACCCCAGGGCAGGCGTATGAGGACGCCGACAATGGCAACCGATCCCAAATCCATTGGGATATGGTGAAGATTCAGAGACCGGAATACGGAGGAGGATGCATTTATCTGGATGGGACGCTGATTAGAGAGAATGGTATTTTCACGCTGCCTGAATTGGGGGGATTGAACCCGGAAAATCTCGGTGGGAATAACGTAAAATAGAGGGATAAAAAAAGGGGAGCAGGGTCGACCCGTTCCCTGCCCCAATATACGAAAGGAGAGATTCGATAGGATCTCGAATCCACCAATTGCTTAAGCGTTTTTAACTTTAATGAAGTTCCCATGTAATAAATTTTTTTTCAGAGTTTTTCCATAAATAATTTGATTGAATGGATGACGATCACATGGCTGACGATTTACAAAATGCGCTGGAGGAGGCGTTTGAGAAAAATCCTCGTTCCGATGAGTTAAAAGAGATGATCACAGCATTGGAAAGAAAACGAAAATGGTATCTCTTGGATATGCCCACTGCGGAAGAGGAAAGGAAGAAGGGTTTGAGGGGGGCTATAAGCGAAATGGACAGGCAGATTCATGTGCTTAAGGAGGAGTTGGCCATCACTCAATTTGTAGAATACGAGGTGAAATCCGCCGTCCTTAAGGCGCAAGCGGATGAGAATCCGTATCTATAAAGGCTCGGGAATCTGAATCAAAGATGTAAGGGGAGAAATAGGGATTTTTTCATGCTAAAACACCCAAGACAAGATAATCCGTCAGGGGGCGAACTTTGCATCTCGATACTATCATCGAGCCGAAAGACCTTTCTTTGGACCGCCTTTCTGTTCGTGTTTCTCTTCCCGTCATCGGTGGCAATCCCGCGCACGGCGACTTCGTTGGGAAATGTTCGCATAGATAAAAAAACCGTTCTTCTGATTCGCAAAAGTATCGGTTCCATCTCCCCGAAAGATCGAGCAGCCATCGTCAATGCGCGAATAATACGCATTCTCACCGATCCCAAACTCGACCCCTCTCAAATTCAAGTCGGCGTGTTGGATAAGAGCGACACAGTCGTTAAACTTGGTAACATGGCGATCATAGATGTCACCGCGTCCGACGCAGCTGCCGAGAATCTCTCTGTCACACAATTGGCGAACGATTGGGCGGAGAGATTACGCAATGACATAGTCAAAGCCAAGCCATTTTATGCAGGGACATCGAAACTCAACATCAAGACTCTTGGCGAGCATCATACTCTGTTATTTGTCCTGGAGTTGATCCTGCTCCTTGTCATGGCGAGATTATGCGGGGAGATTATGGCGCGCTTAAAACAACCACCTGTCGTGGGCCAGGTGATTGCAGGAATCATCCTAGGGCGTTCCGTCTTCGGGGCTCTCCTACCGGAACTGCATGCGCTTATCTTTCCGGTCTCCGCCACGCAATCCTATCTTTTGCAGATCATCTCCTGGCTTGGATCCATATTTCTTCTTCTCATCATTGGGTTGGAAACCGATATCCCAATGATCCGCAGACAAGGCGGCATGGTCCTCTGGACTGCCATCGGGGGGATTGTAATCCCATTTCTTTTAGGATTCATCGTAGGAGTGTTTTTACCTCCCGCCTTTATGTCCGACATAAGGGAACGATGGATACTGGCGTCATTCCTCGCCATCCTCTTTTCCGTATCCTCCGTACCCGTTGTAGCGAAATTGCTTATGGAAATGAACCTTATCCGCCGAAACATCGGACAGATAACCCTCGCAACGGCCATGGCTCACGACACGATTGGATGGATTATGCTTGCGGTCCTTTCGGGATTTGCGAGCGGTTCTGTTTTCAATGGATTCACCCTCGCCAAGATAATCGTTGGAACCATCCTTTACATGCTCTTCGTCCTGACTGTGGGACAACGCTTGGTCTCTTCCGTACTTAGATGGGTCAACAATCACATTTCGGGGGATTATCCCTTGTTAACCGCCGTGATACTGCTCATGTTTTTAAGCTCCGGAATCACGCAGTTGATTGGCATCCATGCCATTCTTGGCTCGTTCATGATCGGAGTGATTTTAAGCGCCTCCCCTCTGATTAAAAAAAACGTCATTCATCCGATCGAAGCCATAACGATGAGTCTGCTCGCTCCCATCTTTTTTGCTGCGGCAGGTCTGAACGTGGACATGGGCGTGATTATGCACCCTCGGATTTTAATCATCACGCTGATCGTCATCCTGACGGCATCCATTGGAAAGATCGTCGGATGCTATGCGGGGGGACGCAAAAGCGGTTTGGGCTCATGGGAATCTCTCACCATCGGTTTCGGCGCCACGGCGTACGGCGCGATGGGGCCAATTTTCGGAATGCTGGGATTATCCATGGGGATACTAAATGTGGATATGTTTTCCATCATCATTTTGATGTCGGTCGTAACAACCGCTATCACCCCGTTTCTTTTGGGACTGTCCATTAAGCATGTGAAATTCAGCGAGGAGGAGATCGTTCGCCTTGAGAAGGAGGATGTGACGGCACAAAGCGCACTTTACAAGGTGAAAAGGATTTTGATGCCCACCAGTGGCGGTCCGCATACTCGAATGGCCGTGCAACTCCTTCAAGGGTTGGCGCACGATCATCCGATCGAAGTCACCGCTTTCCATACCGTCAAGGAGGGAAACATCAGCGGAACCAATATCTTCCCCCCTGAATTGGAGATTTTACGGAAAACTTCCAACGAAGTAATTCTCCGAAAGACTTTGAAGGAGGATGTGGTCGAAGGCATTTTACAGGAGGCAGGCCTCGGATATGACATGGTGGTGCTTGGATGCGGTGCGGACAGTTCCTCCGGAAACGCAGTATTCGGGTCCATCGCGGATTCCATCGCGCATGTCCTTCCCACCCCTTTAATGGTGGTGCGCGCTCCCAAATCGGAGGGGGAATGGCGGATGCGACGCGTTCTCGTGCCCACCAATGGGGTACGGCACAGCGAACAGGCGGTGGAACTCGGTGTCGCCTTGGCGCACGCCGCCAACGCCGAAGTGACGGTATTATGTGTCGCGGAGGAATCGGAAGAGAGCGGCTTTCCTCAATCTCTTAACGAGAATCAATCTCAAAAACTGGCGCAACAAATCGTCGAACACGCGGCATCAATGGGCAAAATCTTCGGTGTGCATGTGGAAACCGTGGTACAGACCGATTCCCATGCCGGGCGGAATATCGTGCAACTGGCACACGACACCGACACGGATTTGATACTCCTTACCGGCGTACCGCGCCCCACCAAACAGTTGTTCCTTGGCAAGACCATCGCTCATATTCTAATGAACGCCCGATGCGCCGTAGCGGTTATCAAACCGGAAACGCGAAAAGGATGATGGTCCGCACCACTTTGAAGTGCGGTGAAAAAAAAACCTCCAATACCGGAGAAGGAGCGTATCTGGGGGTATTATTGGTATTGCGGACAAACGGATTTATCCAAATTCAGATCGTTGGCATCCTCCACGCCCCACATATTATAGGGAGGACTGTCGCATGTTTCCATGAACTGACTCGTTTTTAACGCCATGGTATGTCAGTCACAAAACGTCCAGTTGCCCATGCCGCCTTCGCAGCCGATGCATTGGCATTACCATGATGCTGATAAAATGCATTTCCACACATGTTGATTCAGGCTGCATTCCGGTAACGTTATTTCATTATGCTCTATGGGAATGGTATTATCATTTCATTCCCTTGCGGATTATGGGATAGAAATGATGAAAATGCATCTTATCAACAAGGCATGCCGAGCGGCAGTGTTTGAGTGGCTCCATTCAAGAAATTTCGGTTATTTCACACCACTCCTTTTGGCGTTATGCTGTACGACAATGCTCTCCTGCCATATCGCAATTGCCACTCCATATATTTTCGACCTAGGTCGGGACAATCCTCAAATCATCTCGGGTTTTCTCCATTTGGGTTCCAATCGCGCTCCAAATGGTGAAGTCCTCGGCGCAAACAGCCTTAACTACACGAAAAACGGCAAGCCTTGGCTCCCGGTCATGGGAGAGTTTCATTTCACACGTTACCCTCGTTCCCAGTGGGAGCAGGCGATCCTTCAGATGAAGGCTTGCGGCGTTAACATTGTCGCCACGTATCTCTTTTGGATACATTTCGAAGAGATTGAAGGGCGTTTTGATTGGAGCGGTAACCGTGACCTGCGTTACTTTGCTCAGCTCTGCGCCAAGCACCATATGTATCTATTCCTTCGTATCGGCCCTTGGTGCCACGGAGAAGTGCGTAACGGAGGTTTCCCGGACTGGCTGTTGAAAAAATGCCACCCGAGAACCATGGACCCGAAATTCCTCGCTTATGTGGATACATGGGATCGTCAAATCGCCTCCCAAATAAATGGGCTTTATTTCAAGGATGGTGGGCCAATCATTGGCGTGCAGATTGAAAACGAGTATGGTTTCAATAACCCCGCAGGATTGAAGTATATGCTCATCCTCAAACGCATGGCGGTGAATGCGGGTATCGACGTTCCTTTTTACACCGCCACCGGATGGCCGTCATCCGACCAAAAGCAATCGGAACTTATCCCCGTTTGGGGAGGATATCCGGAGGCGCCGTGGGATCAAACCACCAAGGAGTTGCCTCCAAGTGGTGAATACCTTTTCCAATCCGTGCGTTCGGATCCGCCCGCCACTGCATTTCAAAAGAACATTGGGGGGTTCGATCCCGACACATACAAAGGATATCTTTATCCGTACACCCTTGCGGAGTTGGGAGGAGGTGTCCAGGACACCTATCATCGACGCCCGATTATCACAGCCAAGGATGTCGTATCCATGGCGTATGTGAAACTGGGCGAGGGTGCGAATCTCATGGGATATTACGTCTTCCACGGAGGATCAAACCCGATAGGAAAACTATCCACAATGCAGGAATCGCGAGCCACGGGTTACCCCAACGATCTGCCAATTATAAGCTACGATTTCTACGCACCGATATCGGAATGGGGGGAGTTAAGACCCTCCTATTACCAATTCAAGGATTTGCATCTTTTCATTAACGATTTCGGCTCCCAACTGGCTCAGTGTTACGCCATATTTCCCAATCACGTCCCCACAGGTCCCACGGACACCACCACATTGAGATGCTCCGTTCGAGCGCATGGAGACAGCGGTTACATATTCATCAGCAACTATGAGCGCGAAGTATCCATGCACAACATTCAGGGGGTCCAATTTGATCTGACACTTCCCAATGGCGAGCATATGATTGTTCCCGATAAACCCTTCACTGTGCGAAAAGATGCAACCATGATACTTCCGTTCAACCTCCCTATGAACGGAGCGACTCTGAGCTTCGCCACCGTCCAACCGCTCTGTAAAATAACTGTTAAAGGGAATCCGCTTTACGTTTTCTTCACGCCACCGGGAATGTCATCGGAATATGTCCTCAAGAGAGAAGGGATTCGCAGAATTTGGACAAAAGACTCCTCGCTATACGCGGATGACAAAGATTTCCGAATTGCAAATATTAAACCCGGCGAGGGCTGCATACAGACCCTTCTTCTTGCAAACGGACGAAAAATCCATATCCTGACTTTAACCGATACTGAGGCGATCCACTGTTGGAAGGCGTATGCGTGGGATGGTGAGCGTCTATTCATCTGCCGTCAAGGACTTACCTTCCCGGAGGGTGCGGTTCATGTCCGCAGCGAGGGCGAAAATGTTTTCGATCTCGATGTCTATCCACCCGTTATCAATATTCATTTCGACCGACCAGCGAGGATTGCGACATTCCATGAAGGCATTTTCACACGCTACCAGGTGACAGTACCGTTAAAACACATACCTGTCAAAATATGGGAGCGCAACGAAAATCCCATAATGGAGGCGACCGGCGGGTCTGACGCGCCGCAACCGGGCCCGCAATACGGCTCGACCTGGGTAAATAAGCCGTTCGCGCCCTATTGGCGAATAACATTGCCGAAAAACTCCTTATCCGGATTGGCGAACGCCTATTTGAAAATCCATTATGTTGGAGACACTGCCGAAGCGTATCTTGGCGACACTCTCATTGCGGATAATTTCTACGCGGGACCGGCGATGACCATAGGGCTGAACCGATTCACCCCCAAGATATACAGGGAAGGCTTGCGGCTGCAAATCGTGCCTCTAATCGATAAAAGAGATATCTATTTCCAGGATGACATACGCCGGCCACTGCTTCACAAGGTGGCGGCGAGCGTGAAAAGTGTCACGGTCGTCCCGGAATATGAGATGTCGATCATTCGTTCAGACCATTCCAGTCGAAAGCGATCAACCGCGCAAAATCGCATTTTGAAACAGAAAAGATGATATCATGACGGATGAAAATCAAAACATCGACGCTCTTTTCACCGAGGAGGAGACCGGATACGCATCCGACCTTCACGGCATGTTCACTGTGAATCATGATGCGCCCCTTGCGGCTCGCATGCGGCCGAAAACTCTTGACGAGTTTCTGGGGCAGAGTCAGATTATCGGCGAACATTCCCTGTTACGCACCACGATTGTAAAGGATAAAATATTTTCGTGCATCTTCTGGGGACCGCCTGGGTGCGGTAAATCCACTCTTGCGTTTATTATCGCCAACACCTCGAAAGCCCATTTCGAGTGCCTTGGAGCCGTTACATCCGGGACGCCCGAGCTAAGAAAAGTGATTGACAGAGCCAGAGAGATGCGCAAGAAAATGACGCGTAAAACCATCCTGTTCGTGGATGAAATCCATCGTTGGAACAAGGCTCAACAGGACGCATTGCTGCCGCACGTGGAAGACGGGACCATCGCTCTGATCGGCGCCACCACGGAAAACCCGTACTTTGAGGTGAACTCCCCCCTCATTTCCCGTTCACGTATTTTCAAATTCGAAAGTCTGACGGAAGACGAGGTCAAGACGATCATTCTGCGGGCGCTTCAGGACACTGACAGAGGACTTGGGAGTTTAAACGTCACATTGGATGATGAGGCGCTTGATCATCTCCTGAATATTGCAAATGGCGATGCTAGAAACGCTCTGAACGCCTTGGAAGCCGCCGCCCTCTCCATGCCTCCCGATGAGAGTGGGGTTCGCCGCATTTCCCTTTCCGTCATAGAGGAGGCAGCACAGCAGCGAGCCTTAAAGTATGACAAGAAAAGCGATGAACATTACGACACGATCTCCGCATTCATCAAATCCGTAAGGGGATCCGATCCCGACGCGGCGCTGTATTGGCTTGCGAAGATGCTTCTGGCGGGGGAGGACCCCAAGTTTATCGCCAGAAGACTATGCATCCTAGCGTCGGAGGATATAGGCAATGCCGATCCAATGGGAATCGTCGTCGCCAATTCGGCGGCGCAGATTGTAATGTTTATCGGAATGCCGGAAGCTCAACTAACGCTGGCGCAAGCCACCACCTATCTCGCCACCGCTCCAAAGAGCAACGCATCTTACTTGGGCATCAGTAATGCCCAAAAGGCTATCAAGGAACAGGGTCCTGCGCCTGTCCCGATGCACTTGCGGAACGCCCCGTATCCCGGACTAACTCAATTTGGCATCGGGGTGGGTTATTTATACCCGCACGATTTTCCAGGTCATTGGACCGATCAGGAGTACCTTCCACCGGACGTAAAGGGAACGCCGTTTTATCAGCCTTCGCATGAGGGCAGAGAGGCGCGCATTGCCGAAAGGATGGAGGAACTGAAAAAAAGAAGTAAAAACTACAACGAAGGGAGTTGAAATGAGCGTCGGAATGGAATCAATACGGATACCGCTTCGGCATTTTAGGAGAGGATTTCGTCAGTTCTCCATGATTGCCGGGAAAGTACTGCTTACGCTGATCCTCGTTCCACCCGTAATCGCTCAGGGTGAAAATATCATGAAGCAATCATCAAAACGCCCCCCCGATCCAAATCAAGTCTTGGAGAGAACCAGCTTTCAAACCCATTCACCGTGGGATCCAATGCTGGATTTGCGTTCGGACGTGGTGATGTGTTATGGGGTGTTGCCAGCCGATATCGCGCACATTGCGAAATGGCGGGACGAAGGATATATCGTACAAGTGATGACTGGGGTGGCATGGGGTGCGTATCAGGATTATCTTTATGGGCGTTTCGATGGCGTGAACCATGTCGATGAGGCGCAAACGGATAAAAACGGGAATGTCATATCACATGGCGGAGATATCTACTACATGTGCCCGGGAATCAATTACGGCAAGTTTCTCTGCGTCGGAGTCAAGCGTGCGTTGGATGCGGGGGTGGAAGCGATTCATCTGGAGGAGCCCGAGTTTTGGGTGAGAGCCGGATGGAGCGCGGGATTTAAAAGAGAATGGAAAGCGTACTACCACGAAGACTGGGTTCCACCCGACTCCTCGCCTGAAGCGCAATACAAGGCGTCGCTGTTAAAATATTATCTTTATCGACGTGCGCTGACACAGATATTCGATTTTGTGAAGGAGTATAACAAGGAGCATGGCACCCATGTGAAATGCTATGTCGCCACGCACAGCCTGATCAACTACTCCAGTTGGGGAATTGTCAGTCCGGAATCCAGTCTGATGAAAGTGGGTGCGGACGGATATATCGCTCAAATATGGACAGGGACCGCGCGAACCCCGAACCTATACGAAGGCGTTCAAAAGGAGCGCACATTCGAGACCGCCTTTCTGGAATATGGAGCTATGATGAATATCGTCCAATCCACCGGCGGGCGGGTGTGGTTTCTTAACGATCCTGTGGAGGATGATCCCAATCACTCCTGGCGAGATTATAAAACCAACTGGGAAAGCACCCTCACCGCCTCCCTGCTATGGCCTCAAGTCTGGCGATACGAGGTGATGCCTTGGCCGGAAAGAGTGTTTCACGGAACCTATCCGACAAAGGATGTAACGGAGCGGAAAGCAGGCGAGCCGGTCACGAAAGAGCCAATTCCCCCGGCGTACGCCACGGAACTGATGACAGTCATCAACGCCCTGAATCACATGAAGCAGTCAGAGGTTAAATGGAAATGCGGCACAATGGGCGTCGGAGTGGTCGTATCCGACACGATGATGTTCGAGCGTTATGGTCCATCGGCTTCTGACCCTCATCTCGGATCATTTTACGGTTTGGCTTTGCCGCCTTTGATGCATGGCATGCCGGTGGAACCCGTCCAATTGGAGAATGCACCTATCAAAGGATTCCTAAAACCCTACAAAATCCTTCTCATGACTTACGAGGGAATGAAACCGATGGAGCGGGAATACAGCACGGCGATAGCCGATTGGGTCAAACAGGGGGGTGTGCTGGTATTCGTGGATGACGATTCCGATCCTTTCAACGCCATCAAATCCTGGTGGAATGAGGGATCGAATGCATACGCCAATCCTCGTGAAGCGCTCTTCGCGCAAATGGGGATAGCGGAAAACTCCAAACCAGGAGCCAACAAAGTCGGCAAAGGCTGGCTGATCTACGATCAATCCAGCCCGGCAAAGCTGACATATCAGACGAACGGCGCAAACCATGTTCGAGTATTGGTCCATATGGCTTGCGAAAAGGCTCACTTACCGTATCACACCACGAACTATATCATTCTGCGCAGGGGGCCCTATGTAATCGCATCGGGATTGGACCAATCCCTGCCTCAATCCCCGCATATTTTACACGGTCATTTCATCGACCTCTTTGATGCCAATCTGCCGATACTATCCTCGGTGACACTGAATCCCGGAAGTCGGTATCTGCTCTTGGATCTCGATTACCATAAATCCGATTCTCTGGAGATATTGGCGGCGGCGTGCAAAACGCTTGGAGCCAGACGGCTGCCTAATGGTGGATTCCGCTTTTACGCCGAAGGTCCGGATATCATAACCGCCACCATTAGAATGCGGTTTGACAGGGAGCCCCAAACAGTGCAAATGGATGGAAAAGATATCCTTGTCGAGGATTGGAAATGGGATAAGGAATCAAAAACGCTCTGGATGCGATTTCCAAACTCCGCGGACGGTCATTGGATCACCATTCGGTAAATAGCGTTCCATGATACGCTAATCCCTCCGTTTTGAATGCATAAAACCCATCAGGACGGAGGGGTTAGGAACGCCGCACTTTCACCATCCCCACTTTATGCGGTGGCAATCCTGTGGGCGGAGGAGCCAGCTTAGGCAATATGATGGCGTCCAAGGCGCGCACGCTCGGGGAGACCAATATAATCCGTGATTCAAAATCTAAATACTGCCCGGGGGATATGACGGTTGGATTTCCATCGGATTTCAAAGTGGCTCCCAAAGTGAAGTATTCCGTGCCTGGCACTTGCGTAACGGGATCTTCCCGCCATTGGGGTAAAGATGTGCAGTAAGGACTCCGCACACCCAATGTAATATTCCCCCAACGGGCAATGGACATCCCTTTCACCCCCATCCCTTGATCGCTCGAAGGAGGAGGAATGGGTGTGGGAGAGGCTTGGGGTGTCACCGCGCCTGTGTTATTGTTTGCCGCTTGCGGGGTTGTACCGACATTTGCGGCGGGCGGGGTATTATTCGAGGCGCCATTGGTCATTGAATCCCCGTCCAGCACTTCCGTCGGAGATCCAAAACTGCTGTCACCCGCCATGAGATCGCATAAGCGCACGCCATACAGGTTCATGGGTTTCAATGGGGTAAGGCGGAAGTTCACTCGAAGCAAAGGGGAATTATCCTGCAACGAGAACGTTATCGTCGCCCCCCACCTCAATCCTATGACGCCATTAAGCGTTAAAATAGCGAATTGCTTGCTGTTTCGAACCTTCATATCATTGATTCGGAACACTTCCCACCACGGTATTTGTGAGCCTTCTCCCGAATAAGTTTCGGCTATCGGTAAACTCACGCCAATCATCCGCCAACCCATCCCTTCCCTGCAGGAGAGGAAAAGCGCCCCCACGGAGGTATCCGTCATGCGGACAGCCACGCGTAGGCGCTGATTTTCAATAACCCCTTCGTTCTCGTCGGCTACCGCCTTTGGACCGTTCACCATATGCCCGTTGTTATGATAGGGAAAATCGCTGAAATGATAGATGGGAATCACTTTGGCTTCGGGGATATAGTTATTCCCCTGAATAGCCATGGCCGCGACCAGAGGACCCTGCATCGATGTAGGTTGAACCGTCCATTGGAAACTAGCCTCGGCTCCGGGATTGAGTTGCGGAACGTTGCTGATATTGTCCGCATTTGCATACACCATCCCGGAGAGCGTGTATACGCGAGCGGTGAACTGATTGGCGGATATGGGGGTGGTTCCGTTATTGCGCAAAACGCCCGCCAAAGTCAGGTTATTCATGCCCACAGCAAAGGGCTTGACAGGAGCGAAACCCATAATTTGCAAGGGACATGGCTGAAGCGGGGAGGCGGGTGAAGTTGATTGCGCCTGAACCGAGGCGGAACAAAATAAGATAAACACCGACAAAGCTATAAAAACGCTTCGTCCAAACGGATCGTGAAGTCTAAGCGAACGCATCATAATATGGTTAGTTTACCCGTTATTTCAATAGCCTCACAGATCAACGCCGTTAATAGTCAAATGAAAACGGCATCCGAGAACCTCCGCCGCCTTCCGGCACATCACCATGCGCATCATGAATATTTCAAAATATTCCATCACCGAGGCGGATGTCATCTCTATCGTTAACTCCAACGTGATGGTTTTGGCTTCAGCATCCACGGTAAGGTGAGATTTCTGAACGGCGTGATTGACGCGATCGTGAATATCGAACGTTTTAGGATCGGGATTCTGCACCCGGGTGAAATGGACATCGGATTTGTCGGCGAGTATCACAGCCGCCGTGGTGATGTTAATCGGCTCCCCCTCAGGTTCTTCATGATTGCCGATGGCGCCGATTATGGTGCCGATCTCTTCTGCTTCGAACCCCATCTCCTCAAGCAGCACGAAGGACATCGTAGCACCGATTTGAGGATGCGAAAAACGGCTTACCACATTCCCTATATCGTGCAGATATCCGGCAATTGAGGCTACCTCCGCCGTCCTTGAATCGTACCCCAAATCCAACAGGGTGTTTCGCGCGATCGCCGCGCTAAGCGCTGCGTGACGCTGGCCATGCTCGGTGTATCCAATGGCGTTCATCTGCTCGTTGGCTTTTTCTATGTACACTTTGACTTTGTTGCTGGCTCGAACATCCCTGAGAGTGGGATGATTATTCTCAAGGGAATTAATTTGGGTGATAGTCATCGTCTATTCCATTTGTTTCTAATGGTCGTTGCAACAGATAAATCAAGCGCGGAATTATGAATTACAAACACATAAATCCTCAATGTTGAATTAATCGGTTTGATCGATTACCATGGATTTCGCCTTCCCTCGTGAGGGATGACGCATTATCCATTCGCTTTTAAACTCCGCAAAGTTTCCCGTTGTAATGGCCACACGGATATCCCTCATCAATTGTGCGTAGAAAGAGAGATTGTGATATGTCATCAAACGGCTTCCCAGAATCTCACCCGCGTGAAAGAGATGACGGATATACGCCCGCGTATGCTTACGACACACTTCGCATTCGCAGTTGGGATCAAGCGGTGTAAAATCCTCCGCGTAGCACGCGTTGCGCAGATTCAGCACTCCGCACGAAGTGAAAGCCTGAGCGTTACGTGCATTGCGAGTGGGCAGAACGCAATCGAACATATCCACCCCGCGTTCCACCGCATCGAGAATATCCTCCGGATTTCCAACCCCCATGAGATAGCGAGGTTTGTCTTGCGGCAACAACTCGGTGCAGCATTCCACCACTTCATTCCGGATATCTCGATCCTCCCCCACCGCCAATCCGCCAATGGCATACCCGGGAAAATCCATATCCGTAAGAAAGGAGGCGCTCTCCTTGCGTAACTCCGGATAAGTGGATCCCTGCACGATACCGAAAAGCGCTTGAGGGTAACCCGCCGTTGCAAGCCCTTGCGCATTGGAATGCGCTTCAAGGCAACGCTTCGCCCATCTATGCGTGCGGTCCAGCGCCTCTCTCGCATATCCCTCCTCGCATGGATATGGCGCGCACTCGTCAAAAGCCATAATGATATCCGCGCCGATTTTTTCCTGTATCTCCATGACAATTTCAGGAGTGAACAGATGGCGGGAGCCGTCTAAATGGGATTGAAAATGAACGCCCTCATCCCCGATACGCCTCAATCCCTTCAAACTGAAGACCTGAAATCCGCCGCTATCGGTGAGCAGCGCGCCATTCCATCCCTCGAAATGATGCAAGCCTCCTGCGGATGAGATCAAATCCTCTCCCGGGCGGAGATGCAGATGGTAGGTGTTGCCCAGGATTATGTCGTAACCTATGGTTTCCAGTTCCCCGGGTGTCATCGCCTTGACGGTACCTTGCGTACCAACCGGCATGAAAACGGGTGTCTCAATATCCGCATGCGGCAGATGCATAATGGCGGTGCGCGCATGCGTGTTCTTATCCCGAGCCTTAATATCTAACCGGATTTTCAACCTCCTAACATGCAAACAGCGGAATGGCTCGATAGGACCTCGTATCAAGCCATTCGCGCATTCAAACTCATAATAGCGTACCCGATACATACGGCTTCGCCCTATTTTGTTTTGGGCAACTCCTTGAGGAGATAATTCACCGCCGCTTCCAGTTGGCTATCCTTGTGTTCCGCGATATCTTTTGGTGTGATATCCACTTCAATATCGGGTTTCACTCCGCGATTCTCAAGGTCTTCGCCATTCAAGAGGTACCATCCCCACATCGGAATGCGGAATCCGGTGCCATCCTGCAGTTTATCATCATAGGTTCCGATGACGTACCCCGGAGTGGGCATCCCAATGATCTTCCCAAGCTTCAACGCTCTGAAACCGGCTGGGAAAATCTCCGCATCGGATGCCGAATTTTGATCGATCAGTAAAACGATGGGTTTGCTCCATTGCTTGTATGGCTGCGAGGAGGGCGGAGCGTCTCTCGGCTCGGTGTAAGCATACTCTTTTCTGCTTAACTGCGCCAATATGTCATCATGCGTGCTACCGCCGCCGTTGTCGCGGATGTCCAGAATTAAGCCATCCTTATTCCGGTATTTGTCCCATAGCTCTCTCTCCATCTTTTTCAAGGAGGGTTGATCCATTGCTCGGATATTGATGTAAGCCAATCGATTATCGGACAGCTTATTCACCAACTCCCGATTTTGATGCACTATCTTCTCATATTCCAAATCAAACCACTTACCGAAGTTGATCGCTTTCAGCTTGACCGTTCTCGCTCCGGTGGTGTCGGGTTTTGAATTGACAAGCAGAGTGACATCCTTCCCGGCTTTACCGAGGAGATACTTGTACACGCTTTCATTCCATGAAACGTCGTGTCCATCAATCTGCATCACGTATTCGCCGGGCTTTACTTTTGGACCCAAATCATCATCTGGTCCTTTCGGCATGTAATCCGTAACTTTCAACCCCGGTCCGGGATAGCTCTCATCGAACGTCAAGCCTAAATCGGCGGTTTGCGGGAACGAGGGTCCGGGGGCGGGACTGATTTCACTGTGTGAGGAGTTAAGGGTGCCCACCATCTCCGAAAGCACTGTCGCGAACTCCTCGGGCGTACCGACGGATGCAAGAAATGGCTCATACTCCTTGCGCACCGCATCCCAGTCAGTACCGTGCATGGTGGGATCGTAATAGCCCACTTTGAGCAATCGCCAGAAATCGTTGAACTCTTCCAGTCGCTCCTGACGCAAATCCTTTTCCATGCTAGCATCAAATGCGATATTTTGGATGGACCCGTTTGATCTTGTGATGAGTCTCACGGTTCCATTTGAGCCCAGCGCCCAAAACTTATCCGAATCCTGAGCGAAGCGAGGAAGCCCGACCGCTTGATTGTCAGAGGTGATTTTTGTGACGCTGCCTCCGGTCACGGGCACCGACCAGTAATTCGAACCGCTAACGAACACCACAGTTTTTCCATCGGGAGTGAGTTGGAATCCCTGCGTGCCTTGTGTGGTGATCCTTTTAGCTCTGTTCTCAATTCCCTGAAAGTCTATTGTCACAGTAACCGGCTTCTTTACCTCCGGCTTCTTTACCTCCGGCTTCTTCGTCGTATCGGAAGAGGAATCCTCATCGTCCTTCTTACGTTGCAATGGCACCTCGTAAACGTCATCCTGCCCATCACGATTGGAGAAAAACACCAGGTACTTGCCGTCGGATGTCCATTCCGGGGAGAGATTCTCCTGAGGATATTGGGTTACGTTCACTTCCTGTCCGCCGGCGGCCGGAACTATCCAGGTGTCCCAGGTGTTGGTGGGATCTCTGCGGGAAAAAGCCAGCCATTTGCTATCAGGCGACCAGGAATAATCCGTAATACCGATATCGAAAAGATTGTTTCCATCCGATTTCGCCGCGCGTACCGGCGTACCGGTCCCGTCGGAATTAATGACATACAACCCCCCTTGCTTGCCGCTTCGCAGGTAGGAGATATATTTGCCATCAGGGGAAAACATCGGATTGTTCTTATCCGTATCGTCCTCCGCGATTGTTTTGATTTCCTTGGTTTTAACGTCTATGGTGTAAATGTTATAGTAGACCTTTTGATTGGAGACGAAGACGAGTTTTGAACTATCGGGAGACCAAGTGATATCAAAATTCTTGGCTCCATTCGAAGTCAGTCTCGTGGCGTCTCCTCCTTTGTCCGCAGGAATGGTCCAGATATCGCCTCGTACCACCAACGCCAGTGTCTTGCCGTCGGGGGATATCTCCGCCTCCGTGGCGTTATTCGTCAGGCTCAAGTGAACGATATTGTTGACGCGATCGTCGGTACGGATGATAATTGGAACTAGCTTCGAAGGTCCGCCTGCGGTCGGCACGGTATAGATATGACCGCCTCTCTCATATACGATCTGCTTGCCATTGCGCGTGATATCGGGATATCGAATGGTGTTGTCCTTCCAATCGGTTACCAATGAGGGTTTGCCCCCTGTGGCGTCTATTTTGACGACATTCTCCACCCCTGGCGTTAGTTGATCCGAGATGTAATAGATATGCTTTCCGGTGGCACCGTACATCGGCCACATGTCATTGCCAATGTAATCGGTCACCTTATGGATATCCCCTGTCTGCAAATTCTTGGTGTAGATATCGAAGTTTGCGGAACCTTTGTAAAGCGGTCTCCACCAGTAAGCGATCAGCCCGCAACGATCGTACGCGATGGATTTACCATCGGGGGAATAGACCCCGTAACGAGTGAACATATCATCGTGGGTCAGTGTCTTCACCACTCCAGTGCGAACATCAATCTCGTATTGCTGACTGAATCTGGAATCGCGCATGGACGTGAAGAGTATCTTTGTGCCGTCAGGCGACCATGCGTTCGGGAAATTGCCGACGGAGTCGTAGGTGATTTGCCGCGCCTCGCCCCCTTCCGCAGGGATAATGTAAATCTGGTATCCTCCGTCCCTGTCCGATGAAAACGCAATCCATTTGCCATCCGGAGACCACCGGGGATAGCTATTCAAAGCGGGAAAGATTGTAAGTCGCGTTGCCACGCCACCCGTTGCGGGAACTGTCCAGAGATCGCCCAGATAGCTGAAGCATATAGTGCTCCCATCAGGAGATATTCCTGGATTGCGCATTCCGAGAGCCGGTTTATCCGGGGGGACGGGAAGCAGAGCCCCTTGCGGATAAGCATTGGTGATGGAGATGATAAGAAGTAGAACGGCAAAGACGTGGAAAGTTCTCATTCAATTCCCCCATAAGTTGCTGAGATCGTCGCTGGAAAATTCACTGGATCAACCCTCCTGTATGTGAGCAATCATAAAACGGGAAAGGGCGATCTATGCCATAGACAAATATCGGTGTATTAAGTTTGTGTGCGCCAACATTTAAATATGTGAAAGGCATCATTGTCAGGTTGAAAAGCCTGTTCAGTTAGCACGCAAAAAACCTAATTGTAATATAGCATTTATGGGGCTTATATTAGACATGCTGAAGGAAAATTGAATTAAAAGGATGCCGAGATGAAATCATATCCAAAACGGCATCCATTTCGCAGAGGTTAAGAGTTTTTAATGTACAGGTTTCAGAGTGATGGAGCGTAAATTCATCACCGCGCCGCGCGGCATGATGATCGGTTCCACGCAAATGGTCTGCTTGCCCGCTGTCAGACTCAAACGCCCGTCCAGCGTTATTGTCTTGAAATCGCTCCAGCCGCCAGTGCCGTTCACTATGTTGCTAACCTTGGAATCCGTCCCGAGAGCTTTCACAGAGTAGAGAGTCCCTTGGGAGCCGTCGTCGCAAGCGTAATCCAGCCGTACTTGATAATCTCCCGCCTGGGGAACGTTTATTGTCCAATTGACAGTGTTGCTCTGATCCACCCAAAAGCCGACGCTGGGAGGCCCATTCAAACTCTCCAATTGCACCTTGTCCCCAACCAAAGTCGCTTCGGAAGCGGGAAGAATGAACTCTCCGTTGACGTTTGGCGATATCACAAGGGGTTCCAGTATAACATCTGGCTTGCCGGCCAACGTCAGCTTGATGACGGTGGCGTAATCATCCAATTTTTGCGGCATGGAGACAGTAATGTTGTCGCCATCCTGATGGAATGACACCGGGGAATTGCCGTCCAATGCTGTGGCGGAAAGGACATGTGTTTTCAGTCCGTGCAATTCCACAGCCCCGTTCGGCGCTGTGAATACCTCCAGATAGAGAGCATTCCCTTTAACAGTGATTCTACCATCGAATTGCTGGCGCAACCACGGGCTCCGCGTTGTGCCATAGATGCATTGCCCGTTCGTATCCATCCATTTTCCCATTGCAAGCAGTCGATCCACCTCCGGTTGTGGTATGATCCCTTGATCGGTGGGGCCCACGTTAAGGAGGAAATTCCCGCCCTTGCTCGCGATGTCGCAGAGCTTCCGGATCAGATCCTGCGCCGATTTGAAATCAAAGTCCGTCTTATTGTAACCCCAATCATTGTTGATGGTCATACAGGTTTCCCAGAGACCTTGCGGACCTGTTGCGGGAATAGTCTGTTCCGGTGTACCATAGTCCCCCGCTCCGTTTTCGCGATTGTTGACAATTATGGAAGGGTCCTGTTTTCGCAGCCATGCGTAGAGCGATTTGCCATCCTCCGCCGTCCACCAGGTGGGCCATCCTCCATCAAACCATATAAGTCCGGGGTGATACTGTGTTATTAGTTCATGCAACTCCGTCTTCATGTATTGAGTGTATGCCTCCAACTTGCCGGGAACTATTTTCGTCGGATTGTATTCCGGATGCTCAGGATCATCCACGGCCGGCTCCTGATCCGGACTGTGCCAATCCATGATGGAATAATAGACACAAAAACGCACGCCCTGTTTGCGGCACTGTTCAGCGAGATCCTTTAACGGATCATGATGCCACGGAGTGTCATCCACCACGTTGTACTTTGTCGCCTTGGTTCGGAACATACAGAACCCATCGTGGTGCTTGGAGGTGATGACGAGGTACTTCATCCCAGCCTCCTTGGCGACTCTCACCCATTCCGCGGCGTTGAATTGCGTTGGATCGAATTGCTTCGCGTACTGTGCGTAGACATCCCGAGGCACGCGAGCGTTGTTCATGTACCATTCGCCCTGTGCGGGGACGGCGTAGATGCCCCAGTGAATGAACATCCCGAATTTAGCATCACGCCACCATGTGGTGCGTTTTGCGAACTGCGCTGGTGTCTCTTGTATACTCTGCGCCTTGGAGAAAGGCTGGAGGGACAGGCATAAGAGTGCAGCAAGACCGAATATCCAGGCTGAGAGGAAACGAGTGTTTTTTCTCATAAGATAAGCTCCTTTTGACTGACATATAATGGATGTGATTCGAACTTAATATTTGCATGAAATAAGGTTATAACACAATACAAACCAACAAATCCATGCTTTAAATCTTGTCACTCGGAAGACGAGTGCATCCGTATTGCGAATCGACGCATTGCAGTGAACCAAATGGATAATCCCAGACGCATGTAATTCACCTCTCCATTCACGTCGTTTTTACGGTAAACTGAGACTATCCCTTATGAAAACGTGTGCGATATGCTCAAAACTTTTAAGCATCACACTCATTCCATTAACAAAATCACGGTTGCCCGAATCTCGCTGTTCGCGTGTATGGCGCTCGCCTCGCTCTGGTTTTCAGGATGCATGCCGGGAACCGGAGAACCCTCCGTTCCAGCAGTGGTGACCCCTTCCCTGCATCCAAGCGGCTCCATCACCGTGTGGAGTTGGAATATCGCCGCAAAGAGTCTGATGCGGCTCATTCCGGGTTTCAACAAACTCTACCCCGATGTGAAGGTCAATGTGGACATGACCGGAGCCCAAATGCAGACACGCCTGATGCTCTCGCTTGCATGCGGAGTGGGAGCGCCGCAAGTATCGCAACTACAGCTAACCGACGCTCCACATTATATCGATACAGGCAGATTGGCGGACCTCACCCCCGTCGCAGCGCAACTAAGGAATAGTTTCCCCGACTACCTCTGGGAGAACTGCGAGAAAAACGGGCATGTCTACGCGATCCCATGGGACACAGGGCCCTGCGCGGTCTTCTACAAGCGCGATATCTTTCAGAAATACGGCATAGATCCGAAAAAGATCGACACTTGGGAGGACTATATCCAAGCAGGCGAGGAGATATTGCGGAAATCCGGCGGCAAAACGAAGATGCTGCCTCTGGGGTTGGATTCCCTGGAAAACATGTATCTGATCATTCTGCAGCAAGTCAGGGGACAAATTTTCGATGAACAGGGGAGAATCGCCATTAACTCCAAGGCTTCGCAGGAGGCTCTCGCCATCATCAAGGAGATGCGCAAGGCGGGCATATGCTCGGACGTGCAGATGTTTAGCCAGGAGTTCATGGCCGGCATAAACGATAACTCCATAGCCACCTATCCCTCTGCGGTTTGGCTTGCGGGAACCATCCGCGCCACGACCAAGGATTTCGGACTTGGTAAATCCAGATGGGGCGTCTTCCGGCTCCCCGCCGTGACCAAGGGAGGCTTGCATGTGGCGAACTTTGGAGGCTCCGTGTTAGTCATTCCTGCGCAATGCAATAATAAGGCGGCGGCATGGGCATTTATCAAATACGCACTATGTTCACGCAAGGGGCAGGCGGACCAATATCGCAATTTCGATCTCTTCCCAGCCTATCTCCCCGCGCAAAAGATGCCGCAGGTAACGGAACAGGATAAATTCTTCGGAGGGGAGCGCGTCGGAGTTCTCTTCGCCAGGGATATTTCAAAAATATCCAAGCTCAATATCACACCGGACTGGGCGGAGGCGTCCACTTACATCGAAGAGGCGTTGAGTGACTGGGCCGCCAACGGCATGCATAGCCGCAACTTCTTTGGCAAACTGGAGATCAGGATGCAGCGCAGGTTGGGAGATCCGATATCGCCGCAATCGCTCAGATATTCGGAGAATAACGGATGAAAAACGATACCGAATCTCAATGGAGGCGGGATATCATTAAATATCGCCATTTCTATCTGTTCATTTCGCCCTTTTTCATCCTTTTCGCCGCCTTCAGCCTCTATCCCGTTCTCTTTTCGTTGTTTCTCAGCTTTATGAAGTGGAACGGACTCACGCAATGGAAGTGGGTGGGATTGGGCAATTTCACCTCCATGCTCTATGACGATATCCTGTGGCGCTCGCTCTGGAACACACTCATCATCGGACTGCTCTACATCCCGCCGATGATGATCCTCGCTTTTATCTTCGCTCAGGTGCTAAACGCCGAATGGCTGAAACTTCGAGCGTTCTATCGCGCCGCGCTTTTTTTGCCGTGCGTCACCCCGATGGTGGTGATCGCCATCGTCTTTAGCCTCATATTCAGTTCAGAGAAGGGGGTGCTGAACTACGCCATCATGGGCGTCGGTCATATGCTCCCCTTTCTGCACCTCAAACCGATCCCTTGGTTGGAAAGCGAATCCTGGTCGAAGACATCCGTGGCGATTCTGGTGGTGTGGAGGTGGACGGGCTACAATATGATTATCATGCTGGCGGGTTTGCAGGGCATTCCGATGGAGTATTACGAGGCGGCGATGGTGGACGGAGCCGGAGTGTGGGAGCGAGTGAAAAGCGTCACGATGCCATTGATGCGCCCCACATTCGCCTTCTGCGGCTTGTTGTCGTTGCTTGGAACGGTGTACATGTTCGACGAGATTTTCGTGCTAACCAACGGAGGCCCCGGAGTCTCCTCCATGAACTTCGGCTTGTATCTCTTCAACTTGTCCTTCACCGATTTCAAGTTCGGGTACGCTTCCTGCGTGGCGTACACTGTCGCGGTGGCGGTCTTTTTTATCACCCTTGCGGGGCTTCGCATTACTCGCCAAAGAGAGGAGGCGAAATAGGAGATGTCAACCTCACCAAAAATGCGACGCATGCTGGCGATGGGGGTGTTTTACGTCGTGCTTACGGCGATTGCGTTTCTGTTTCTCTTTCCGTTCTACTGGCTTTTGATTTCAGCGTTCAAAACCCAGGCGCAAATATTCACCATCCCTCCTCAATGGGTTCCTCGTCCGATCATCTTCAATAACTTCGCGGAGTTGTATCGGCAGACCGATCTTTTCCGCGCCTTTTTGAACTCCTGCATCATCTCCGGCGGGAATGTCCTTCTGACCCTGTTCCTCTGCTCCCTGGCGGGGTACGCCTTCGCCAAATACCCGCAGGCGAGGGGACACGGCAAACTGTTTAATTTCATCCTCGCCTCGATGATGATTCCCGGCGCGGTGACACTCATCCCATCGTTCCTCATGTTGGTGTGGCTGCATCTCATCAACACTTACTGGGCGATGATTATCCCCGGATCGGCAAGCGCCTTCGGCATCTTCTGGATGCGGCAATACGTGAGTTCCAATGTGCCTGACGATCTTGTGAACGCAGCGCGAATCGATGGTTGCACGGAGTTTGAAATCTATTGGAGGATCGCCGTTCCGATTTCCAAGCCGGCGCTCGCCGCGCTGGGCATCATGCAACTCATCGCCTCCTGGAACAACCTAATGTGGGCTTTCGTGGTGTTGCGCACCTCCAATATGCTCACGCTGCCCGTGGTGATCTATTTGCTGCAGGGGGAGGTACGCACCCCCTTCGGAATGCTTATGGCGGGAGGTCTCATGACCACCCTCCCCCTCATTCTTGCGTTCCTTTTCTTCCAGAAGCAATTTGTCGCGGGGATAACGGCGGGGGCGATAAAGCAATAGCCAAGATTAAAAGTACTTATGAGGTGATCACAAAGTGCCTACTTTCACAATTTGATTCGAGTTACATGACAAGGAGTGTGAATTATCCATCTACAAAGGTTGTATGATATGTCAAATTCGGAAACAGCAACGAGCATCATTGACAACCGTAATGGCAATACCCTTCATCATGCCATTGAGGAAATAGGAGCCTCCGGCAAAGTATTGAAGCTTGCCAGCGCTTTCTTCTCGCTTGATGGCTTGGTTCTTCTTGCGGATACCTTGGAGAAATACGATTGCATACGGATTCTTTTCGGGGATGACTCCAGTAAAGCCCAGCGTCAGAAATTAATGCAAATGATGCAAGCGCGATCCGATGACGCTTTGCTCAATCAACGATTCGAAACCCCTTTGCTCGCACCGCTGCAAAAAGTGAAAAGATTGTTCAACGAGGGAAAGGTTGAGGTTCGTTGTTACACCGCGTAAAAATTCCACGCAAAGGCGTATCTTATCAATCGACCGGAGATATATCCTCGATATTTGGGAATCATCGGCAGCGGTAATTTCACACGCCCTGGTTTGCTGCAAAATATCGAGTTGAACGTTCATCTCACACCCGAGCAGACCGCAAACTCCGCGTATTGAGCTCGGGAGTAACCTAATACCATGCTGAAAAGATAGTAGGGGCGCTCGACACCGTCGGGACAACGAGCCTTGAACACGCCGTAGTCCACCTGGGCCTGAAGACCGGGATCCGTCTCGAAGCGAACGTAGGCGATTCGGGAGTTGCGCTCCTTGATGCGCCGAACGGCGTCGCGAACAATCGTGCGTCCCCCATCAAAACCCATTTCCACAAGACGATCGTATATCCTTGACGCGCGCCATCCGGAATCCTCGGCGAGCCAGGACTCCAAGTAGGGAAGATACGGGGTGAGCTTCCCCTTGCGAACAACCGCCTTGCGGGGACGATTGACAAGTTCCGGATTAAGAGCGTAACGCTTGACCGTCCTTCGATCCAGCCCCGTATCGCGAGCTATCCTGCTGAACGAAAGACCGTGTCTGAACAGAAAATTAATTGACATTTGAACCTCCGGTGTTATCATAATTGAATGTCTCCCTCCAAGTTGTGACATACTTGGTAAACGGAGCCGGAGGGGCGTGGAATTGCATTCTTCGCCCCCGATTTGTATCACGGAGTGTACATTTTCATACCGTCATTTTCTGTACATTTTGACACCGCTATTGACACATGCCAGCTACGTGCCTTTCCGGGCGTAAGCTTGATGATTGTTGCCCCTCTTATTTGACGGTTATTTGATTGCATCACGGATTGATAACTACATGTGGCGTGCTATAATTGTCAAAAACCATATATAGTTATTTTTTATTTGATGGTTATTTGACACAAACTAACCCTCGGGATAAATCCCGAGGTACACTCTCACAAATGGCGTGAACGCCATACCCTCTCACCTCCCCCCTTAAAAACCCCCTCCCCCCCTATGCCATTCATGGCATTCGTTAGCGTGCACTTCGGGATTTATCCCGTAGTGCGGAAGGTGGCGGGGGTTATCCCGTAGTGCGGAAGTTTGCGGGGATTCCGTAGTGCTGAAGGTGACGGGGATTCCGTAGTGCGGAAGGTTGCAGGGATTCCGTAGTGCGGGAGGTGGCGTGGGTTATCCCGTAGTGCGAGACTAGGATTTATCCCGTAGTGCTGGAGGCGCGGATCGGATTCCGTGATGGCTTTACGCAGGCAAAGCGCTCACAACATCCCGCTCTTCTTTCGCACAAACCACTCCACGCCCAACGGAACGATGAAGAGGATAAGGAGGATGGGGGCGTCCCAGAGGTCTATCTCCGATTCGCTCTTAACGACAGGCGCTCGCAGGGTTAGGCTACTGATCCATTTGTTAATCTCATCGGGATGCAGATACATCCCCCCACCCGCCGCCGCAATCTTTTTCAGCAACGCTTCGTTCATCTCCGGCTGCTGCCGCTCCAACGCGATGCTCTGCACCAGATACTGACAGGTCGCTTTTGCCGATGGATTGGCGGGGGATGCGACGCTTAACTGGAATTTGCCGATCCGGTCCGCAAGGAAGTCTCCCGAGAACAGCCCGGGACTTGCGGGAGAGCTTGTCAGCACGATGGAGGAGGTAACGCCGGTATCGCTCTTGATGGTGACGGTGGCTGTGCGATCCTTCACCGGGCGATAAAACGCATCGAGCAACCTTGCATGAACGGAGACTCGATCCCCCAGCAGATACTCCGATCGATCCGTGTTCACTTGGGCGAAACGGTTCCCTCCCGGTGTCTCCTCCGGGGTCATGGCGCGTATCGCCTGCCCCCAGTAGCGATAAAAATAGCGGTCGCCAACTTTCCACCGCCAGTGCCAGCACCCGTCGGTGGTGGTGAGCAGGCATCGTCCCGCGCCGAAGTTCTGAACCGCAAGGAGAATTCTTTTGCCGTAGGCGTTGCTGCGTCTGGAGTTCACGGCCAGCACCGTCGCGCCCGGCTTCGCTTTAGTCACGCCGGCGCACCAGTACATTCCAGGCATAGTCCTCCATATTTGGGCGTTTTCGCCAGGGTTGTTGGACATGCGCAGCATCGGGTCCGCCCATCCCTGCGAGGTCAGTTCCCACTGGAAAGGATCATTCGTAATCACCTGCTCCGGAGTTGAGGGCACCACCACTGGAAAGATCGCGTTGAGCGGAGTGTTGAGATACTCCCACGGCATATGCTGCTGGCCGCAGATGATAATGAGTGATCCCCCCTTATCCTCCACGAAATGACGGATATTCTCCAACTGTAGATCGCTGAAATAGCTTCGCGGCACATCCCCGATGATCAGGATATCGTATTTGAAAAGGCTTTGCTCATCCGTTGGAAAACCGTCAATGGGCACATCCCCCTCTCCCCCGGGTGCGGGATTGCCCACCGTGAGCAGACAACTGAACTCGATCTGCTTGTCACGCAGGACCGCGTTTTTCAGGTAGCGGTACTCCCATCTCGGAGTCCCCTCAACGTAGAGAATTTTCAGCTTCTTTGAAGTGACTTTCTGGATGTAGCTGCGCTTGTTGCTCTGGGTGGTCACCTCTCCCGGCAACACCGGAGTGGATACGGTGTAGGTGAAAACCCCGTCCTGTTTCGGCACATAAGTGAAGGTGACAGTCTGTTTTTGCGAAGAGGCTCCGAGGCGCAGGGATTTCGTCGCCACCATCGAGCCGTTTCGTATCAGAGTGAGAGAGATGGTTTTGCCATCGTAGCCTCGCTGAGAGACGCCGACATACACCTGCACCTGCCCGTTCTTTCTCACCACCTGATCCGCAAGCACCTCCGTGATGGCGAGATTTTTCGTGGGTGTTGGATCACCAATTCCAAGGGCGCTGATCCTCACACCTTGCGTTCGTCCGCTCGAAGCCAGGTTTACGGGGTCATCCCCCAGATTATTCCCTCCGTCGGAGAGTATCAACGCACCAGCCACCGGTTGACCGGAAACGTCATCCAAGACCTTGCGCAAGGCGGTCCCTATCTGCGTGGAGTGACCTTGTATCGGATCCGGTATGTCCTGAAACTTCCACGATGCAAGTTTAGCGGGTTGAACCGGCAGAGGAACTGCGTGACTGTCGCTGCAGAATGTGTAAAGCCGCACATTGTATCGCTTGGACAACTCGGAAATGAGATTTGTGCGGGGATTGTTGATGATTTGGCTGACTATCTGCGCACGGGTCATTCCGTACGGATTCCCCCCGATCGCTCTCGTCTCCTGCGCCAATCTCGCGGCGGAAAGATGAGGGTCCTTGTAACCCATGCTCAAGGAATTATCCGCGAGCAGAATCACGCTTGGCCGTATGGCGGCGCTATGCTGAAGTCTCAGCATCGGTTGGAGGAGCATCATAATCAAGGCGAATAACGCCACCAATCGCAAGAGAAGCAGCGGAATTTTCACCCATAACGAGGGGCGGCGTCCATCCTTGAGGTAAAAATACCCGAACCATATCGCAGAAAGGAGCATAAGGATCACGATGGTTTTCACCGGCCATCCCGCCGCGAAATACAACTCCATTCGGCTCAACTGCTTCGCCGATTCCTTGGATATGCCAAGCAGACTTCGTACCCAGTCCATCATCAATATCAGGTTGTACGCATTATTGAGCATGGTTCCTCGTCATCGCTGTGTATTCTACCTGCGCCCAAAGCGTTGCGCCAGAAACGCCTCAAGGAAAAGCAACGGCAACGCAATAAACAACATCATTCGCCACAGTTCGGTACCTCTTCTATTGCGCCTGACCACCGTCATAATATCCTCGGATGAATGCGCGAATTGTGTCTGACTGGAACCCAATTCCGCCGCAACTTGCGAGTTTTTCAATCCCCTTAAATCCGATTCATCCGAGGGAAGATTCAATGCGAATGCGTCGGAGATCGGCTTCCCGGCGACGCCGAAAGTGTAAATTCCAGCGTAACCGGTATGCGTGTAGGTGGCTATCGTCCCATCCGCTCCAAGCACGGAATTGATCAACTCCACATTCCCCTCAGGGTTCATCACCCGAATGGGTTTCCCCGCATCCTGAACGTCAAATCGAGAGAGTAACGTCGACCCAAGCGGAAGATTGCGCTGCGAAGTCGGTCCAGCGGCGAGATAAGCCACAAGCTGCTGGATGATCGGGAGATACGCGGGCTTGAATGGAAGCGTTCCTCCGCTAATCCCGGCGGGAAACGCGGAAAGAAGTATCTTTCCCTGCCCGTATCGCCTCTCAACCAGGGCGGGTTCTCCGTTGCTGAAAAGACAGTCGACATTGACCGAATTTCCGGCGCTCGGCTTTAGACCGAACACCTGAGTGAACTGTGGCGTGGTTAAATCGATATCCTGATTGTTACGGAAGGAGTTCAGGGCGGGCTGGTTGATTGAAGCCGCATTCAAAGTCAGGGCGTTCGATTCGCTGTAAACATGGCGTGAGCCAAGAAGAGCGGGGAGCAAATTGTTGGCGCCGCCCAACTCACTATTGACTTGACCGGGATTGGTGTGCGGTCCAGGGAAAAGAAACACTCCCCCCCCATTCGAAACGAAATCCTGTAACGCCAGCCGATCCTGCGTCGTGAAACCGGTCATCCCTGTCACCACCACCGCATCATAATTGCGCAGGTTCAGTCCCGCCAGCTTGGAGCCAGGGTGCACCGTCACCAAAATGGATGTCGCTGTTCCCGAAGAGGCTCCCGTCGGGGATAACGCGGTCACAAGGTAAAACGCCTCGTCATGTGCGGGATCCTGAGTCGGAACCGGGTCCGCCACCAAAACTTTCAGTTTATTCCTCACTTTCGCGGAAAACCAGGCGATGTTATCCTTTGCAAGATGATCCACGCTTTCCAAGCGAACGGAGCCAGTGTGAACGCCTGGCTTGGCGAAAAGATACATGAAGGTCGCCTGGGTCTTGCCCCAGGCTGGAACATCCACCCTCGTGGATCCCGCCGCATGACCGTCCACGTAAAGGTCCACAAGCATTCCATTTCGAGCCGTCGGTGTGTAATTATGGATCATGGCTTCAATTCGAACGGGAGCCTGCGGGGTGATGAGTTCTCGGCTAAATACGGGCGTTCCAACGGAGAGGTTTTCACGGTCGGGCGAAGCCGTATCGATCCATGTAACTCTCGCATCTCCCGCGAGCTCTTTCCATGCGTCCTGAAGGCGGGAATTCCCCTCTTCCGGATAACCGACCTTTTGATTATCCGTGATCCAATAGACTTCCCTTACGGGTGTTTTCACCGGCTTCAGCAATTTGGCGCAGAAAAGGGCTCCAGCCGCATAATCGGTGCCGTAATCGCTAAGCGTGGCTTTTTGCAGTTCCTGTCGCGCCTTGCCAAGCGAGTAGGTTGGCTCTTGAATGAGCGCTACGGGGTGATTGGACAAGAGCACGATCTGCACGGAATCCCCTTGCTTGAGTGCCCTTCCAAGGATATCCTCCGCCACTTTCTTGCCCTTGTCAAAGTCGCTTAGATTCCCGTTCTTGTAACCCATGCTAAAAGAATTATCCAGGACGATCATCGCGTGAACCCTCGCGTCCTCCGACACAATGGGCAGCCCCATTGTCTGCAACAGGGGTCGAGCGAAAGCCAAAACCACCAGGCATACGATCAGAATTCTCACTATCAGCAGGATCAACTGCTCGATACGCAGCCTCCGCCGATTCTTCCTGCGCGATTGGAGGAGAAACTCCCACGCCGCCCACGGGATGACCCGAATGCGTTTACGACGCATTAAATGTATAAGGATCGGAATGGCGATCAGGCTTAATGCGCCGAGAAAAGCTGGATTTAAAAAGGATAGAGCGGACATATGCAGTCGTTTCCTACCGCGACTCCCCAACCCATGGGTTGTGACGGAATCCTTTAATAATTCATTCGTTGATGTAAGTATCGCGCCAATGCGTCGTCGACGGGCATATCCGTGGGCATCTGGACGTAATCCATGTTCATGTCTCTGCACCCACGCATCAATTTCCGCACGAAGGCGTTGAACGCCTCCATGTAGGTTTTTCGCAAGGCGTTCGGCTCCGCTGGAAGTTGCCCCTCCTCCTCCATTCCCTCGAAAATGCAGGACTCCTTGAACGGGAAAGTCAGTTCATAACGATCGAGAAGATGGAAGACAATCACCTCGTGCTTGCGATGTCGGAAATGCTGTAACCCTTTGATGATCTCATCGGGGTCGTCGAAGAAATCGCTAAAAATCATCACCAGCCCCCGACGCTTGATACGCTCGGCAAGGTCGTGCATCGTTCCGCTGACGTTAGTGCGGGGAGCGGTCTGTGCGGACTCCAAAAGGCGCAGCATCTCCCTCATTTGGGACGCCAATCCGGAGGGAGGGAGAAAGACTTGGATGCCATCGTTGAACAGAGAGAGCCCCACTGCGTCTCTCTGCTGAAGAAGCAGCGACCCTAAGGCGGACGCGAGGATGCCGGCGTAATCCAATTTGGAAAGCGGACCGGATTTGTAATTCATGGAGTTGCTGGAGTCCACAAGCAGATATGCTTTGAGGTTCGTCTCCTCCTCGTACTGCTTGATGTAATACCTATCCGACCGACCATACACTTTCCAGTCGATATGCCGTATCTCATCCCCCTGTGTATAATCCCGATGTTGCGCAAACTCCACGCTGTAGCCGCGATGAGGGCTTTTATGCATTCCTGAAATAACCCCCTCCACCACCAACCGTGCGCGCAATTCCAGCTTGGCGATGCGTGCGAGGGTTTGAGGGTCTGCGGCGCGACTATATTCCGTCTCCGTTTTACTTGGCATTTAGTTTCACTTCCGCTATGTGAGATTGAACCGTAATGGCCGCCTATTGTCTGGAAGGTTCGGTTGGGCGTGGAATATGCTCCAACAGCCGCTTCACGATCTTGTCCGCGTCAACCCCTTCCGCCTCGGCGCTGAAGTTTGTGATAATGCGATGGCGCAACACCGGTGCCGCCACCTGCATCACATCCTCGGTGGTCGCGTAATTCCTGCCGAAGAGCGCGGCGCGCGCCTTCGCTCCCAGAATAAGATATTGCGACGCCCTCGGCCCCGCACCCCAATTGACGTAATCCTTGATGAAATCCGGTGCCTCGGGAGAATTGGGACGGGTGGCTCTGCTGATATCCATCGCGTATCGAAAGACGTGATCGCCCACGGGAATTCGCCGCACAGTGTCCTGCAACCTTAGGATATCCTCGGCGTTAAGGGTTTTCGATAACTCCACGTTTTGGATGGAGGTGGTGGACTGCATGATCCGCATTTCCTCATCCGCCGAGGGATAATCCACGGAAATCATAAACATAAAGCGATCCAATTGAGCCTCGGGCAGCGGATATGTGCCCTCCTGCTCAATAGGATTTTGCGTTGCAAGCACGAAGAAAGGTTCGGGCAGAGGGTAGGAATGCCCCGCCGCAGTGACATGGTGCTCCTGCATCGCCTCCAGCAACGCGGCTTGAGTCTTCGGCGGAGTGCGGTTGATCTCATCCGCGAGAATCATGTTGGCGAAGACCGGACCATGCATGAAGACGAAACTTCGATCACGGCTAACCTTATCCTCCTGAATAATCTCCGTTCCGGTGATATCCGCCGGCATGAGGTCCGGAGTGAACTGTATCCGTTTAAAGCTGAGGGAAAGAGTTTTTGACAAAGTGCTTACGAGGAGGGTCTTCGCCAATCCCGGCACTCCCACCAGTATGCAATGACCTCGTGAAAAGATGGCGATCAATAGCTCCTCTATCACTTGATTTTGACCGATCACCATACGTGAAATCTCCTTGCGCATGGTGTCATAGCCATCCTTCAGATTTTTCAATGCATTGATGTCATCCTGGTCGGATTCAACGGCTTTCGTGCTTGGCGTGGTCATAATTTCTCTCCTTTATGGCGACTGTAAAATCCGATATGGTTTGGCTGGCGCCAAAATCCCTCATCAAGGCGAAAACCGCACGATTTCCGCACAGCGAAACGCCTTAAAAGCAAATCTCGTGATCCAACGATCCGCGATCGTTGTGTTAGTATGGAAAAGCCGGAACCACCTTTCCATACTAACCTATTTCTGGTAGATGGGCAGAAAACCTGCGGGAACCTGCAGCACCAACACCGCCATGGCGGTGGCGTACTCCTTACCGGGGTCATCCGTCCAATACCCGCCAGGCTGCTGGGTTGCGACAAGACGATCCCGAGTATCCGTAAACCAGTTCTTCCAATCCTCCCCGCCAACCTGATACATCGCCTGCGTGCCGTAGTACATTCCATACATATAGTGCTGCCTCCACTCCCACATGTCCTTCTTGTAAGGGTGAGCTAAAAGGTAACGCAAGCCGTTTTGCGCCTGCCTGCAGTTCCCTTGTCCCGCCAGATAGAGGCAGGTGAGAGCGGCCGCGGTTCTCGCGGGTCCGGACCCCTTCTGAGTGATCATATAGCTGAAACCACCGTCGGGGTTGTTCTGGCAATTCTTAACATATTGCAGCCCCTTTTTGACCGTCTCCGCTGGAACTTTGATACCAGCGTTATAGGCTGCGCGCAAAGCGATGAACTGAACAGCGGATACGGAGATGTCGGCATCGGCAACTTGTGGTTGGTATCGCCATCCCCCTTCGGCGTTCTGAGTCGAGGCGATCAATTGCACCGCACTCTCCAACTTGGATCGCAAATCAGGCCGAGGAGTCATCCCGTAAAGTTCGGAAAGACAAAGTGTTGCGAAACCCTGACCGTACATCGGCGGGCCAGTATTACCGCCATGGTAGATTAAACCATTTCTTTGCACGGTGTCCGCGAGCCAATCCACCGCACGGTTCAACTGAATGCCATACTTTCCCTCGCCCGGTTGATAACCGGCAGCGAGAAACGCCATTGTGCACAACGCCGTCACCGCGGCATCCTCGTTATAGGGTCCGGATAACCAATGGCCATCAGGCTGCTGCTTTGAGGCGAGATACTCCAAACCTTTTTTCACCGCAGCCTCGGATTGCGGAGTGCCTAAATACTCCTTTGCCTCCACATCAAACGGATTGGATTTGCTTTGCGCCATGCTTAAAATAGGCGTAATGCCAAACAGGAATAAAGCGGAAACGAGATAAAACTTTTTCATAAGATAGAAAATCCTATTGCCTTGATAAATATAAGACGCCGTGTATTCGCCGAAGTTTAATGAGCGTTCTCGGAAAGGGCTTTGTAATATTCATTCACCAACTCGCGATACTCCGCGGGAACCCTTTCATTTCTTCCCTCGCGCATCGCAGCCATGCTCCGCGGTCCCAATCCCACGAACCCTTTTCCCCCCTGCTTCACATTGGCGAACGCTCCCGTTCTCGCGGTCTCCAATCTGGGCAATGACTTCATCGCAGGCAGATGACCATGATTTTGGTTCTGCTGGGGAGCGTTCGTCTGCCTTTGCTGTGCGCTGATCGCCGACGCCATCATCTGCTGCTGGTTATTTCGCATCGCCTGCTGCGCTTGATTGATCGCCTGGTCAAGCATGGAAACGATCTCTTTTTGCTGGTTCTGAGTAGGGGTTCCAGTCTCCTGATTGCCTAACTTGCTCTGCACATCCCTCATTTCATCCGCAGCCTTGTTCACCTTATCCGACACCCCACTCATTCCCGTAAGATGATTGGCGGCGTCACGGGTTATCTGCTGGTCTTGATTTTGTGCGTTATTCAGTTGATTCAACTCTCTCTGCTGTCCGCTGGAGAGGCTGTTGTTCGGGTTTCCTGAGCGCCTTCGATCAATACTTGCGGTCTCTTGATGAATCTGCTGCTCCATTTCCCTCGCCAGGGTGAGATCCCCCATCGATTGGGCGGTTTGGTCGTTACGTTCCGAACCCTGATTGCCGCTTTCGGCGCGTTGCTGTGCGCCATTCGCCTCCTGCCCGAGCGCCCTCGCGATTCTATCCAGTGTATCCGCAGCATTGCGCTGCTGACGCTGGGTCTCCTCTCCGGTATTCTGCGCCTGCAACCCTTCCCGTGCGTTCTCCATTTTATTCTCCGCCTGGTTTTGCATCATCCACTGAAAGGCGGGGGAGGGCATCTTGTTATTCAGATTCTGCGCCATCTGGTTAAGTTTGGATTGATTTTGCGCAATTGCTTGCACCTGAGTGGTTTGTTGAGGGGTTAACTGCTTGGAACCTGTTTCATCGTGCAGGTTCTTGGTGGTGTTCTCGATGGAGCGCTGCGTTTGGGCGATCTTCGACACCTCGTTTTGTAATTGCAACGCGTTTTGCTCCTGTCGCAGACTGTTCGCGGAGTTATGCAGAGCTTGCGCCGCCTGGTTGAGTTGCTGAGAGGCTTCATTCGCAGGCTGGGTTGCGTTTTGAGGGGCGGGTTTGTTCAACTCGGATTGCGCCTGCTGCATGTTCTGCGAGGCGTTCCGCACTCCTTGCTGGGCGGGTGGAACATCGGATAACTGCTGAGCGATGAAATTAGCCGATTGTTGCATTTGCGACTGCTCTTGGGCGAGATTCCGAGAGGTGTTCTCGTCCGGATTTCCGGCGGATTGATTCGCCAGATTCTGCTCCTTCTGAGCCATCTCCTGCAGCTTGTTCGCCATTCTGTCCAGTTGATTGGCGCGATGAGCCAGACCTTCTCTTTTCACCCCCGTATTGGATTGATCGAGATTATCCGCCAAGTTTTGCAGATCGTTTGCCACCTGATTCTGTTTAAGAGCCGCGTTAACGGGATTTCCGTTTTGAAGATTGCGCTGCGCCTCATTTTGGTTGGATGGCATGTTCGCCTGGGATGCCTCCCGCAATGTCTGCTGCAACATCCGGGCATTCGCTCTGCCTCGCTCGTTGGCGTCTCTCGCAGCCTCTTTGACTCCGTTCAAAAGGTCCTCCGTTTGGTTGCGTAGATTTTGCTGACGCGATGCAAGATAGTTCAGGCTCGCTCGCTCTTGCGGTGTCATTTCCGACGGGGATTTCTCGCCGATCTTCGCATGCTCCAGATTGGACGTATCCGCCAAAAGATGCTGTTCGTTGGCAAGATTTTGCGCCTGCTGTGCGAGCTTACCTATATCCGGGGCCCGGGAAACATTCGATGCGATGCTCATCAATTGTGAGTGAATCCGGCTTTCCTGCTGGGCAGCGTTAGAGGCGTTTTGCGCCCGCCCGGAGGGATTCTGCGCAGCCTGCTGAATGGTATCCGCGGCATGCGGCATCGCCTGCTGCGACAACTGGTTCAACAAGCTTGCGGCGATGACCCTGCGATTGATTTCGGACTGCAATCCTATGTTATTTTCCTGCATCTCAGTGGTCGTCTGTTGCATCTGACTAGCCAAACTCGCCGCCTCCTGAGCGACACTTCGCTGCTCGGCCTGAGCCTGGTTCAGCCCAGCCGTCTGTTTCAAGTTCTTCATAGCCTTGGAGAGTTCGCTCTGCGCAAGCTCCTGATGCTTGATCAACTGATTGATGGCGTCCTGCTGCTCCTGCATATCGGCATTGACGCGCATGCGCATCTCCGCTTGACTGATGATTTTGACGTGATACACAGCGGACTTCCCCACGTTCGGACCTGTCACCGTGTCATTATCCATGGCATATGCGTAATAGGTCACCGTCTCCCCGCCTTTTAATTCCAAAGGAGCTAATTGCCATGGACCGGTCATCCCCGCGAAGCGAGAACCGTTTGCGCCCGGCAATGGCATGGAGGAACTCCGTTTTCCGACCGACCAGTGAAGCCCGAGGGAATTCACACCGTAATCATCCGATGCGGTCACTTTGAGGTTCACGAAACCGTTGGGCGTCCGCTCCACATCCTGCGCGGGAATGACAATCTGCACGGTCGGAGGCATGTCGGGTTGGGCTCTCACAGTGTAAGTGGGCGGAGTCAGTTCCTGAAACCCGTAATGATCTGTTAATTGCAGAGAGTAGTTTTCGTCATGCATCACGTAGAGTTGACCGGAAATAACATCCTTGCGAACAGCCCAATCACCCTTCCTCAATCCGTTCACAAGAAAAACAGCCTGCGACACCGGCTTATTGGCTACGGCGCGCACCGTTACATTCGATCCAACCGGGGCGACGATGTTGCCCGAACTCGCCGTATAGGTGAGCGGATCCCTATGCATATATGACGGATAGTTCACCGTCATCTTCATCCCGAGGATGGTGGGACGATCCACAACTCGAATGGTCATGGGGTTGGCGTGACCGTCATTCGCGGTGGCGTAATAGGAGATATCCTGTTGCACATCCTGCAACTTGCAGCTGAAAATATGATAACTGCGTCCGGCTTGTTGAATATCACCTGGATTATTCAACCGCGCAACCGACCAATCCCCGTTCCCATATCGATAATGCAGCATGGAGACATCCGTCAGATTCCCGCCAACCTTCACACCTAGTTGGACATCATCGCCGCGAGGCAGCACGATATCTCCCGGCATCACCCACACCTGCGTACTAGCGTAAACGGGAATATCCGCAAACGGATGGAAGATCCGATTGAACCACACATCCATCGCCTGAGGTTCGAATGCGATATAACCGAGCAGGATAACCCCGAGGATGCATGCAAAAGTGGCGGGACGCCGCAAAGGGCGATAGGATATCGCCGATTTGAAATTCAAAGGCTGCACAATCGAAGCGGTATCGGCACGCAGCTGTGCGATCAGCGTGCCGGATGCGCCCGAGGTCGCGCCCGCATGAGCTAACTCTATGGAGGTGAGTAATCGCTCCTTCAAGATCGGATAATGCCGTTCGACCGCTTGAGCCACCTGTTCGTTTGGTATTTTTCTCAGCGCCGGGATGAGGGAAAGAAAGATGATGCCGAACAGGATGACGCCAACGAGAGCGATCAGCCAACCCAATCGCATCCCGTCACTTAGTATGAAAAAACGATCGCTGTAAAATGAGAGGAGCGTGACGACACAAAAAATGGAGAAGGTCAGACATAATCCGACCAACGCATTCAACCACCGCCAACGTATCCGCGCTTCATGCAGTTTATTTTCCATTGCGTTCCCTCCATTACGGAACATACGATGGAACTATGGCAAAGAAATCGAAAGCATTGCAAAAAAACCCACTCTCTTTTGAGTATCGTTTGCGAAACGAACTACGAGCCGCATGGATTTGTTTTGCAGAGTTCACCGGTAGTATGACTGTGATGCAGCCTGAATGGTTACTTGTATATTATAAACCACACTGCAACCAATTAATCGCTAAATGCTCCCGCCTCTTTCCGAGAGGTTGAGTTGTGATCAACGCATCCATCCCTGAATCCTTATAAACATACGGCGATACCATGCAAAGTCGGAGAAACGCCTTCCACTCAATTGGAAAACGCAGCCATCCGCTCTAGTTGATGTTGCTAATGGGTATTAGTGAATAGAAACAATGGTAAATCATACCCTAAAGGAATTAGCTGAATCATATCCTCTCTTTTCATGATAGGGTATAATCCGCCGAAAATCAACTCTATTTTCATAGCGGATAATTGCAAACTTCACTCCTTGGCGGTGTGCATGTGTAAAGTACGTCATGGAAGCGGGATCGCTCCGAATTTTGCATGTGTCCCAAGTCTGCGAGGAACAAAATCATGCCCATTGTTGATATGCCGCTTCAAGAACTTCAAAACTATGTCGGACGCAATCCCAAGCCGGAGGATATAGACGCCTATTGGGATCGCGCCCTCCAAGAGATGGAATCCGTCGATCCAGCACTGGAATTAACCCCCCATCCGATGAAATCCGTTATCGCCGAATGCTTCGACCTCTACTTCACCGGAGTGGGGGGCGCGAGAGTTCACGCAAAATACCTGCGCCCGAAAAACGGCGCGAAACCCCATCCCGCCGTCCTCATGTTTCATGGCTATTCCGGAGATAGCGGCGACTGGCAGGATAAACTCACATACGTATCCCAGGGATACAGCGTTGCCGCTTTGGATTGTCGCGGGCAGGGGGGGCGCTCCGAAGATGTGGGGGGCGTCAAAGGAAACACGCTCAATGGTCACATCATTCGCGGACTCGAAGAATCCCCCGACAAGCTTCTCTTCCGGAGTCATTTCCTCGATACGGCGCAACTGTCGAAAATCGTAATGGAAATGCCCGAGGTGGACCCAAATCGCGTTGGCGCCACGGGGGGATCTCAGGGAGGCGGTCTAACATTGGCATGCGCCGCCCTGGTTCCGGGTTTGAAGCGAGCCGCGCCGGTGTTTCCGTTCCTTTGCGATTACCAACGCGTCTGGGAGATGGACTTGGCTGTGGCTGCATACAACGAGTTGCGCGATTTCTTCCGTCGCTTCGATCCGCGCCATGAGCGGGAATCGGAATGGTTCACGCGACTTGGTTATATCGACAACCAGCATATCGCGCATCGGATAAATGCCGAGGTGCTTATGTTCACTGGCTTGATGGATACCATCTGCCCGCCATCCACTCAGTTCGCCGTCTATAATAAAATCGAATCCCCTAAGAAGATGGTGATCTATCCCGACTTCGGTCATGAGGGCTTGCCCGGAAGCGGAGACATCATCTTTGACTTTCTTGCGGATTTATAATAGGTTGGAGATACAAGCGTCATGCCTTTCAAAGCGGAGTGAAAGAGGATATGCAATCCCGGTAAAAGGGAACAAAAGGATACCCGTCTTGATTTCATTCTGATCTCAACGAATCCATCAGAGACATACATTGCTTTCCTGTTTTTATTCGCCTCGTTGATATATGTTATATAAGCAGGTAATTGCAAAATTCGCTTTTCAAGTATTTCGCCGAGCATGAAATGAGCGATATTAGCCTCATTTTCTGAATTTTGCAATTACCTCTAAGGAAACTTTCATTTGAAGAGAATGAAAAACTAGAAAGGAGCGTGATCCATTGAGAAATAGCAGATTTATCGCGGTTATTGCGTTCCTTGTTTTCCTTTTCGTGTGCATCGTAACAGTCGGAACCTACGTAATCCTGCAAACATACAGCCCGGTATGGAATGAGAGAAAAACTTCTCAAGTGTTGGACACGGACCGCATGGCAAGGGGGTTTCACTCGAATATAATAGGCAATGTTATCTCCGATGGATATGTTTCGTTGGACTCTCCGCTTACCAATCTTCGCATTGGCAAGGCTTTTCAGGATGCACTCGTGTCTCACAATCTATGGAACCCCACAGAGGGAGACCCGTTTTATCATTTCCTGGTGACCGTAAAACTCTCCCGGAACGAAAACGGCGCCACTCATGTTGAGATTGATGAGTCCATGCACAGTATTTTCCTGTTTCAAACTTACTGGGAAGGAACGGATACCTTTGATATGGGTAATTCGGATTCCTCCATAATCACGGGCAAGGTGAGGTCTCTTGCCGAGGATTTTTGTTCGCAGGTTCGCTAAGGAAAAGGTGGGAAAAATGCCGGATTGGAAAAAAGTGACGGAAGGATTTATGTGGCTGATGTTATCCGTAATTCTAATTCTCCTCGCAGTTTACGGGGAGGGGTTTTTCCTTGGACCATCGGGTGCGTTCGCCGAAGGGGTCACAGGCTTTGTCATTTGCGGGTCCCTGGCGACTACGGTTTACGGAGTTTTGCGGATCGTGGCAGGGCTAGATCAAACGTAAACACGCTTGATATCCGCATTCGAATATCACGCCAATTTCCATGGTAACAACTACTACTGGAGGCAAATGGATTGCGTGTCAAACCTTATCCGCCATCAGCAGGTCCAGCATCTCCTTATCCACCTTACGCCCTTTGTAGTTTTCGTATTTTACATCCTCGCGACCGCTGTCAAGAGGGCCGAAGGAGCCGCTAAAGTTCCACATAGCCCAGCCCCACCCCGCCTCTCGCCAAAGGGAGAGCTGATCCTTCATCCACGATATGACCACCGCATGAGGGGTTTTATTGAAAGCCCCCCATTCACCGACATGCACCCCAACTCCCATTTTTTGAAGGTTCTGGAACGGTTCTATCATGTTTTTTCGAAGCCAGGTTTTATCAATCACAGTTTTGTCGCCCTCGTTCAAGGGCCATGTCGGCGCCTGCCAAGTATCGGAGCCGGAAACCCAACCCGCCTTGTAATGGCTGATTTGCATGGGTTGATACCCTCGGGTGCTCTGCGCGATGTGAAGCGGAGCCAATTCCGGAACAGGATGATTTCCCCAATACAGACCATCCGCTATAATCAGACGATTAGGATCTTCCGAGCGGATGGCGTCCACCGCTGCCTTTATGGCGCGCACATAGACCGAAGCGGATATGCTTCCGGGCTCATTTACCAGATCGAAGGAAAGCTGATCGCTGGGGATGTCTTTGTATCTGGCGGAAAACATTCGCCATTGAGCGGCAAACTGTTCTCGCGCCGTCACGCCATCCTCTCCATCCGACCAAAGGTCCAAAGGCTCCTTCGGCGGATTCACGCAATACCCCGGAGCGCGATGCAGACAGAGATTTACATGTATTCGCCTCTCCCTTCCGAAAGCAATCGCCTGATCCATCTCCTTCAGCATGTCCTCCTTGTAGACACCCGGAGAAATGGTCCAACATAGATAGGAGGTTGGCAAGCGCACGAAATCGAATCCCCATTCCGCAATCAGATCGAAATCGCTCTCATCATAAGGTTTGTTCATCTGCAGGGTGAATTTATTGAGGAGATTAAATCCTCGCCATCTTGGCAACTTTCGATAATCCACTTTTTTAGCCTCGCTTTTTTTGGTGAAATCCGTCATCGCAAACACCGCCCCCATTGCCAGCATCTCTCGGCGCGTTATTTTATTCACCATCTCATCCTTCCTTCGCACCATTTCCCAAGGTCATTGTTCCGAGGGAGAAACGATTTGCTCATCTGTCAGGTAATTCTCAATTGATAGCATTTTACACCAGATTCCGATAAATATGATAATACGTATCGATAAGATGCCGTCATGGTATGCCTTTGGGGCTTGAAGGGGTGAAAACAACGCGGAGACGCCCGGCATGAGCGTCTCTGTTGAGGGTTTTTCGCGTACTTGGAATATAGCCGAGTATAAGCTTGCTTTTTCGTTTACCTGTTCGCCACTGCGTTTTTGGACCATACGAGAGGGTTCACCAAAGGATCATTAAGAGGATCACCAATTTGAAGTGAGTTAAAATAGTCCTCCGGAAGAACGTTACGTTTCCCGTTGAACACGCATCCATCCGGCATATAGGCGCAGGTCATGGCGCGACGAGGCTTGTTCGTCATATTCGCGCCAGCGCCATGCGCCACCAACCCGTGGTGAAAAACCGCCGAACCCGCCGGGCATGGGCATCCCACGGGTTCAATGCTCTTCCATTCAGGGTAGAGGCCGAACAAATCTCCGACCTGCTTTCCAATCCCCACGTTGTCGAAGCTTGCCGTTTTATGGGTGCCAGGAATATAAAACATGCATCCATTCGCCATGGTGGCGTCGTCCAAAGCCACCCAAATCGAGATGGCGTGACGAGAATCGAATGACCAAAAGGGATTGTCCAGATGCCAGGAGGTTGGATTCCCGAACGGAGGTTTGAAGAGCGCCTGATCATGCCATATGCGTAAGGCATCGATTCCGGACAATGTCGCTGCCATTTCGGCAATCCTCGGATCGAATATGATCCTCCGCATTCCGAAATGAGTGTCCGCTAGTTTCAGGCACTGAGTGAAAACGGAACGGTAGTATTCGTCCGCGTCTTGATTCGTAAGCATGCCTTTCACCGCAAGACGTTGATCAACCGCTTCTTGAGTGTTCTCGCGCCATAATTCAAGCTCATCGGGATCCAGGAAGTTCTCGATAACGATAAATCCATTCTTTTCGTATTGCGCCAATTGGCTATCCGACAGTTGATTTTTCACCTTTGTCTCCTTGATGGAACATATGATTGAAGCGAAATAGAATCGTATCCCCCGCATCGGCTATCTCGGCTGATGCAAGATGAATTGCGATTGAATCGCGTGTATATACGTGTCTCTTGGCGACGCCGCTCCCGTTAGTGACACTAAATAACTTTCTTCGCCCAACGCATCCTTATAACAGGAAATGGATACCACACGCGATGAAATCCCCATCGAACAATGCCAACAGCCGAAAAAAGGGAATATGGAGGTGTGAATGGATTGAGAGAAAACCAAAAGCTCATCCATTCATTATTTTTTTCACGAATGAAGGTTAAAGGGAAACGGAATATATTTAGCCAACGTAAATATCCTTAAGATATACCAACGAATCAATGAGTGCATCCATCGGATGCAGCCAACCTTAAGGAGATGCGAAAATGTCTGAATTTATCGTTCCTGCGCTGGGCTATGATTTTGCAGCCATCGAGCCACACATCGACGCCAAAACCATGGAAATACACCATGACAAACACCACGGGGCGTATGTCGCCAATTTAAACGCGGCGTTGAAAAATTATCCGGAATTTTTTGAGAAACCCATCGATGAGATTTTAAAAAACCTGGATACGGTTCCCGAACCCGCGAGAATAGCGGTAAGAAACAATGGTGGCGGGCATGCCAACCACACCCTATTCTGGGAGATCATGAAGCCCGGCGGAAGCAAGGAGCCAACGGGAAAACTTGCCGACGCCATTAACTCCACCTTTGGCGGTCTTGACGCTTTAAAGGAGAAAATCAACGACGCAGGGCTTAAGAGGTTTGGAAGTGGCTGGGCATGGCTTGTGGAAAATCATGCGGGCGGTCTATCCATTATGAGCACACCCAACCAGGACAGTCCGTTGATTGAAGGTCTCTATCCGGTGCTAGGCGTGGACGTATGGGAGCATGCCTATTATCTTCACTACCAAAACCGACGCGGCGACTACCTCAAAGCATGGTGGAATGTAGTGAACTGGGATGTGGTTGGTGCGCGATTCGGAGCGGGGAAATAGCTCCTCTTTGAAATTTGAAATTGTTATCCAAAGTAAATCGCCGTTCCCTTTCGAGATAATGGGAACGGCGGTTTTTTTGGCGGGAACCGGCATGCGGTTCACCTCAACCGATAGGAATGAGACCTATCCATGGATCTAGACATATCACGGGGGTGGCTTCGCTCCCACGCACTCCACGCCTGAAGCAGTTGCGGAAGGGTGACGAATTTGAAACCCATTCGGGTGAGTTGCGAAAGGATGATTGGAACAGCCTGCGTGGTGCGAATATGGCCCGGACCGTCATGCATGAGAATGATGTCACCCGGGTTAGGCGTATGGATCACATTATTGGCAAGAGTCATCACGCTCACGGGACGGGTGTCGGCGGAACTGATGGTCCAGAGGAATACGGCGTACCCCCTTCTCAAGGCGAGTTGCGTCAGGCTGTTATGGATGATACCATAGGGAGGGCGGTAACATACGGGAGTTTCGCCCGTGGCTTTTCGGATCACGGCAGCGGTCTTGTCCAGCTCCTGGATAGCTTGCGCGGGGGATGGGTGCGCCGGATGGGTGTAACTATGGCTTCCTATCTCGTTCCCGCCGGCAACGATCATGCGCAACAACTCCGGATGATGGATGGCTTCGCTCCCAATGACAAAAAATGTGGCGTGAGCGTTATATTTTTTCAACGCATTGAGAACGATGGGGGTGTTTCGAGGGTCGGGACCATCGTCAAAAGTCAGAGCCAGGAGTTTGTAGGGAAAATATCGGACTCTGCTTCGAATCACCTTTCCGCGAAATTGCGCAGGGATGCGATTGGCTTCGGGGTAACCGTTTGATGGGTTCCATGCCAAAACGCCTATTAAAACCGAGAGGATAACGAATGTCTTTTTCACAAATGAACCCCTTCCTAACTTGATTGTTTGCGAAGTATCTCCTGAAGCACAACCGAATTTTCGGAAACGGCTGATATCCCGATCTCCGTCAAACGATAGGTTCCACGCCCCACTCGGTCAAACCATTTATAATAATTATGAGCAAGAATGGATTGCGTTCCGGGACAAGTTCCGCTCTTCCTCAGTGTTCGAGGGGATGCCTCTCCCAATTGCTCCAAACGATACGCGATAAGGAGCGCGGATTCGCGATAGGCGGTCATCAGCTGCCGCCTGACGGAACCGGCCACGTTAAAATCTCCGGAACGGGCGGCGATCTCTCTCAACAGGGCGGCGCGTTTCATTGGAGTGCGCCTTTTATGATACGGTAGAGGATGGAACACTATCTCCACACGCGCCGTTTCCTGCGACATATCCACATACAACAATCCCAGTTCCAACCTGCGCAGAAGAAGATGCACCCCTCTCCATCGCTCCGCATCCGTTTTTGCGGACGGCTTGGGGACTGCCACATACACATGGTCGGTTAATCTCTGTCTTTTGGCCGCCTGAACGAGCAATGCCAGATTGAGATTAAGCTTCAACTCGATGATAACAAGTTCGTCGCCTTTACTGGCTGTCAAATCGCAATGGTGCACTTCGCTGCGCACCTCGAACCCTTGATCCGTCAGAAACGCAAGAAGAGCGGGGTAGAGTTCAACTTCTTTCATGGTTGAGGCTCGATGGGTGACATTGACATATCTTAATTTGGAGAAGCTATGGGAAGGCGAAGGCATCCCCATGGATATTCACTCTATTTTGACACATTTGCGATGTTATCCAAAGTGAAAGATGCCTTGGGGTGAACTCCGCCCGATTCAGATGAAATAGGGCAACGGCAAATAATCATATGTGAGGAACGAACCACTGTGAAACCGGAATAACGCATTAGCGGTAAGCCATGCGTGTTCGAATTGAGCAAGCGTCGGTGAACAGATTGAACTTATGGAGGAATGAAGAAAGAGCTTAAGGTTGCTCACTTTAAATTTTGAATATTCGTAAAACGCCTTGACAACCTCTTTCAATAGTGATATCCTATCATTGGCGTCCAATCCGCGCCGAGGGGCGAGAGCCAAACTCTTCGGATTCAAATGCGTAAGCCAACGTTCGATGTAATCCAGCAAGACCTTTTTTGCAATACGTGTTTTCATTGCGACCCATAAGTTGAGAACACGAACATGCCGGCAGGAAATGCATTATCCTCATACCATAGTATGACCTTCCTCAATTACCACATCACATCATACACCGATCCCAACGGAAACGCCACGAAGTATTACTATTACAATGAAACCGGCACGTTCTGCATATACGACAAGACTGACGCCTCCGGATATACGACGGCGTATTACTGGGACAGCAACAACAATGAAACCTCTGTGCGGGATGCGAACGGGTACTCGACGAGTTACACCTACTACGGAATCGGAAATGTCCTGACCGTGAGGACCCCGCAGGCGCGACCACCTACGCGTACGACGGCGACGGACACGTAACCGGCGAGACCCTTCCCAACGGCTGCGCGGTGACAAACGCTTACAACTCTGACGGCGAACTGACAAGCGTGATAAACAAGTCCTTGGGCGGGACGGTTCTCAGTTCGTTCACATACACATATAACGCTGACGAGATACGGACGGGGGTGACCGAGGCCGACGGAAGCGCGGTGAGCTACTCCTTCGACTCAATGAACGAACTGACACAGGAGGTTCGCACCGGTACCAACCCCTACTCCGAGAGCTTCTCCTACGACGCAATGGGCAACAGAATCAG
>DAIDHP010000032.1 GCA_027459625.1 Chthonomonadales bacterium
GCCTTCGCTTAACGGTTACGGTTTCCTGCACCGTAGAGGACTTGCACCTCCGAGAGCATGAACATGCCCGGCATACAGAAAAAGGCGCGGGTCCGAAGCCCGCGCCTATCATATAACTTACTTGTGTATCAAGAATCTGTAGATCATCAAATGATGATAAACTTGTCCCGGTCGAAGAACGCAGGATGGGAAATTAGGATGATTAGGAGCATCCGGATAATCCTCCGGCTCCAAGGTGAAAGCGGCGAACCGCTTGTAGACTTTTCCGCCCTTTCCAATGATGGGCTTCTTGATCTGATTGCCGGAATAGAATTGAACACCGGGTTGGTTCGAGAGGACTTCCAACTCTCTTCCTGATTTGGGATCATACGCTCGCGCCATCCAGCCAAACTCGCCTAACGGCTTATTGATCACGAAGCACTCATCATAACCCAGCCCGTATTTGAGCTGCTGATTGTTATCGAAGATACGCGCACCGATACGGGTGAATTTAGTAAAATCATAGGGTGTGCCCTTGACGTTTTCCAATTTGCCCGTGGCGATCATCTGCTTGTTCACAAGCACGATTTTCTTGGAGTTGATCTGCATCATCTCATTGAGAATTGTGCCGCTTCCCGCCCCGGCCAGGTTGAAATAACAGTGGTTGGTCAGGTTCACGATAGTGGGTTTGTCGGTGGTTGCAGTGAAGTTGATGCGTAACTCATTGCTGTTGGTAAGGGTGTAAATCGCCTTCACATGAAGATCACCCGGGAAACCTTGATCCCCGTTCTTGCTAAGCAACGTCAGGATCAAAGACGGACCCTGAGTGGTCATTTTCGGGGTAGCGTTCCATATCCGCTTGTCAAATCCGACTTTTCCCCCGTGCAACTGGTTCTTCCCTTCGTTCGCAACCAGTTTGTAAACTTTACCATCCAGCTTGAATTGTGCGTTGCCAATTCTGTTCCCATATCTTCCGATGAGCGCCCCAAAATAAGGGCTCTCTTTGACATAATTCTTCACGTTATCAAAGCCGAGCAACACATCCGCCATTTTGCCGTTGCGACCCGGCGCAGTGAGCGAAACAACAATTCCACCGTAATTGGTTATCCGAGCCACCATACCGTGCAAATTTCGCAAAGTGTAAATTTTAACTGGCTTGCCTCTCACCGCACCCCACGGGGCGCTGATGATCGAATCCTTAGCCGCGAACGATACAGTGGCGGACGCAACGCAAAAAACAAGGCTAGCCAAAAACCATTTGGATGATTTTCGCATTAACAGAATCCTCCTTTACGCCAAAAGGCGATGCGCAAATATCGCAAGCACCCAGGCTTGCGTTCGATCATGTTTTCAACTTGCAATGTCCTGCAAATCCAAGTTGCCTATTCAATATAGCACACCGGATATGCTTTCTTCCATAATTCACTTCCATTCCCATTTGGAATCGTGGCGAGCTATTTGATATCGATGGGATTGGGCGCTGAATTAAAAGGAGTCAAGCTTCATCTCCTCCAATGAATTAGCGAAGAGTACCCGGTCCGCCAATTCATCCAGCATTTCAAGATTGTTAATGCCATTTATCAACGTTTCCACGCTATCAGGTATCTGACCGAACTTAATCCGCATAAGTCTGAGCAGCGTCTCTCGCTTCCCTTCCGCCTTGCCTTCCGCCTTGCCCAGTGTCTTTCCTTCCTCTATACCCTTCACATGCCATTGAGTCAACATTCTCCTTACCTCCTTCGATCTCTCTTTTTCCATCCACGCGTTCCATTCCACAGTCTCATGATCGTTAAGACATAGGTACTGATCCACCATGTTCAAAAGAACGGAACACCTCTCCTCCTCGACAGGCGTGAGGCAATCCGCTCGTAAGCCCGAACCCTTCTTTCAAGGTTACCGCGAGTACGGCTCCCCATCAAGGAGCATATGGCGGGGCTTATAACGTTGCCTTCGTCCCAGTAGTCCTCCTCCCACAAATCGGGTAGATAAATCGCCGTGTAGCGAAACACGCTCACCGTTTTGCCGTGCAACAACGCATCTTGACCCTCCTCCGTGATCCCATCGCCGTGACAGAGATACAATGCCAAGGGAAGGATGGGCGTCTTCTCGCGAAGCGTCAGCATCATGAAGTACTCCCACATCCTGCGGGGAAAGGCTCTGGATCTTCTCGCCTGTACCTCCAAATGCACCAGAGTCGAACCAAGCCCGCTTCTCCACGGGGCAACCGCTAACACATCAGGCTCGCGACGCCTGCCCCAAGGTCCGTGGGTGAACAACTCCTTGTTAAGCGACCGAATATGCCCAATGTCGATATCGAGAGCGACTTCCGGCTGCAGGAGAGCCAAAGTCTCCGGCAGGAAAAATCCAAGCATCTCCTTCCACAACTGATCATGCATCATGGCATGCCTCCTTATGTAGACTGGTCTTATAAACATTCTATTCTACCATACCCGTCCTATAGAATTTGCGGAGCCAATGAAGAGTTTCCCACGATGTTGAAAGCCCATTTATTGAAGATAAAAATGTGTTGACTGCATTTACCATAAGCGGGCATAATTCATAAGCAAGCACATGCGATACATCTCGATATAAGGGAGATACAATCATGTTCAAGACGTTGATAGTCGGCGCAGGAGGAATGGGCAAAGCTTGGGGAGATAATCTCAAGAAAAATCCTGAAACGGAGATCGTTGGATGGGTGGACATCCGTCCCGAAGCAGCAAGAAATGCCGCAGCGGAAAGAGAACTTGATGATATTCACATCGGCGATGACCTTGGCGAGGCTATTAGGGAAACCAAACCAGACTTCGTGGTTGACGTCACCGTACCGGAAGCGCATCATGACGTAACGTTGACGGCTTTGAATGCTGGCATACCCGTGCTGGGGGAGAAACCTATGGCCGCAAGTATGGAGCAGGCAAAAGAGATGGTGGCCGCGGCGGAGAAATCAGGCAAGCTCTACATGGTAAGCCAAAGCCGAAGATACGACGCCCGCCTTCACGCCTATCGAAAGCTCATAGACCAGGCAATAGGAGAGATAGGCATCCTAAATTCGGATTTTTATATTGGCGCCCACTTCGGAGGCTTTCGTGATGAAATGCCAAGTCCGCTTGTACTGGACATGGCGATCCACACATTCGACACCGCTCGCTACCTGTGCCAACGCAAGCCTTTAGCCGTATATTGCGAGGAGTTCAATCCCGCATGGAGTTGGTACAAAGGGGATGCAAGCGCCACGGCGATATTCGAAATGGAGGGCGGATTACGATACACCTATAGAGGAAGTTGGTGCGCGGAAGGCATGATGACATCATGGGAGTGCGAATGGAGAGCCGTTGGTCCCAAGGGTACGGCGATATGGGACGGAGACAACCTCATCGAGGCTGAAAAAGTCGTGGAAACGGGTGGTTTCCATTCCAAAATGCAAGCGGAGGATATCCTTCCTGACTCCATGACACCCGGAGGCATCTCCGGTTCCCTTCTCGATTTTTTAAACGCATTAAAAACCGATGCTACGCCCATGGGGGAATGCCATGATAACATCCAAAGCCTTGCGATGGTGTTCGGCGCAATTGAATCCTCTCATACAAAACAACGCGTGAAGATTGCACTTTAGCCTTGGATCAGATGGATATAAGATCATCCGATCTACTTTCCCACGCAAAAATCCTGAAAAATACGGTGAATGATATCCTCCGTAACTGTCTCGCCCGTAATCTTACCCGCTTCGTCCAAAGCGGCGCGGAGGTCAATGGAGATAAAATCCGGTGGAAGTCTCCTCCGTGTCGTTTCCAACCCCCTTCGCAATGCATCAACAGCGAATTGTAACGCTTGAATATGTCTGGAATTTGTGATCAACGCGCTTTCCGCTAAAGCGATAACCCCTCCGGTTATCATCAGATATATAGCATCCTCCAGTTCCTCAACCCCATCGCCATTTAACGCGGAAATCGCTAAACTAAGAGATTGCGATGTCGCTTCGCGGAGCCTTATCAAACATCGATCCCTCTCCTCTTCGGAAACCATATCCATCTTGTTGAGAACAGGAATCACATTGACACCCGAAAGCGATGACAAAATCCCATTCTCCTCCTCACTCCACCCTGTCACGGCATCCGCCAGCAGGATCACCAATTCCGAATTCTTGAGCGTATCCCTCGCCCGATCCACCCCGATACTTTCAACAATATCCCGTGTCTCCCTCAAGCCCGCCGTATCCACGATCGAAGCGGGAATGCCCTTGAGATTTATCGTTTCCTCGATTACATCCCGCGTGGTGCCGGGCAACGGTGTCACAATGGAGCGATCCTGCCTTAGCAATGCGTTCATCAGGCTCGATTTGCCCACATTTGGTCGCCCCGCTATTGCTATGCGTACCCCCTCGCGTAAAAGTCTGCCGGCTCCCCCCATACTTATCAATCGCTCTGTCTCGCGAATCAGTTCTGCGATGCGCCTCTCCGTCTCCGGATAGTCCAGATCGCCCACATCCTCGGAAAAATCCAAAGTCACCTCTATCGAAGCGAGAACGCCAACCAAATCGCTTCTCAACCGCTCCACCCTTTTGGATAACTCGCCTTCTCTTTGACGAACTGCGGCTCGTTGCGACGCCACAGTTCGGGCGCGAATCTGATCGCATACCGCTTCCGCCTGCGCCAAATCCATTCCGCCATTCAGAAATGCCCTCATGGTGAATTCGCCAGGCTCGGCCATTCGCGCCCCCTCTTCGATGCAGAGATTCAGCACCAGGGATAGCGTCACCGGCCCGCCGTGACAGGATAACTCCACCACATCCTCCTTCGTGTAGCTATGAGGTGAGCGAAACAGTGAGGCGACCGCATCGTCCAAAACCTCGTTCGATTTTGGAGAAACGATCCTTCCGTAATGAAGAGTGTGCGAAGGTCGCTCTCGTAAAAGCTTTCCCTTCGATACGAATAACCGATCCGCGATATCTATCGCCTTAGCACCTGAGATTCTAATGACCCCGATTCCCCCTTCACCGGGGGAAGTGGCTATGGCGACTATAGTGTCATGCAAATGCAACATTTGTCGAAACTCTTCCTTTTCGCCCAATTATAGAAAACGGGGAGGAGGCGTGTCAAATGCGCCCCCTCCCCGATCGGAATCCGCAGACTTAAACGCCATTGTGATTCCGGCGCATTAGATCCTCCTTATTGCATGAACGCTTTACTTCATAGCCTTTCAAAGGCAGAATATGTTCGTGAATCATATCCAAAATATCATTAGGGAACGGGAAGAAACTCTCCTCCACCTCATCCGCCGGAGTGATCCAATTCCTCGCGCCAAGTACCATCGGAGGCGCGTCAAGATCGTCGAAGCAGAATTCCGAAATATTCGAGGCCATGGTGTGCAGGAAGGAACCTCTTTCGCAGGCGTCGGACACCAGTAATATGTTGCCGGTCTTGCGAACGGACTGTATCACCTTATTGTAATTGAAAGGTACGATGGAACGCGCGTCGATCACCTCACAGCTAATCCCGTAATCGGATTCTAAAACCTTCACAGCGTCCAGAACACGGTAGAGCGTGGCGCCAATGGAAAGGATGGTGATGTCGTCGCCAATCATTTTGATATCTGGCTCTCCAATGGGGATCTCATAATACTCCTTCGGAACTCCGCCCGGATGGAATAGCTCCGGTTGATCGTATATCCTCTGGCTCTCAAAAAAGATGACAGGATCCGTCCCGACCAATGCGGAAGCCATCAAACCTTTGGCATCATAAGGACTGGCGGGAAAAACAACCTTCAAGCCGGGTATGTGGGCGCATAGAGAGGTCCAATCCTGGCTATGCTGCGCCCCGTATTTGCTGCCGACGGACACTCGCACCACAACCGGCATTTTCAGCAAGCCAGCAGACATGGATTGCCACTTTGAAAGCTGATTGAATATCTCGTCTCCGGCCCTGCCAAGAAAGTCGCAATACATCAACTCCACTAACGCTCTGCCACCCTCCAATGCATATCCCACGGAGGAGCCGATAATCGCGCCTTCGGAGATGGGGCTGTTGAAGAGACGATGATAGGGCAAAGCCTCCGTGAGTCCACGATACACTGCAAAAGCCCCTCCCCAGTCGCGGTTCTCCTCGCCGTAAGCCACAAGCGTGGGATCTTTGTAGAAACGGTCGATAATAGCCTCATAGAGTGCGTCTCTTATGCCAATGCATTTGCTCTTAGGCAACTGCTTACCGTCCGCTCCAATCCCGGAACGCTCCCTTGATGCGAGCAGTTTCGCGCGCGGATTTTCGTCGATTGGAAGAAGCGTTTCGGGCTTGCGGGTCTCGTCCATCGATTCGACTCGCTTGTTGGAGAACATCGTTCGCTCGAACAGGCATTTTTCTGTAAAGAGATCAACCCTCGGTGAGAGATTCAAGTCGATCGCCTTTTTGTATATCCGCAGTATCACTCCATCCACTAGCGCTTGCATCTTTTCGATCTCTTCATCGGTGCAAACGCCATTCTCAATCAAATCCTGGCGGAAAGTTATGATGGAATCCACCTCCTGCCATTCGTCAATCTCCTGCTTGGTGCGGTAGGATGAGGCGTCTGAGGGCGAATGTCCGGTGAATCGGTATGTAAGAGTATCCAGCAAGACCGGTCCATCTCCACGTTCTATCAGGGCTTTCTTCCTCGCAATGGCGTCTATCACCGCAAGCGGATTATAACCATCCACGCGCTCGGCATGCATTTGATCTGTCGTCAATCCCGCACCCAAGCGTGCAAGGATTCCGAATCCCATTGTTTCGCCGACAGGTTGGCCGCCCATGCCGTAGAAGTTATTGACGAAGTTCATGATCAATGGCAATCCGCCTTTGTGAGCCTCATCCCAAAGGGTTTTGAACTGGTCCATGGTAGCAAAACAGAGTCCTTCCCACACGGGACCGCAACCTGCCGAGGCGTCACCGATATTGCAGATAACGATTCCAGGTTTTAAATTCACCTTCTTGAAAAGCGCACCACCGACGGAAATATCACCGGATCCCCCAACAATGGCGTTATTGGGATAGACCCCGAACGGTGTGAAGAAGGCGTGCATGGAGCCCCCCATACCCATTTGGAAGCCCGCCTCTCTGCCAAATATCTCCGCCAAAGTACCGTAAAGTAGGAAGTCAATCGCAAGTTCCTTTACGTTCTGCGGAGACTTGGATTCCGGATCTCCGGGAATTTGAGTCTCTAACACCTTCAGTGGCTTGCCATCTAGGTATTCCTTCATTATCTTCATCAAGGATTGTTCATCCATCTTGGCGATGCAGGAGAGTCCCTTGGCCAATATCTCTCCATGGCTTCGATGGCTGCCGTAAATATGATCCTCCGGACCGAGCAGGAACGCTTGCCCCACTGCGGAGGCCTCTTGCCCAATGGATAGATGCGCGGGGCCTCTATGGTTATATGCGATGCCGCCAAACATTTGATTCTTTTTTACTTCCGTCAACATGTTCTCAAAAGAGCGTATGAACAACATATCACGCAATATCCGCTTTAGATCATCAGCGGTGAAATGATCCAGTTCCTCCGCGAGCGATTTATTGTATTGATTGATTGGGATTTGATTGAACTCCAGCCATCCGGATTTTCGCACGTCCGAGGGATGGATGGTTATTGATTTGGGCATAGAAGCAACTCCGTTGATTTAATTTGTAATTATGTATATTGATGAAAAAGACTTATGGCTTGTAAGCCTCCACAAGCCCGTTCATGTTTGAGTCCGATTGCAACTGAGCGATCCGAACGAAACCTGCGGATTCCATATCTTCCCGGATTTCCGTAAAGGCGTATGTCCCCCCTCCCTCGGTTCCGACCAGCATATTGATGGCGAACAACGCACCTGTCTTCGGATGCGTGTGATCTTGAGACATCACATGATCTCGTATAACCAATCTTCCACCGCGCTCAAGCGCGGCATGAGCTTTCCGGTATAAATCCAGATTTTGATTCCTACTGTTTTGGTGTATTATGGCGGATAGAAACGCGAGATCATATCCCTTCGGAAGGGGATCCTCATAGAAATCCCCCGGTTCCAAGGTCACTCTATCAAGTAATCCGTATTCCGATAGTCTTTTTTGCGCCATCTCTATGACTTTGGGGCGATCAAAAATAGTCGCTTTTAGATGCGGAGACGCATTCAGGAATGCAATAGTGTAGGTGCCGGAGGCACCACCTATGTCAAGAAGATTTTTGGCGTCGCCCGGGTTGATATCTCTGATGATCCTGTCAGCCTGCGGCGAGGCGATAACGTGCATCGCTCCGATAAACGCCTGCAAGCCATCCGGCGTCATGGTTTCGTTCAGTTCAGGATTTGGACGTACAACCGCTGTAAGCCTGGACCATGAATTCCACATATGCGAGGCGTGATGGATCATCGGCAAAATGGATTGTTCCGAATGAGAGGACAACAGCGACGCAACGGAATCGGTGATGGAGTAGACCCCATTGTCCTTTTCCACCACCCCCATGGAGACAAGAGCATCCATGAGCGTCCTCACGCCTCTCTCCTCCGCTTTTAATGACCTCGCAAGTTCCGCCGCTGGTTGCGGATGGTCCGCCAAGTGCGTAAACACATCCAATTCCGAAGCGGTGAGTAGAACTCTGGTTTCCATAAAGTTGCGGGACAAACCCAACAAGTATTCGCCTGTAATCTCATTCATTTCCGTTCGCCTTCCTTCACCGCGCCAAACCCTCACATAGGAGGGAACCACACCATCATTGAAGTAAAAACTGAAAACTTTTCAATCATTCCTGCCGGAGGAACATTCACTTTATGATCCCGTTTCTTTTTTGCATATTCGCCGGAAATCTGAAACGGTTTCATTAATCTATATCCGCGCCACATCTCCTAAAAAAAACCTTGTGAGGAGCGCTATTTTTCTCAATCGTTTTTATTATCTCACATGATACGCTATAATACGAAAATAATCAATAGCCAAAACGCAAGTAAACGAAAGAACACGTGACGATATGGTTCGGAACGAGGGTAATTTTAAGGGATCGTTGTTCGCCGAAGAGCGGCAGCGCAGCATACTAGATCGTATTCATTCAAATGGCAAGGTGACGGTGGAGGAACTTGCATCCCGCTTTAGCGTCTCCGCCCCAACCATCCGTGCCGATCTCGCAAGGCTTGAGGAGCAGGGATTGCTTCGAAGAACGCATGGCGGCGCCATCGCTCTCAGTGCAACTCTTTTCGAACCGCCCTACGCTCAAAGGGAGGTTATGCACTTCGACGAGAAAAAAGCCATCGCTCGCGTTGCAGCGAACTTAGTGAAGGACGGCGAAACGGTTCTCTTGGATGCGGGCACCACGGTACATGAGATTGCATTACTACTCAAGGAAAAAACTGCGTTAACGGTTGTGACGAACTCGCTTGTAAACGCTCAGGAGCTAATGGATTCGCCAGGTATCGAGGTTATATTAATCGGAGGCTCCATTCAACCCAGACGAAGAGCGACTTTGGGACCCTTGGCGATACGTTTTCTCGACTCCTTCCATGTCGATAAGGCGTTTCTCTCCTTTAACGGGGTGCATATCGCCTCGGGGTATACAGTGGTGGATTTCGACGCAGCGGAAATAAAAAAGCGCATGATGCAATGCGCTTCGGAATGCATCGTAGCGGCGGATTCGAGCAAAATCGGGAAGATCGCCTTCGCCTCAGTGGCACCCATTCAGGCCGCGCGCATGCTTATGACTGACAAAGGAATACAGGAAAATGATAGAAAAAGCCTGACGGAAGCGGGATTGGATGTTGTTATCGTTTAATTATCTCCGCTGCTTTCTCCATTCCACGTACATATGCTCCTATGCATGGATATCTTCCAAGGTGTTGAAAACATCAACTCACACTATAAGGTAATGCAATTGAATGTCCAAACAATGCTTCAGTCATGGAAATATTCGTGATGAATAAACGTATCAAGAACCGATATTATAGCTGAGGTGATATGAGTGATAAGAGATCAGTGGTATGCGGTCTTAACAAGCGCAGAGGTTCGGCGCGGCAAACCTTACGGAACGATAAGACTAGGAGAAAGACTAGTCTTCTGGCGAAACAATGCTGGAGAGTTGTCCTGTTTGCAGGACATCTGCGCCCATAGAGGCGCAGCGTTATCCTTAGGCGAATGTTGCGACAATGAAGTGATATGCCCATTTCATGGCTTCCATTTTGACAATAATGGAAGGGGCACGCAAATACCGGCGAATGGAAAAAGCGCGAGAATACCAGAGGGTTTTCGTGTCAAATCCTATCCTGTCCGGGAAAAGTTCGGTATGATATTCATTTGGTGGGGGCATTCCGCGCCTAATCCCACTGAACCGCCTTTCTTCGGTAACTTGGATGACACCTTTTCAGGCTCCACTTCCAAGCATTTATGGAGGGTGCATTATTCCCGAGCGGTGGAGAACCAGCTAGATTTGGTGCATCTGCCATACGTTCACCGGAAATCCATTGGCAGAGGTAATCGAACACTTGTAAACGGTCCCGTTCAGGTGGCTAGGGATAATCAGATTCAGTTCTGGGTTTACAATGAGGTGGACAAGGGTCAGATTCCATTGAAGGCGGATCAACTCCCCCCGCCTGATGACAATCGACAGCATATCCACTTTATTTTCCCCAATATCTGGCAAAACTGGATAACCATCAAATTTAGAATATTCGTCGCTTTTGCTCCCGTAGACGATTCAAAAACGATGATTTACATGCGCACATGTCAGAACTTCATCAATATCCCCGGATTGAAACAGATCATCAACGGCTTGAACCGTATCTATAGCATTAAGGTGCTAAAAGAGGATGAACGCGTGGTATGCTCTCAAATCCCCATAGCCACCTCATTGAAGATGGTTGAAAAACTGATTCCCTGCGATTTGCCCATCATTACCTATCGTCGAATGAGGGAGGATTTGAAAAACGCCGCACGCGATCAAGATGATGTGCAACTATAGGCAATGAATTGTGTTGAAAAATTCGATAAGCAGGGAATGTGTTTTATGGATGCGTCGGAGGCGGTGGAACCCCCTTGCCATCGGTGCGAATGAGGATATACTTCCGCATGATAAATCGCCACACCCCGGGAAACAGATCAAAAAACATTAGAGTGAGTTTGGGAATGGGTATGAACATCACCACATGGCGCGGTCGCTCAGCGCATTGGACGATTTTTCGTGCCACCTGTTCCGGTGTCGCCCCATGTATCATGCTCTTGGAGGAATCCGGGATTTTATGGATCATTGCTCGGGAAAATTCCGTTTCCGTGAAACTTGGAAGGGCGACACTAACCTTGATGGGGGTGGAGGCCAATTCCGCGGCGAGCGCCTCGGTGAATATCCATTGCGCACTTTTTGTGGCGGCGTAGGAAGCGTGCAAAGCCAAAGGGAGCCGCGCCGCCATGGAGGATACGTTGATGATATGTCCGCTATTTTGCCTTCGCATCTGTTGCAAGGCTATTTGGCAACCGTGAAACGTACCCATGTAGTTCACTCGAAAAAGACGATCCATCTCTTCCGGAGTGGTCTGTTCCACAGTGCCCACCAATCCACTGCCTGCGTTATTGATCCAAACATCCACTCTTCCGAAATGCTCGAGGGTTGCGTTCAATAATCGCTGAACTTGCTCTCTCTCCGCCACATCCGTGGAAACGTACAGCGCTTTTCCGCCAAATGCGGTGATATCACGATCCACCGTCTGTAATTGCTCCAAACGCCTGGCAGCGAGCACGACGTGAGCGCCCTTTTTTGCGAAAAGCAGCGCCGCCTCTTTGCCAATGCCTGCGGATGCTCCGGTGATAACAACAACTTTTCCTTTTAAATCGACTCTCATCCGGAAACCCTCATGATAAAAGCCCCTGTGTGACACAACGGGGCTTTTTCATCTCATATGAATGAGCTTAGGATGCCGATTTTTTAGAGCGCGATCGATTGGGAGCAGGCTGGACCATCGGAGTCTTCGCCGCCTTGATTTTAGCTTTCAACCTATCCTCATCACGCTTTCGCGCTCTGTGAATCTCCTTGTCACGAATTCGCATAGCTTCTCCCTTGAAAAATCCATGGTTGTTACCGAGTACGATGCATCCAATGCGCCTGAAACAACATCCAAGCGGTTCGGAATGATTTCACATAAACCGTAATCGCTTGCGTAACTCACTCCATGACGACGGATGCAAAACATCAAGGTTTATATTATATACGGATAGTGGCTCCGCTGTCAATCGCAGGATGCACGTATGAACGAGCATTTTTCATCGGAAGTTGAAAGATGAGGAGTGCGGCGAGTCAAACCACGTGAAAAAGCAAGCAATGCTCCAACGGTCATTTCGCCCGCCATCTAGAAAAAAGAAATCCGAACGAGGGAATTACTCAGGAAATGATACAAACCTCCTGATTATGATCTATATATATTATGGTAAATCAGGTGATTGCCGAATTCGTTTTTTGGATCTTGCACTATGCTTGGATAGTGGGATACAAAATCATTTTATGTACAATCAATTCAAGGGAAAGCCACATTCATCCTAACGCTAAGAGTATGGGATTAATTGTCCCCTTTCAGCATTGTGACGAATTATGCACTCAAACCCTCGGATATTCCATTCGTGGAGGAAAGAAAATGTCTGAAACCAAACACAAGTTCACGTGGCTAGGACACGCCACATTTTTAATCGAGACGATCAAGGGGAGGCGCATCATTATAGATCCTTGGTTGGAAAATAATCCATCTTGCCCCGACCAGTTCAAAAAGATGGATCAATGCGACCTAATCCTATTGACCCACGCCCATTTCGATCATATGGGGGATGTCATACCTCTCGCCAAATCCACACATGCCACTGTGGTGGGTATTGTCGAACTAATGCATTGGCTCGAGAAAAAAGGCGTGCGTAACATCCAATCGATGAACAAGGGCGGAACGATACATTATGACGGAATTAGCGCGACAATGGTGCATGCAGAGCATACCAGCAGCATTACGGACGGAGATCAGATTATTTACGCGGGAGAGCCTATCGGCTACGTTGTTCGGTTAGAGGATGGATTCACCTTCTACCATGCAGGCGACACCAACGTCTTCGGCGACATGCAACTCATTCGAGAACTCTATCACCCGCAACTCTCCATGCTCCCAATCGGAGATCATTACACCATGTCCCCTCTTGAGGCTATGAAAGCGATCCATTTGATAGGATCGAGAGACGTCATTCCGATGCATTTCGGTACATTCCCATTGCTTACAGGGACTCCGGACACCCTGACTAATTTGACCCATCAAATTCCCAATCTTCGCATCCATACGCTGAAGCCTGGTGAATCTTTGCAAATGCCTGAATGACAGTTGAGCCTCCGTCACAAATCCGGTTAATGGCGGAGGCTTTTTCTCTTTAATGGGCTTTCTTAACGCCGAAATGCCAAAACACTTAGGATGATTTAAGTATAAAACCTGACAGTACTCTTTCGTTGACAATAAACCTTCATCAGGCGTATACTTGTTTCAAGACTCCCTATACATCCTTAACCCGCATATTCTAAAAACCATTTTCATGCTGGATAGCAGACTCCGAAAAAACCTTGATATTCTTATCCTTATCGTAACGTTCATTCTTCTCATCATGGGGGAGATAACGCTTTACAGCGTTACAAAACACAAACCGGGGCATTTATACGACAAGCAGATCGTTTGGATTATCCTGGGGCTGATAGGAACGCTTGTTCTAGCCTCCTTTGACTATTCCCGACTCTTCCGACTTGCGAAAATAATCTATACAGTCAATCTTTTATTTCTCGCAGCGGTATTCCTGGTGGGATCCTCGGCAAAAGGGGCCACCAGATGGATATCCATGGGAAGTTTCCAAATGCAGCCTTCGGAATTCGCCAAGTTACTCGTAATTATTTGCTTGGCAGCCTATCTGGTAAAACGCCAGGAGCATATCAAGAAACTGCCAGTCTTACTTGGTTCCTTCGCCTACATTGGGGTGCCAATGCTGTTGATCTTCAAACAGCCTGACCTCGGCACTTCATTGGTGCTTCTGCTCATATGGTTTGGAATGGTCTTCATCGCAGGGGCGAAATTGAAGCACCTGCTTCTGATCATCATATCGGGCATTTGCCTCTTCACCCTGATGTGGAAATTAAACATCATCAAACCCTACCAAAAAGCAAGACTTTATTCATTCGTGCGCCCCGATCTGGACCCTCAGGATTCCGGATACCATGTGATCCAATCCCGCATAGCGATCGGATCCGGAATGTTATGGGGAAAGGGGATTGGAAAGGGCACCCAGGCGCACGGGAACTTCATCCCGGAAAACCAAACGGACTTCATCTTCACCGTGGTTGGCGAGGAGGGGGGATTTGTGGAGTCCATCATTTTGATTATTCTCTACGTAATCCTCCTATCCAGAGGAGCCATTATCATGGGACAGGCGGAGGATAATTTCGGAAGGTTATTGGCAGCCGGGATTCTCTCGATGTATTTCTTTCATATTTTCGTGAACATCGGAATGACCATCGGTATTATGCCCGTCACTGGCGTCCCCCTCCCATTTTTCTCCTATGGGGGAAGCAATATGATTCTCAATCTTTGTTCCATAGGATTGCTGCTTGGAATTGGCATGCGCAGGCATCGACTCGCCTTTTAACCATCGATGACTACCGTTCGACCCTCTTTCGCAGACACATAAGCGGCCTCAACCACCTGAACTACGGCCCGACCATGCTCACCGCTGGAGAAAAGAGTGTCTCGATTTAGTATCGCATCCGCGAAATTATCGATCGGTCCGGAAACAGGCTGCAACTCATTTTCCTGGAACAATTCAATATCATGGTTAGAACTCTCGATCATCACTTTGAATTCAAAATCCTCAATCCTTACACTTCCACCATCACCGGCAAAAATGTTCAAAACGCGTCTCTTCCGATAGTTACTATCCCCTACGCAGCTAATGGCGCCAATAACGCCTTTCTCCATATGCAAAGTTAGCAGTGCGCGGCGGTCCGAAGGCAACTGGTCCATGATACACGTCACACTTCTCACCTTGAGTTCACTCATCCAGAGCATCTCCGATATTAGGTGTGACCCTCCATCAATCAGATATCCCCCGCCGCATAAATCCGGATCTGAGCGATACATCGTCGGAGGGACTAAACCTGGCAGGTTTTCCGGCTGAGGAGCCTGGCCGAACACATATGATGCGTTGCCCAACCAAAACATGGAAAGAGCTTCCAGCCCGCCAATATGTCCATTGCGAATAGCATTTCGAATGCGATGCGTATGCGCCCAAAAAGGCGGATTTAACGCCACGCCTAGTTGCAATCTTTTTTCAGCTGCGATTCGGCAGAGTTCGTTGGCTTCGACTGAACGGATTGTCATGGGTTTCTCGATAAGGGTGTGCAAACCTCTTTCCAATGCGGCTTTGGCGGGCTCATAATGAAGATTATGAGGTGTGGCTATCAGAACGGCGTCCAATTCGGACCCGTCCAGCATCTCTCTCCAATCAGTCCAGACACACTTGGCATGGAAAGCTTGCTGTACCTTTGCGAGGGCGTCTTTATCCCGTCGACAGATCGCAGTTAACTCCATATCATTGTTTGCCGCGATATCAGGCAAATGCCGCCTCGTGGTGAACCAACCAGCACCAATAACACCCATTCGGATCATCTTGTCATTACCCTTTCACGTGGAAACCGGCGGATTAAATTCCGCATAAAATAATACCCGGCCGTCGTCTTCATTCTTAACTTCAGAATTCATAGGATGGTTGTCGGTAACTCCCGCTCTTCGCTTCTCGTATTTCTCAGGAAATCGGATAATCCTCGTAACAGGAGTGTTTTCATGTTAACCAAAGAACAGTTACAATCATACAAGCATGACGGGTATTTGATCCTCCCCTATTTTCTCAATCAGGAGGAAGTGAGGGAGATAAAGTCGGAAGCCACCAAAATATGTCGCGGAGCGTATCAAATCCCTGGAATATCGAAAAGCGACGAGAATGAAACCGATGAGCAATGTCTTGCTAAATATCTTTGCATCCACATGCCGCATAAGGTCTCTCCAATCATGGAGAAATACGTGCGCCACCCGAAAATCGCCGAGGCGCTATCCGAATTAATCAGTCCGAATGTAAAGTGCATGCAATCCATGCTGTTCATCAAGCCTCCCGGATTTCCGGGACAGGCTTATCATCAGGACGAAAGATACATTCCAACCGAGGACAGAAGCCTCACCGGAGTTTGGATGGCAATTGACGAGGCAACCATTCGCAACGGTTGTCTTTGGGTGATTCCCGGGACGCATAAAGATGCTCTCTACTCATGGGCGCCGCATGATAACCCTGAATACGATGGCGCGGATGAAACGCAGGATATCCCGAGGAGCAAGGAGATTCCGGTCGAAATTCCTTCAGGCGGTGCGGTTTTCTTCAATGGTTTCCTGCTGCACAGCTCCTTGAAAAATCGATCCTCAATTTATCGCAGGGTTTTGGTAAATCACTACATGAGTGCGGAGTCTTGTTTACCGTGGCAAGGCAGGGAGGATTTCCGCGATATCATAATCGTCTCGGGAACTGATCCTCATTCCGACAAAGGGTATGAGGATATCTCACACCCTCATTTGCGCGCTTTGCGCCGAGAGAAACAACGGGTTATCCGGCAATGACGCCACTATAACGCGTCCGCACCGCGCCACCATTCGATTCCGATCTTTTCCATCATGCGGGCGACGGTTTGTACAGGCAGTCCCACCACGTTGAAATAATCACCGTGAATGGATTCCACGAAAGTCGATGCGAAACCCTGAATGCCGTAAGCACCCGCCTTGTCGTAACAGTCCCCTGTGGCGACATATGCGTCGATTAACTCCGGAGGCAGTTCTCGAAAGTTAACCGTGGTGCAGATTACCTCCGATGTAATTTCCATGTCCCCGCCATACCCCGCCTCGCGGGCGATGGCAACGCCCGTGCATACGATATGCTTCGCTCCGGAAAGATGACGAAGCATTTCCCGAGCTTCCTCCGCATTGGCCGGTTTTCCGAGAAGCACAGGGTTTGTGGTGGGTCCAACGGCGACAATCGTGTCGGCACCTAACACAATTCCTCCCCTATCTTGGTTTGCGCTCCAAACCTCCAAAGCTTTGCTTTGTGCGAGGCGCTCCGCCAAGGCTCTAGGCGCCACAAGAGTTACGGACTCCTCCAATCCGCTGGGAATTACTTCAAACGGCAAACCGAGGAGAGATAGCAGATCACGGCGTCGCGGGGAAGCGGACGCGAGTATCAATCGTCTATGCATGGAAAACTCTTATCCGTACGAGGCAGTTGCACAAGCGACCTATTTCACGCATCAAACATTCAGCGGATCAAAAGGGCACTCCATCATTTGACTTTCACGATTGCCTCGGGTGTAATATGTATCCGTACGGAGGAATAAACTGATCGTCCGTTACTGGAAACCTATTTATTATACCTCTGAGTAAACGGGGATATCCTTTTCCCTCTTGCGAGATATGGAAATTATTTATTGAAAAAGTTTATTCCTTATCTTCTTATTCCGATTAGTTTGGTGTTAGCGACGATGCGAATTCCGGGATGGATGGTTTTTGTCGCGTCCGCCCTCGCGATTGTGCCTCTCTCCGCCGGCATAAGTATGGCGACCGAGGAGTTATCAAAACGCGTCGGGGCACTGCTCGGCGGATGGCTCAATGCGGCGTTCGGCAACGCCACTGAATTGATCATCATCATCATTGCCATACGCGCAGGGGAGATGGATGTGGTGAGAGCCTCCCTTATCGGATCCATTATGGGGAATATTCTGCTCGTCTTGGGGCTGTCGATGTTTCTCGGTGGATTGCGTTACAAGATACAGACTTTCAACGAGGACGCAGCGGGAATCCACACGGTAATGCTGATCCTAGCGATGACGGCGATTATCATACCGTCGCTTTTCGCTTTTGAAAGCTATCATTCCTTCAATATGATGTTGATGGCGCCACGTCTGATGGGCATGAGCGAATGGATTTCCGGCATTCTGTTATTGTTATATATTGGCAGCCTCATCTTTTCCATGATGACGCATCAAAACCTTTTCGAAACCGATGACAACGTCAACGTAGCCCCTCCTTTATGGAGTTCCCGAAAAGCGGCGGCAATCCTTCTCCTCTCCACCATCCTGGTCGCGGTTGTGAGCGATAATTTAGTGCGCAGCATTCAACCTATGGTGGCAGCGCTGGGATTGAGCAAAATATTCATAGGGATTATCGTGATTCCCATTATCGGAAACGCTACCGAGCACGCCGTAGCTGTCAGCATGGCGATGCGCGACAAAATGGATATCTCCCTTAATATCTGCATTAGCTCTTCCACTCAGATGGCTTTTTTAATCGCTCCAGTCGCGGTTTTCCTCAGTATCCCCCTTGGGCATCCATTTCCATTTGTTTTCAACGGTTTTGAGCTCATAGCTGTGGGATTCTCTGCGTTGATCGCCGCATTCATCGCCCGAGATGGTAAATGCAATTGGCTTGAAGGGGCGCAGCTAATTGTCGTATACGCGATATTAGCGGTCGCCTTTTACTTTTTACCTCGGTAGTATGATACTACGCCCAAGCGATGAATTTGTGCGTCCGTCGGCCCTTACTCCCCTACTCACCCCCCGCCGAATGGTTCAGCCCTTGAACTGGGAGGATAAAGCGCTCATGCCCGTTTCCAATGCGGGTTCCGGCTTGTCGTTCATGTAATCCCACATATTAAAAGGCGTGATGGTCGCAGACGGTTTAAGCGACACCACATGACCATCCATAAAGGTGCAGTTCATACGTGACAGGTGCCCCGCAAATCCCTTATTAGCAAACGAAGGATCGTTCAGCCCCCACCACGAACATGCGTAACAATAGGCGTCCTTGTTCGTCCGGTGTTCGCAAAGCATGATTTTCCGTGCTGGGCGTTGAATCGTCGCTCTGCTCATGCCCAAATTGCTTGTGAACAACTTATCCCAACCGTTCACGGCGTAATCCATGGAATAGCCCTGCAAATCCTTGCTTGTATCCAAATTGGACGGGCAAACAAATAGTTTTTTATTGCGGATATAAGGAAATATCTCAAACCGAAAGGTATAAGGGGTTTTTGCGTAACTACTCATGCCCATGGGGTAGACATCATCGTAATCCTGCACATACTCCAGCATCGCCATGCCAATTTGATGCTCGTTGCTGGCGCAAGTGATAAGGTTTGATCTTTGCCGCGCCTTCGCCAAAACCGGCAGGAGAAACGCTGCGAGAATTGCTATTATAGCGATTATAATTAGCAATTCAAATACCGTGAAGGCTCTGTTTTTCATTTTCCTCTCCTCGTGAACGAACTATTCATCATGGAAAAACGTTATCCAAAATGCTCGCGCTGTGCAATCCCACCTTGGATGGATAAAATGAGATGTGTCTCTCTCAATTATCGGTTTTAATACGTAACGAGTGGCGGGAAAGGTTAAACAAGATGGGGTTAACACCGGAGACAAAAGGATAATTAATGAGATGCAAGCTATTGACGTTTTTTGGCGTATGATGCAAAAAACAAGCTTGATATGCAATTATCTTACTGAAGGGTGCGGTTTTCACGAGGATGAATGCAATGGATCAAATGCTCGGCGTCTTGCGATTCGCATATTTGGCGGGAATGCTTTGGCTGTTGATTTTTATTTACAAGCTAACACGAAAAGATGTTGGCTAGCCCTATGCAACCAGAACGCAGTTTTTGCCTGCTCGCTTGGCTCGATAGAGCGCTTCATCCGCCATTTGCACGAGTTCCGTTGGCTCCACGGCGTCATCAGGAAAAGACGCCACTCCGATGCTGACGGTCTTGTAGATAACCTGCCCCCCAGCGCTAAACGGTTCGGATGCGATTGCCTCGCGGATTCTCTCCGCCAAAATAAAGGCGTCCGAACGTATGGTTTCCGGAAGAATTACGACAAACTCCTCCCCTCCATACCTTCCAACGAAATCGACGTTTCTCACGCTACTCTTGAGGATTTTCGCGATGGAACAGAGCAGCACATCGCCCTGAGGATGCCCGAAGGTGTCATTGAAACTCTTGAAGGAATCCACATCAAGCATCAAAATGGAGAGCGGCCGTTGATATCGTTTGGCGCGTTTTATCTCCTGACGGAGTATCTCATGGGACCTACGGTGATTAAGAAGACCGGTCAAGCCATCCGTAATAGCCATATCCTGGTAACGAAGCATCAAAATCCGTATGTTAACGCTCTCATACGCGATCGCCACCTGAGGCAGAAGCGGCGTTATCCTGCCAAGCTCCGTCTTGGTAAATGGTCTCGAAGCGCTGCGTATGAAATGAGCGACCCCTATGATCGTCCCATGGAGCATGATGGGGCAGAGGATCCATGAGGCGGGGTTATGCCTGCCAGGTTGACGATGCTCCTTGCTGATATCGGAAATAATCATTGGGTGCGATTTCCGAGCGATGCGATAAATGAGAGAACCCGGCGCCGCCAATGAGGGATCTGGCGGTGATAATATGTCGGGCGAATGCATACGCGCCTGCAGCGTTGTTTGAGCGTCATCCCACATCCATATGATAGCGCTTTCATGCGCAATAAGGTTTCTGGAGATTTCAAGAAACCTTATGAGGGGTTCTTCAGTCTTACTACTTGATATGCACACCCCTCCGAGCGTGTTGATCGCAAACAATTGATGCGCAAGATTCCTGTTCTCTATGCTCATCCGAACCGCATGCACGCAAACCAACAGAAAGATGGCGAGAATAGGAAGGGAAAGCATGTGGTAGGAACGGTATGCCATAATGATGAGTATTGATAGAGGGAAACTCAACGTATATGCCAAAGCCTGAGCCCGCAGTATGGAGCGAGCGTAATTCCACTTTGCATATCTCGTACCTATATTACCAAGGCCGGTCAAAATGATATTAAGAATGAGAAAACAAGCCACTCCCAAGCATATCGCAATAAAGTCCTGCGAATTGAGTTTCGGCTCTATTGTACGTTCCCCCGTATAAAATGCGAAAACTCTTTTCGCCGCAATCGAAGCCAAGGTGTATTGCGCCCCGAGAAAAAGCGAGTAAAACTTACCTGAGCGATGATAGTATCTGCTATTCGCAATGCATGCGATGATGGCGCAAAGCCCGGCGATCTCACCGTTTATCAGCATCGCTGCGGTGAATACAAACGAGGACATGAAGGTTATGGGCTTTTCGAGGGAAATCGCAACAGGAACCGAACGAGCAAGGACGATTATCGCCAGCAAAATGACGAATATAGGAAACCTAACTTCCAATATATTCGCAAATCGCGTGCCTATCAGGTATACGGCGACAAGAATGATGAACAGACGAAACGCCCTCTGGAATATGGTGGCGAGAGGAACTACGGAATTATGGCGTTTGGCTCTTTCCAAGTTATTCACTGACGCTCAATCATTCCTTCGTTGCGGGTCGAATGATGCTTGTATAATATACGGTGTGGATGAAGATTTGTTACTTGTAATTCGATAGCTCCATGTTATTCTCGTATCAGGAATGGAGACCAATGTCCAACTGTGGATGATATCGCAATCAAGTTCGAGTGCTTGCAACTTAATCTTTTTTTCATTTGATGCCAGTATGATATTTAAAAATTTAGAAGGACAGCCTGGTTAAAGGAATAACAGCATCTTCACTTCCACATTCCGATAGAATACATTATACAGGAAATCTCATATAAAGGTTAACTTCTACGGATTCGATCTGCAGTCGTTCCATTAAGTATCACAGTAAGAAAGCAGAGGTTTTTCGATGTCATTAAAACTGAAGTCAGCGCTTTTATCTCTCATTGGCGTGATGGGGGCGATCGTTTTGTCCGGTTGCGGAGGAGGAGGAGCCACCGGCTCCGGCGGCGGTACGGAGCCCCCGAAGGGCGGTACTGCTGACTGGACCGTACTGGTGTTCCTAAACGCAGCGAATAGCCTTCAGGGTTTCGGAGGCTTCAACGTCCATCAAATGGAACAGGCCGGTTCCACATCCAATGTCAACATCGTGGTGCAGTGGAAACAGGGTGTCTGCGCCGATTGCAGCGATAACGAATGCAATTCCGTAAACGGAAACTGTTACAATCCCGATTGGAAGGATACGCGCAGATATTACATCGTGCATAACACCGATCCCACCACGATCAAATCCACGTTGGTGCAGGATATGGGGCCAAACATCGATATGGGTAACTGGCAGACACTGCAAAACTTTATTGCATGGGGACAGCAGAACTATCCGGCGAATCACTATGCTCTTATCGTCTGGGATCATGGCGAGGGATGGGTGAACGTTTATCGCGGTTTGTCCAAGTATCCCAAGTCAGCCATAGTCAAGCCTAGGTCCGTATCCTTGGATGAAACCACGATGAACGAGATTGAGACTTGGCAACTATCACAGGCTCTCACTGGATCAAAACCCTTGGATGTCGTCGCCTTTGACGCGTGCCTGATGCAAATGACGGAGATAGCGTATGAGATCCGAAATCAAGCCACCTATCTAGTGGGATCCGAAGACAGCACCCCGGCGAACGGATATCCGTACATGACATTTCTAAGCGACCTGGACGCCAACCCCACGATGTCGCCGCTTCAGTTCAGTCAGGATATCGTAAATCAAACCGTCAATTACTACTCTCAAAACCCACAACTAGTCGGCACTCAGGGAGTGACGCAATCCGTGGTCTCCTTGGCGCAAATGACCAATTTAAACGCCTCATTGAACAGCTTTGCGGACGCTCTCCTTAATAACGACACTCAAGCCGGCGTTCAGCAGGCAGCGGTCAAAGCGGAGCAAAACGCCCAAGGATACTCCTCGCCAAACGGGTATTACGAAAACCTGGATATGTGGGATTACGCGAAATGGATAAAGAACAACACTACCAACAGCGCTGTTGTCACTGCGGCGAACAATCTCCAAAACGCCATCGGTTCCGCAGTGCTGTATCAAAAACTATATCAGGATCCGAATTCGCATGGATTGGCGATCTATGTCCCAGTTCCGTACGATTACGACACCACCTACAGCAATCTCGCTCTAGCAAGAGTAAATGATTGGCCCAAATGGCTGCAATTCCAAGCGCAGTTATGAAAAAAGGTGTAGCTAATTCCATTTTTCAGCGTCATATAATAAAGAGGTGCCTGTAAATGTCCGATATGCTCGTTAACTTGCTCTCACTTCCATCTTTGACCGAGGAAATTGAAAGGATGAGAGAGCTTGATATTATCGTGCGTCGTCCCATGCCGCATGAGATATCCAAAGTGTGCGCCTTTGTGCGAGAGAACTTCAGTCAATCCTGGGCTGACGAAATCACCGTTGGCTTTCACAACAAGCCTGTATCGCTTTATATTGCAATTTATAAAGGAGGAATACTTGGCTTTGGAGCTTACGAGTGCACCGCAAGAGCTTTCTTCGGACCTACGGGGGTGGCTGAAAAAGAAAGAAACAGGGGTATCGGGCGATCCTTGTTGATCGCATGTCTCTGGGGTTTGCGGGAGATGGGTTATGTCTATGGCATTATCGGAGGCGCCGGACCGACGGATTTTTACCGTAAAACGGTAAAAGCCATCGAAATCGAGGGAAGCGCGCCAGGCATATTCGCAAACCCCCTTTCATAGAGGCGCCAAGAAACGCGAGGCGATGCAAATGTCAAGGTCATATGGTTTGTGGCATTCAATGAGATTCTCACTGATCGCGCTGATAACTTTGGGAACAGCTCTGATCCTGACTCCTTGCGCTGAAGCGCAAAATCTTCGCTCTCTATTTGAGAGAATGGACGCAAATCTCAACAACGGACAGGGGTACTCCTCCTCTCTGAACACCAAGGGGACTTTGGCGTGGGGCGAGGGGTATCTCCTGATGGCGTATGTGGATATGTATCGCTCCACCGGGGATCGCAGTTGGCTTGATAAGCTTGTCGATCAGTTCGATACGGTTTTATCCAATCGCGATGACGTGTTGCATATCAAGGATTATTACCGCAACAAACCCATTGCAGGCTGGGGTTCAGATGAATACTCATCGGGCAAATGGCATGTGTGGGCGGTTCACACCGCTATGATATGCGAGGGTCCCATGGAGTTTGTCGAATTGGTAAAGGCGGAGCAACGTCTTAAAAAGCCGTACTCCAAAATAGCGGCCCGATACCTGATCAAAATCAAGGAGTGCGTTGCAGCGCAAGATCCCTACTGGCATGATGGCCCGGGCCCCATGGAGGGGTACTATTCCGATCCCGCCATTGGCCCCCTCCCTCTAAATCAGCAAAACGCACTCGGAATGCTGAACCTAGGGTTGTATTTGGTCACACGAGACCATCTCTATCGGAACCGCGTTGAACGGTTGGCGATGTTCTTTAAAAAGCGCATTCGAATACGACCCGACGGCTCTTACGATTGGTCGTATTGGCCGAAACCGGATGGCTCGGGGACTGACAGCGAAGATATCTCTCATGCAGCCATTAACGTGGCGTTCGCCTGTAAATGCGCCAAAGCTCATATCGTCTTTAACAAAGCCGACATGATGGCTTTCGTAAAAACGTGGATGCTACATGTTCATCGCGCAGACGGAGTATGGGCGGACGATATCAACGGGGATGGCGGTGAGAATACATACATGCCTGCGGCGGTCTGGGGGTGGAGTTACCTGTGCCCTTATGATCATAAGATATTATCGGATATGACATTGTCATGTTCATCGATCACCGAGGATCAAACCAATGGAGCTAATCTTCTAGCGCTGGCGAGTGTATTGCGTTGGGAGCACGCCCTTACTAAGAAACATCGATGGCTTTGGTGGTAGAGTTTTTATGTAGGGATAGGAATACTATTATGCCAGACAGGAACATCAGCGAGACGCTGGACAACCTTGCAAAAATGAACGGGGCTTTGGAAGAGGCGTTGCGAGCCACCCCTAATGAAAGGATGAAAATCCAATCCTCACCGGATGTATGGTCGCCTCATCAAATCCTTGGACATCTTGTGGATGCCGAAATCGCCTTTTCTTTTCGGTTACGGAAGATCATCGCAGAGGATAATCCATCCTATCCGCCTTTCGATGAAGAGCGATGGGGCGAGGCGTTACGTCACGAAGCCATCCCTGCGCTGCTATTTGTGTCGGTGTGGAAGCCTTTGCGAGAACTCAACATCCAGCTTCTAAGGCTAATGCCGGCATTGGCTTGGGAACGACAGGGTGTGCATGAAACGAACGGCAGCCAAACATTAATGGATGTCGTGCGCGGCATGCTGGCGCACGACATCTACCACCTAAAACAACTCAAAGTGAGCGGCGCGACCGCATGATCCGATCACACGTTTTCATCAAACTCCGCCTATCCCTTCACGCCCTCTCGGAGCGAGGGGGTCGTAACATCAGTTGTTCCAAAGCGTCGGGAATCAATAGCCCCTCGAAAAGCGTGGAATATAAAGTCTGGGATATGGGCATCTCCACTTTTTTCCTGACGGCGAGGGCGCAAATTGCCATGGTGGTGGGAACTCCTTCCGCTGTTTGACCGATCTCTTTCAGTATGTCATCCAATTTCTTATGCTGAGACAAGCCATAGCCCACCCGGTAGTTTCGCGAGAGCTTGCTGCCGCATGTGGCAATGAGATCCCCAACTCCCGCCAATCCAAGAAAAGTGGGTCTTTCCGCGCCTAACTCCACCCCCAATCGGGTGATTTCCGCCAATCCGCGCGTCATCAGCGCCGCTTTGCTATTATCACCGAAACCCGCTCCCTCGCATATCCCCGCTCCAATGGCGATGACATTTTTCATCGCGCCCGCCAACTCCACTCCAACGATATCCGTGCTCGTGTACACTCTGAAAGTTGGACCCATCCATAACTCCTGGCAGAGGGCGGCGGAAATGGGATTCGAGGACGCCGCCACGCATGCGCTGGGAAGTCCCCTGCCGATCTCCACAGCAAGATTGGGGCCGGATATCGAGACAAGTCGTTCCGATATGGACGCCTTACTCTCCGAGGTTTCCCTCGATAATACATCGGAGATTACCTCGGACATTCTACGGCATGTTTCGCATTCCAGCCCCTTAGAAGCATTAATAAGCAAGGTGGTGTTCCCGATATAGGGTGCCGCGATGCCAACCACCTCCGCCATCGCCCCGGAAGGCACGGCGAAAACAACCGCGTCCGAACCCCTTAACGCCATCTCAAGAGAGGAGCATACAGTGGCGTTTTTCAGCAATGGAATTCCCGGAAGGAAGTATCTGTTCTCCCTCGCATTCTGAAAATCCATTGCGATATCGGGAAATTTCTCCCACAAATACACCTCATCCGCCTTTCCCAGTAGAGTCGAGAGGGCGGTTCCCCAGCTTCCCGCGCCTAATATGGTGACCTTTCTCATATCCAGTTCCTTACCTCGATTGTTCGGAATACGCAGTGTAATAATCTCCTCTTTTGCTAACGATTACGGGGGAGCGGAAAAGCGATGTGAAATTTTCCGACGTGAAAACCTCCTCTGTCGATCCTTCCAAAAAGAGGGAGCCTTCCTGTAAAAGCACGGCGTAACTTATCTCAGGGATAATCTCCTCCAGATGATGCGTCACCAGAATGATGGTCTTGCCCAATGCGGTGATGCGCCTTATCGCATTGGTGAAGTGCCTGGCGGACACGACATCCAGGCCGGTGGTGGGTTCGTCCAAAAGCAGAGCCCTTGGATCGTGTACCAACGCTCTGGAGATGAGTATGCGGCGTATTTCACCTGTGGACATGTGATCCAGACGTTTTTGCGCGAGGTGCTCCACCTCCATCCACCTCAGGCTGTTTATCGCCCTATCCTTCATCTCCGACGTGGTTGGCTGATGCAGCGAAAGACCGATGCTGCTGAAAAATCCTGACAACACCGCTTCCAAACCGGTAATTCCTGCGGACCATTGAAGAAAATACCGATCCATATCGGCGGTCACGATGCCTAAATCGCTACGCAACTCAAAAACATTCCACTCCGACCTTCCGAAAATCTCCAACACGGGAGGCGGCTCCGAATGAAACACGGGGTAATAATCACGCATGATAAGCTTAATCAACGAGGTCTTCCCTGAACCGTTTGGTCCGTAAATGACCGTATGCCGGCCTTGAGGGATTTCCAATGATAGGTTTCGAACAGGATGGGAATTTCCCTTCCATACAGTCACGTTTTTCATTCTTAACAAAGGTGACTCAAATTCCTTTGCCAAATTCGCCTGATCAATTTCAGCCACGACCATATTGCAATATCCATCATTTTCACGAAACATTATTACAAGCAATTCTCCATTATTAAGTTTCAAGCATCCTATTTGGACGCCTTATTGTTTTCTCCGCAGGGAATACGCCCATAGTTCCCCTCTGTCGTTCTTGCAGACAAGCACACCATCGGAAAGAGCCGGGGATATCCATCTCACCGGCTCCCCGTCCGTCCTTGCCAATGTTTTACCGGTAACGGCGTCTATAAGTTCGATCTTCGAATTTCCCTGCATTATCAATTTACCATCTCCGGTCAATATGCCGGTACCCTCCACTCCGAAATTGTCGCTTCTCCAAAGCATTTTCGCCGTATGACTGTTCATCTCCCAGCACTCAAGCCAACCGCTGGTATGGTAAAGCATCCCATTGTAAAAAATCGGTACCCCCACCTCGGAATGAGGACCACTTTGACATTTAACCGCGCCTTTGGATGTAATCTCCACCAAATCGTTCCCGGGACCTAAATGCGTTGATAGAAAAGCGTAATTTTTCCATACCGCAGGGCTCACCAGATTGGCGTCATCCGTCGCCTTGTAATCAAACAGGGCGTATGTCCGTCCCACGTACCCTTTATCCAATCGAACGATTGCGAGATGATAGAGTGTCAACACGGCAAGGCATGGAACGCCATCCACGGTCATCGGCACGGGACCGCCCGTATGCCCCGCAGGATCGTCAACCTGAGAACGCCACACCGCAGTACCCGGAGGGTTGCCACCGTTAAGTTTGTCAAAAGCGAGCAAGCTTCCCTCCTTGCACCCCACCTCGACTATCACCCAAGGCCCGTATACATAAGGCGATGTCGTACAACCGTAATCGTTTTGAACGTTTCCGGTGTCCGGTCGCACCTGCACGTGGAATATGTCGCTAAGATTTGCGCCCCACACCTTCTCACCATTCTTGCGAGTATTCCAGCAATTCAAATACCCGTCTATGGAATAGGTGTAGAGATAACCGGTCTGTTCATCGTATTCCGGCGTGGAACTTGGGCCTTCCGCATAAGAATCCAGATTGCTGTGAGCGAATCTCCCCCTCGGAGGCGAAGGATAGGATTGGGTCCACAGGATATCCCCGGTCTGCAAGTTAAGGCAATAAATGTAATCCTTGCCGTCCCGGTATCCCATCGCGTAGATCCGACCGCCGTATACGATTGGAGAAGACTCGCCGGTAGCGTTCAAACCGGTCTTCCAAATTGGCATGCCCAAGGGCCACGCTCCGAGTGCGTAACCGGAGGCCTCCGAAGTGACGCCATCGCGATTCGGCCCTCGCCAATTCTGCCAGTTCGCGCCCGATGCGTTTTCAACCAACAATGCGGTTATAAAAAGGAAAGAAACAAGAACAGCAGTTCCACGTTTCATTGCATACCGTTCCATGTTAGGATTTTCATATCTGTTTTAGGAAGCTCTACTTCACTGTGAACTCGTAATCCCCGGATTGCAAATAGAGGGCGACATACCCTGCATCCTTCCTGAGCAATTTGACTCCATCCGAGTGCGATACCGTTTTTCCATCCACTGTGATATCCCGAGCGCTTGCTGCGGGAAGACGGAGCGTCGCGGTGGAGTTAGGCGGCACGAGGACATGGAACTTCTTCTTGCCTTTGGATATCGACCAATCGCTGATGATCCTGCCATAAGGGGATACGAACTCCGCCTTCACCCATTTTAAATCCCCCGTTAACGCAGGCGATATCAGAAAATGCTGGAATCCGGGATGATCCGGATCCGATCGAATTCCCGCCAACCCCTTTTGAAACCAAGCTCCTATTCCATTGTAACAGCCATGCATGCGGGAATCCGCTCCCTGCCACTCCTCGGGCCACGTGGTATAGCCCTGCTTGATGAGATAACCATAGGAGGGATAGGTTGTTTGCGAGGCGTAATCATACACGAGGTTGTTATATCCATTCTCCATCAAATACTTGGTCATGAAATAGGTGCCGTGCAATCCCGTGTCAAGATGCTTATCCTTTACATCTATGAGCTCATGTTCAAAAAGGCTGATAATTTCCGGGATCCGTTTCTTCGGAACCGCTCCGGAAATTAACGGCATAATCTCGGAATCCTCCAAATCATCCAGATAACAATTCTTCTCCGGATTGTAGAACCGCTCATTGATCGCAGTTTTCAACTTCTCGGCTAGAGCGTCGTACTTTTTAACGTCCTCCGGATGTTTGAGGAGTCCTGCGATTTTCGCCATAATCCGTGTCACATAGAGGTAATAACAATTATTGAAAAGAAGGGCGCTCTGAGAATCGCTCAATTCGGAGCCGTGCGGGGTAAGCCAATCGCCAAGGAAAAACCAATACCCTCCGGGCAGGGGATGCATCAGACCATCCGGATCGGAGTTCTCCCCGAAATAGTCGAGCAATCGCTTCATGAAGGGGTAGGTTTCGCTCAGAATTCGCGTATCTCCATAGGTCATGTATGTCTCCCATGGCATTGTGATGATGAAGCCGCTCCAAGCCGGTCCGCCTCCCCCGCCCATCTGAGGCGCAGTATGCGCCACGGAACCGTCGGGTTTCTGGATATCTCTCCAATCCCTCGCCCAATTAGTGAAAAACGCATCCGTGTCGTAATTCATTAGCGCCGCTTCCATGCTTGTGTGTCCGTCGCCTCCATACCCTAGCCGCTCCCTGTGCGGACAATCCACCGTTATTCCGCCGGTGCTCAGGTTCACGTAGTTGTATAGTGTGATATCGTATATCTTCTTGAGTAATTTGTCGGAGCAATCGAAAAATCCAACCCTTTTTCGGTCGTTATTTATCTGTAATCCTGTTATATCCTTAAGCCGAGGCTTGTAATGCAATCCCTCGATGGTGATGTATTGGCACTCATGATAGGTGAAACGATTGCAGAAAACCCCCTCACCCGTAGGACCGATAACATACTCATCCTTCTGATCGTACTCGCACTCCTTGTTCGGCAGGGAGGAAACAAGAAAAGTCACCTTGTCGCCTTCGTTTCCATGAAAACGAACATGGATCCAGCCGGTATAAAGCTTATTCATTACAACACGGTATTTGTCCGAACCCTCTTGCGTTACGCTTTGGGCGTGAATCACATCGCAAATTCGATTAGGTTGTACGTTATCCGGGGCCAGCATCAACGACAATGGATATTCCGATGCATTCCTCCATCCCGTTTCATCCAATCCCGGTTTTGACCAGTTCGGGATATACGCACGCGCATCCACGTAATCCCCGCCGTAATCGCTGTTCTGCCATTTCCCTATGTGTCTTCCATTGCTCAGATGGCATTTCCAAGTGTTATCGCTTGCAATAAGCACCTTTTGGCTTCCGCGATTGATTACATTTACCTGACAGATACAGAGAGGCGACTTATCGAAATGAAACTCAACAAACGGGTTGAAGTCCTTGAATATGGACCAGCCAGGCGCCAGCCACACCCCGATGACATTATCCCCTTTTCTGAGATACTTGGTGATATCGTAAGTAAGGTAAAGAGCGCGTTTCTGAAGGTCGCTTACGGATGGGGTTAATACCTGATCCCCCACCTTCCTACCGTTTACATAAAGCTCATGGAACCCTACCGACCCCACGTATGCGAAAACGATGTTCGGAATCTTTTTTAATGTGAAGCTTTTACGAAACCAAATCCAATCGAGATCGGTGGCGTTTTCCATCCCGATCCAATGGGCTTTCCAATCCGATTTACTCAGCAAGCCTATGGAGAATCGAGATGGCGCACTCCAATTCGTGGGTCTGCCGTGCATATCCCATATCCTCACCCGCCAGAAGTAGTTCATTCCCGGTTTTAGGCGCTTGTCAGGATAGACGACGTTCACGGACTTATTGGAATAAACTTTGCCGGAGTCCCACACATCCCCTTTGCCTCGCTCCAGTGAGTTGAGGGATACTGACACAAGGATGCGGTAAGCTGCCTGTCTTTGTCCTCGAGTCCGCGCTGTGTCGGTAATTCGCCAACTGAATCGCGGCTGTAGAGTGTCGATTCCCATGGGGTTATTCAGAAACTCGCATTTAAGATGATTCACGCTGACTTCGCTCATGGCTCCCTCGCATGATAATAGTATTAATACGCAGATTGCAAAAAAGATTTTATACACACCCGATACATTAGGCATATGTCGATACCCCCTATGCACACGCGCAGACCGCTTCCCTGTTAAATTGATGCGTATCCTTAAATTGTCTCGAAAATCGTGGTAAATGCAACTTTGCCATTTTCATTCGCGAGGAAACGAACCTCCGCGCGATATAACGGATGGTTCCCGAACGAATGTAATCGATGATCCACCGGGTTGATCTCCTCCATAATATGGCTCCGGACATCCCCTTCAACATGGCAAACCATATCCCCCAAGAGAAAGCTCAATCGTCCCTCTTCGACGCTTATTACAGGTTTATCCGAGAACCACACCACATGCACAATTTTTCCATTGGGATTGACGCTGAAATCGTCTCTGATGATGATGGAACTTTCCAACCCCTCCATGGTTCTACGCCAGCTTTGAATTCCGCTTTCGACCGGGTATGCCGCGGATAGTTGCAAGCTTAGGAGCGGATGCGACCTATCATTCGACCATGACAATATCTCCCCTGCGGCATCCTTTCCGGCTCTTTGAGGATAACCGTTGATGATTGGGCAGTTATGCCCTAAGCTAGATGCCGGCAGCGCCTTGTAACGGTTCGGACCGAAGAAATCCGTCGTGTATCGCGGGGCTCCCAAATCCGGGACAAGTATCATCTCGTTCACCGCGACAAGGAAATGTCCCAAGTCGTTGTGATTGTGTCTCTCCGCGTTATTTCCGCCGCTTAAACAGGCGATGATCGCCCCCTTGGAAGTATCAACCTTGAAGATTCCCGTTTGCTGATCCTTAAGCAGTCGCGGAAACTCCTCTTCAATCGTCTGCCCGCTAACCGTGGATGGCGACGCCAGCGCTCGGACAAGACGGTTTATTGGCGCAAACCCTCTCGAACCGGGAACTCCGGATCCACTAGCCCACGTCGCTAGCCAATCGGATTCGCACACTCGCGCCAGCCATGGAACAAAAAAGAGCGGGGCGGAGGAATGCAGGGAGGAATCGTTGCCCGCAAAAAACGTGTCTCCAAACAGATGCACCCTCCGAGGATAATCCGCCACACGCTTCAATCGCTCCAAATTCACCGTTTCGCTGAGTGCGGCATCGGACAGTCGCTGTAAACCATTGCAAGCGTAACCCACACCGTAATTCCAATAACCAATCCCCTCGTCACACTCCCCCTCAGGAGTGAAGCCGTTCTCCAAAAAGATTTCAAGCCCCTCCAAGGCCCTCTTTCGCGCCTTCGGTCTTTCAAACCCCTGAGCCTCCAGCGATACGCATGCGGCAAGGATGCTACCCGCGCACACACCCGCCCAATTATTCACCTCCCTGCGTTGAGCGTCATCCCACCACACATAGGCTCCATTGGCGTAAGGCTCCAAAACACGGCGATCGATCTCCCTAACGATCGATTCCGCTAGGGTTCGGGAGATCGATTCCATCCATGGCAGCAAAGCTTCGCGCATCTCCGCAAGTTCCATCGCCATCTCGCAGGCTGCAAGATCCAATTGGGGATCGCCAGAGGTGGGAAGATCGTTGCCAGGCAAATGCGCGGAGACCACCCAGGAGGGCTGCGTTACGAACTCCCAAAGCCAATCCAAAAGACGATCGTCCAACTCGTCCTCCTCCAATCCGCGAAGGCATCTGTTCAAAGCCAGCGCCGCCAGCCTGCTTCGTTCCTCCTGCCACACGCGATCAACCCTGCCTCTATCGTTCGAGCGTTTCGCGGCGAGATAATCGGTGGCGCGTGGCATGGAAGGAAAACGAGCAGTGTTTTCGAGGATATTTCGCATGGAGGTGCGCACAGGTTCATAAATCGGCGATACAGCCACCTCCCCCCAAAAATCACGATCCGTCAAAGGAGGAATTCGGAATTGCGTCTCCATCTCTCACAATCCTTTCCGCTGATGAATGACTTTCCTTTTCATACAGGACGTTGAAAACGGTTTGCAAAAGATTACCCGAGGAGAGTGAAAAAACGCCTTTTCTTTGCGGTTGAGAATAATTTTCGGATATTGCAAAACCCAATCCGTACCAAGCGCGAAGCGACCGGGTGTGTTCGCGGCATGCGTGTCAGCTTCATTTTCCGAACATCGAGCACATTTTGCGCTCATCTTAACTTATAGCACCGTAACTCCCCTTTGTCCGTTTTGAAGAAGAGTCTACCTTCCGCAAGTATCGGCATAATCCAGCCAGTGGGAATATTCTGCACTGTTGAGAGCGTCTTGCCCTGCAAATTCACCAACTCCACCTTGTCATTCCCGGACACGATAAGCTTGTCGTCTCCAGTCAGGATGACATACCCAGCCGTCCCAAACATATCCCCTCTCCACTCCATCTTCATGGGTTGTGGAACCAGCCTCCAGCACTCCATCCAGCCGCTCGCCTTGTATAACAGTCCGTCGTGAAACACGGGGATGCCTTCATCCGTGTGCGGCATTGCGCCGATCTTCTCCGCGCCCGATGATGTAACTTTGACAACGATGTCCGCCGGGCAGTGCGCAGTCGACAGGGTCACATAATCCTCCCATACGGAAGGCGTAACCAAATTGCCACTCCACCCCGCCGCGTAAGGATACTCCGCCATCGTTTCCCCTTCATGTCCTTGGTCCAGACGTACGACATTATAGGCTCGGAGGGACAGATCCGAGATGCAGGGAACGCCATCCACGGTGATAGGATCCAATCCCCCGGTATGACCTGCGAAATCGGTTATCTTAGACTTCCAGATGGGTGTTCCAACGGGAGAGCCCCCCGTCTTCTTATCGAACGCCATAATCGTTCCTTGCGGAGACCCGACCTCAACGATCAACCAGGATTTATATACAAACGGTGAAGTCGTGTATCCGTAATCCCTTATCCCGCCGCTCGTGAGAGGGCGCTGTTTCATGCCGAAAAGATCATAGAGATTGAAACCCCATACACGCTTGCCTTGGATCTTGGTGTTCCAGCAATTCAAGTCGCCATCCACGGAAATGGTGTATAGATATCCTGTTGTTTCATCGAATTCCGGCGAGGAGAGCGGTCCAGGGGAGTAAAGCTCCTGATCACCCGTAGCATAACGTCCCCTAGGTTTGGCGGGATAGGATTGAGTCCATTCAATCCCGCCGGTTTGCACATTTACGGCGAATATATGATCCTCACCGTTGGAATACCCCATCGTGTAGAGCACGCCATCCGCTACGATAGGGCAACTCTCCCCCGTCGCTCGAAGTTGAATGTCCCAAGCGGGGGTTTTCAGAGGCCATGCTCCTGAGGCATAGCCGGATGGCTCGCTTGTGATCCCATCCCGAAATGGTCCCCGCCAATGCTGCCAATCCGTCGCCCCGGCTTTAACGCACGCGGCAAGAAACCCCACAATGCAAATTGCACACGCGAACTGATGTTTAAAGCGCATTTCACTCCTCGAAGATGGTATTGTACGCAAACAGCTTTGTTTTCATTGATTTTTCATCTTGATACACTAATCTATAGAGGTATTGGCAAAATCCGGAATAGAATGCTCGCTCACACCGACATTTGAATAAAGAATTTCCCAGTTACCCGAATGGATCAATAAATACGATTGGATGATGAGCCTACCAATAGTGTAAACCGAATACCTGATGCGATCAAGTATATTTTCCCCTTTTTATTCATTGACAATGGAAAGGGAAGGTATTATATTATCGCATTTATTTCATGGGTATGAACTTTTCATCACCATTAACGTCAAACAAATCAACACTATTAACGGTCGTAAATAATGAATGAAACCGAAAAACTGGACAAGATAGAACAAAGCATCTCTCGGGTGATGAAGAGACTAACGCACACCAATCAACCCGATTCCCTGGCGATGCAACTTCCGCTGGCTCAACTCCGACTCGCACACGCATTGCATCACTCGGATGTGTCCTTGGGGGAGACCATGGGAGCTCTGAAGGAGCGATTGGGTGTTGGAAACAGCGCCCTTACCCAAGCGGGGGATCGCCTAATTCACAATGGATTGGCGGAGCGCCTGGACGATCCAAATGACAGACGTGTGGTGCGAATGCGCTTGACCGAAAAGGGAAGATCCTGGGTGGATGATATCAGAATGCAGCGCAAACGGAGAATTGAGGAGATTTTGGACCATCTCACCCCAAGCCAAGCGCAGGAGTTCACCGAGGCGATATTCACGTTGGATCGTCTGACATCCTTCCTGAGGAGAAACAATAATGTGGACGCCAACGACCCCGAGGAGACAATTGCGCAAATACGCGCCGTTTCGGAGTAAAAATACTCCCGTGAAACTCGTACATAAGTGAATGGATACACTAAAATGATACAATCAGATATTTGCAAAATTCACTATACGGGTCGTTTACCGAGTTTGGATAGCGGTATAAGATACTCTTTTCCGTTTTTTGCAGTTACTTCCATATGCAATCCGTTTCAAACGACGATATGCCATCGTCAAAATCTTGCAAATTAACATAGAGGCAAAAAAATGAACAATCCCGAACCCGCCCCTCGACCGAACGTTGTTCGCAAAAACAAAAAGAAGAAACGTCCGCTCGCCCCTATTATCATCATAGTCGTGGCTGTGGGAATAGCATGGTTCGCCTGGGCGAAAACACACCCACCGGTAAACCCCCTCAGTCAGTTGATCACAGCGAAGGTTACGAGGGGCGATTTGACGGAGACCGTAACCGCCACGGGAGCCATCGAAGCACAGACCGGGGCCCAAGTGAATATCGGTTCCCAGATCACAGGCACCATCAAAAAACTTAACGCTGATGTTGGCGGCCATGTGAACGCGGGACAGGTAATCGCGGAGTTGAACCTGCCCGATTTGGAGGCTCAGGTGCGCCAATCCAAAGCCACTCTCCAGCAAGCGCAAACCCGATACAAGCAGGATGTGGACGGCAGGGCAATGGAGTATAGCCAAACGGACAACGCAATCGTGCAGGCCAAGGCGAATTTGCGTAGCGCACAGGAGAAACTATCGGAAGCCATAGCCGCTGAAAACCAGCAAAAAGTCCAAACCCCCACAAGCATCCAGCAGGCGCAAACCGCGTTGACGGCTGCGCAAGCGGCTCTGAATACGGCCAATGCGAACTACAAGCAGACTGTGGATGGAGCCAACCTCCAAATCTCCGTCGCCAAAGAGCAGGTAACCCAAGCCAAGGCTAATGCGGCTAACTCAGACGTTAATCTCAAACGCCAACTGGAGCTTTACAATGAGGGCTATGTTGCTGCAAGCGCCGTGGATGACGCCAGAGCGACTGACAAAGTCAATCAATCCCTGGTTATATCCTCGGAAAATAATCTGGTTCTCACCCAACAAAAAGTGACATCCGACCTCGAATCCGCAAAGGATCAGGTCACTCAGGCGCAGGAGAATGTAAGTTCCGCCAAAGCGGCTCTGGCATCCGCTCAGTCCAATGTCTATCTCAATAAAACTCGCGCCGCCGCTGTGAGTGATGCGAATGCACAGGTGAATCAGTCGAAGGCGGCGTTAACGATTGCCATGGCTAACAAAGCCAACAATCTTCTAAAAGACGAAGATATCAAGGCTGCGAAGGAACAGGTGCAAATTGCACAAGCGCAATTGGATTACAACATAGCCCAACTCGACAAGTCCTTCATCACCTCCCCAATCTCCGGTACTGTGCTCCAGTTAGCGGAACAACAGGGTGAAACCCTTGCCGCAGGATTGAGCGCCCCGACCTTGATTATCGTGGCAAATCTGCACAAGCTTGAGGCTGAGATTTACGTGGATGAGACGGACATAGGGAAAATAAAGATTGATCAGGATGCGGATATCACTGTGGACGCATTCCCGCATAAAACATTCCACGGCAAGGTGACTAAAATTGCATCCGGGTCCACTATTCAAAATGGAGTGGTGACATACGATGTATCCATTTCTCTTAATAGCATGAAGGGGTTGAAGCCGGACATGTCGGCTAACGCCACCATATATATCCGAAAGATTCAAAACGCTATCATAGTTCCTGCGGAAGCAGTCACTCAAACCGTTTCCGGATCAACGATAAACGTTCTCGAAAATAAAAACGGTAACCCGACTCCTGAAACCGTGACTGTCAAAACCGGCATAAGCGATGGGGTTAACACCCAGATTCTTAGCGGAGTTACGGATGGCCAAACCATTATACTCGCCGGAATGCAAACCGGTGGTCCCATGAGAGGACCAAGCTTCTTTGGACCCAAGCAATCGAACACACCCAAAAGAAAGGTTCCCGCCGGGGCGAAACCGGCAGGACCACCACCAGGTTAGCAATTGACACTATTGACACGAGAATTCACGGAGTGGATCTATGTATAAAGACCTTAACATAAATGATGAATCTACATCCTTGATATATCTTCAGAACATTATAAAGATATATAAAATGGGCGATCAGGAAGTCCATGCGCTTGATGGACTGAACCTCGAAATCAATAACGGGGAGTTTGTAGCGATCACCGGTCCTTCCGGTTCGGGAAAGTCCACTCTAATGCATATCATTGGATGTCTGGACGTACCTACGGATGGTATTTACTTCCTGGATGGTGTGGAGGTGTCCGATATGGACGACTATGAGCTGGCAAAGGTACGCAACCAAAAGATCGGTTTCGTATTCCAAGGGTTCAACCTTCTCCCCAGAACCACCGCCTTGGAGAATGTTGAATTGCCGTTGGTCTACGCTCACCGCAAGGATCGCACCGAACGAGCGGAAGTTGCCCTGGAGAGGGTGGGACTGGCAGATCGTATGGACCATCGTCCCAATGAATTGAGCGGCGGTCAGCAACAACGCGTGGCGATAGCCCGCGCATTGGCGACAGAGCCCAAATTGATACTTGCGGACGAGCCAACCGGCAATCTATCCTCGGTTCAAAGCGAGGAGATCATGAAAATCTTCCAAGAACTGAATGAGGAAGGCATCACGATTGTAATGGTGACTCATGAACCAGACATTGCTCGTCATTGTCGCAGAGGGGTTCATATTCGAGACGGTCATGTGGAAACGGATGAGGAGATTACGAATCGACTTTACGCCGAGGACCTCCTCAGCACCATGAGGAGATGAGATTATGAATATTTTGGAAAGTCTTCGAGTCTCCCTCAGGGGGCTGACAAGCAACAAAATGCGTAGTTTCCTGACGATGCTGGGCATCATCATAGGTGTCGCCGTGGTGATCCTGGTGGTGGCAATCGGTCAAGGAGCAGCTCAAAACGTCAAACAGAATATCGAGGCGTTTGGAAACAACCTTCTCATGATATGGTCAGGAAGTTCTCGTGTTAAAATTAACGCCATCACGGTCAAGAACGCCACCGGCTCGGGTTCCGCAAGGGCGGCTGGGAACACAAGCACGCTATCCACAACGTCCGGCGCTAACTTGTATCAAACAAACACATTGACACTGCAGGATGCACAGGATATCGCCAAGGATTTCCCTCAAACAGTACTTGCTGTGGCGCCGCAAGTCCGTGGAAACGTTCAAATTCGGCTGGGCAGTAACAATTCCACGACGAATATAGTGGGCACAACTCCGGATTACGCATTCGTAAACAACGCTCCCGTGGACAAAGGAAGATACTTTACCAACGAGGAAGTTGATGGTCGTCTTAAAGTTTGCGTGATTGGAGCAACGGTGGCATATAAGTTAGCAGGCGATTCCGATGCGGACCTTGTTGGGAGAACAATTTACGTCAATCAGCAAAACTTCCTCGTGGTGGGAATGCTGACCCCAAAAGGCACAGGGATGTTCGGACAAGATCAGGATGATGTCATCGTGGCCCCTGTCACCACAGTGATGGATCGAGTGCTAAACCGCCGATTTCTCAGCAATATCAACGTTGAGTGTGTCAGCGAGAAAATGATGCCACTCGCTCAACAGCAGATCAGCAATTTCCTTCGGGTCCGCCATCATCTGCTTCCGCCTTTTCCGGAAAACGATGACTTCAATATACGCAGCCAAACGGAAATCCTTCAGCGTATGAACAGTATCACCAGCACCATGACCTCCATGCTCAGCTTGGTGGCAATCATCTCATTGCTCGTGGGCGGCATCGGGATTATGAACATCATGCTTGTATCCGTAACGGAACGAACTCGGGAGATTGGCATCCGGAAAGCCATCGGCGCCACTCCATCGGATATCCTTTGGCAGTTCCTGATCGAATCATCCCTGATTTCACTTTTGGGGGGGATCATCGGTATTATCCTGGGAGTCAGCGGGGCTTACGCTCTTTCGCATATCGGCGGGTGGGTCACCATTATCAATCCAACCGCTATAATCGTAGCGATAATCGTCTCCGCTGGTGTGGGAATATTCTTCGGCATGTATCCGGCGAGCAAAGCGTCCGCTCTGCCGCCGATAGAGGCGTTGCGATATGAATAGTGAGTGTGTGTAACCTTGAATTTTGATCATGGTGTAAAGTGAAGGAGTGGAACTATCCGCTTGCTGCATCGCCGCATGATACGACTTTAAATGGTGACTGATTGGAGATGGGGGTATAATCATTACGGTGTTCGATGAATATAACCCCTGTCTGTTTTCACTCAGAGGCGGAGCGTGTTACTTTTCACTCATTTACTCCGCTTTCCATTATTTGTTTATCGATTGACGCTGATTCCGCCGACTCTTTGCGTTTTTCCATTCCATCGGTGTCCACCCAAACGGTATAAGAGATGATGTATTTGATGACGGCTCTCCTTGACATGGATTCTTTTTGATGAACGATGATAATATAAAAGAATATGATGACCCCCAAATCATTCACGGCCCATTTTACGCATTGAGCTTTCGCAACTTTCGCCTGTTTTTCATTGGTCAGTTCATCTCGGTGGCAGGCTCCTGGATGCAGGTGGTGGCGCAAAGCTGGCTTGTATATGAGATTACAAAATCCCCCGCATGGCTGGGAATCGTCTCCGGAGCGGGCGCGATTCCCTATGTCCTCTTTTCCATTTGGGGAGGTCAAGTGGCGGACCGCCACTCCAAACGAATCATCCTCATATGGACTCAAACGCTCTCCATGCTCGCCGCGTTCCTCATCGCAGCTTTGGCGACTAATCGATGGGTTCACATCGAAGCCTGGCAGATAGCGGTTATATCCGCCGCCCTGGGACTTGTCAACGCATTCAACATGCCCGCTCAGCAGGCGTTCGTTATTGACATGGTGGATAAGAAGGACGCAATGGGAAACGCCATTGCACTGAATTCGCTTCAGTTTAATATCGCGCGTTTCGCAGGTCCGATCATAGCTGGAGTGGTACTGGCGAAAATGGGAGCCACAATGTGCTTCTTTCTAAACGGTCTCAGTTTCGTAGCGGTGATTATCTCCCTTATGATGATGCGCGTGGAAGTGCAGGAGAGGCATTCCAGCCAAATTGAAATTTGGGGCGGACTGGATTACACATTGCGTAATCACACGGCGCTCCGGATCATCACGCTGATCGGCTGCGCAAGCCTCTTCACATGGTCTGCCGGAACCCTGTTTCCCGTCTTCGCCGATCGGCTTCACGAAGGCGCCACGGGCTTTAGCGCGATGCTGGCGTTCAACGGGATTGGAGCGGCGCTCGGCGGGTTACTGATAGCCTCCGTGGGTGCGCGAATCCCGAGGTTAATGGTGATTTACATAGGATCGTTTCTCTTTTGTTTCACACTTATTCTCTTCGCGATGACTCCGCATTACTATCCCGCACTTGCGTTGCTCGCCTTAAGCGGTATGGGCATGGTGTTGTTCGGGATCAGTTCAAACACCAAGGTGCAGGAGGATGTGCCTGATATTCTGCGTGGCAGAGTGATGGCGATCTATTCCCTCGTTATGGGAGGGTTAATGCCGGTGGGAGGTTTGGAGATCGGGTTTCTCGCTCAAAAAATCGGACCCGTCCTCGCCATGGAGATAAACGCATGGCTATGTGTTTTATGCACCATCAGCATGATCGTATGGCAGTTCCTCGACAAACCCGTACAAATAAACGCAATCGAGGAGTTGTCATAAATCATACTCGGAGATATTGGAAGTGATCTAAGTGGAGAACGAGGAATCTACGCCAAAGGATAAAAAAGCCCCCAACACAAAGGGCGCATTTTACGCTCTGACTTTTCGTAACTTCAGGCTCTTCTTCATCGGACAGCTCATTTCAGTATCCGGCGTATGGATGCAGACCCTCGCGCAAAGCTGGCTGATCTTCGATCTCACCCACTCTGCCGCATGGCTGGGAGTGATCGCAGGTGTAAAAGCGATCCCCAACGCATTGCTCTCCATATGGGGAGGTCAGGTGGCTGATCGTTATCCTCGCAGAACGATCCTTGTAATAACCAAATCCTCCTCCATGGCGCTATCCATTTTACTCGCCAATCTCGCAACAAATTGGTGGACACCGATTCGTCCCTGGGAAATCGCTGCGATTTCTCTCCTCTCCGGCGTAGTCAGCGCATTCAATCAGCCTGCGCAGAGAGCGTTCATCGTCGACATCGTGGAGGATCGCGACGCGCTCGGAAACGCCATCGCATTGAACTCTTTCAGGGTGAACATCGCAAGGTTCATCGGCCTTATTCTTGCCGGAGTCACTCTCTCAAGATTTGGCGCACCGGTATGCTTCCTCCTGAATGGCGTTAGTTTCCTCGCGGTAATCATATCTCTCTTGATGATGAGAATCAAACGCAAAGGGCGAATGGAATCGAAAGCGCCGATATGGGGAGGGTTCAAATACATTTGGCGCGACAAAACCATACTGAGGATAGTTGCCGTCATAGGTTTGGGAAGCATTTTCGTTCGATCCTCCACGACTATTTTCCCCATCTTCGCGGCAAGAATGCACGCCGGCGCGGGCGGTTACAGCGCTATGATGACCGCAAACGGACTTGGAGCCATGCTCGGAAGCATAGCGTTTGCCTCATTCGGATCCTATCTGCCTCGCAAAACGGCGATATACGGTGGCGCGGCGCTTTTTAGCGTGGGGCTCATCCTCTTCTCCATAACGCATATTTACCCCATTGCATTGGGGATATTAGTCATGAGCGGATTCGCGAATATCGTATTCAATGTAAGCGCGAACACCAAAATTCAAGAGGATGTCCCCGAAAATTTAAGAGGAAGAGTGATGGCGGTGTACGCATTGGTCTTCGGAGGAATGATGCCTGTCGGAGGTCTTGAAACCGGTTTCCTGGCTCAGGAGGAGGGCGGTCCCCTCGCGTTGCAGATTAATTCACTCATCTGCCTCATAGCTGTTTGCATCACGCTTGTTTGGAGCGGAATCAACCATCCACCCTCCAATCTATCTCTGAATTCTTCGCGGGATATTTAGAGTGATTGCTAGTCGCTTGCACGGTTAACATACGAGTGAAGTATTCAATGCATATATGCTATAATGGCGAATGATCTCCTTCCATATACCTCTCATTAGTGAATGCAAGAACGCCCATGTCATTATCGCGACGACAATTTTTTCTAAACACTTTAGCCTCCGCAATGGCGCTATCCGTGTCATATGAATCGGAGGCTTCAAATGGAAATCCTCATATGAAAGCATCAGGCAACGACAAATTCGTAAGTATCTTCGACAAACCGAATTCCATTCAAGTGTTCGCTGATGGAGGGAGTTTCGATCTCCATCCCACCGCCTCGAATCGCTGGGCGGGGAACGATGTGGAACTATCTCTTCCGCTAGAGAGAAACACCCTTCGCATCTCCCTATCCTCCCCCAAATCCGCCATTCATAGAATTCAGCTCCGATGGTTGGGAAATATGGACTTCGTTCAATCAGTCATAGGGGATGCGTGGGAGCGAGCGTATGGAGACCTTGAATGGCGATCCATCGTCCCTGATCGCCCCTTGCCATGGTACTGCGCGACGCAAGCTGGAGACCGAACCCATTGTTACGGAGTGCGAACAGGCGCAAACGCCTTTTGTTTCTGGCAGGTGGATATGGATGGCGTTAATCTCTGGGTGGATGCGAGGAGTGGAGGGTCCGGATTGCAGCTTGACGGACGCACGCTTGATGTTTGCGAGGCGATCCAAATGGAAGGCAAACCGGGAGAGACTCCGTTCGCGGTCATTCACGCCTTCTGTCGCGAATTGTGTCCTAACCCTAGATTGCCGCAATCCCCCGTTTACGGTCATAACGATTGGTATTACGCTTACGGCAATAATAGCGCCTCATCCGTTTTGGGGGATGCGGACAGAATCATTTCCCTATCCCCGCAGGGAGCGAATCGCCCGTTCGTGGTCATAGACGCCGGCTGGCAACCCGGAGGGGGCGTGGGGAGCGGAGTGTGGGATCATGGAAACGAGAAGTTTCCCGACATGCCCGGGCTTGCCGCAAGCATTAGGGCGAAAGGGGCGAAACCCGGAATCTGGATGCGTCCGATGTGCGCCACGGAAAACACCCCGAAAAACTGGCGTCTCCCACGCGACCAGGAATATCTTGATCCCACCGTGCCTGACGCGCTCCAAAAAGTGCATGACGATGTGGCGCGCATCCGCCAGTGGGGATATGAACTTATCAAGCATGACTTTACCAGTGCTGATATCCTGGGATTATGGGGGTTCCAGATGGGGGCATCCCCCACCAAGGATGGTTGGGCTTTCCAGGAGGGGCGCGGTCGAACCACCTGCGAAATTCTAAAGGAACTTTACCAAACCATTCGCAACGCCGCAGGGGATAGCTTGGTTCTGGGATGCAATACGATCAGCAATCTCTCCGCAGGCGTATTCGAAATGTGCCGAATCGGCGACGACACCAGCGGACGCGAATGGGCTCGAACACGCAAGATGGGCGTGAATTGCCTTGGTTTTCGATCGGTTCAGCAGGGAGCGTTTTACGATGCGGATCCCGATTGCGTTGGTGTAACTCAATCCATCCCCTGGGAATATAATCGTCAATGGCTCGATCTCGTAGCCCGAAGTGGGACCATGCTATTTGTCTCCCTAGACCCGGACGCCATGACCAAGGAGCGGGAGCGGGACTTAAAGACGGGATTGGAGATCGCCTCCAAACGTCAACCTGTCGGTGAGCCCCTTGATTGGCAAAGGACAATCTCCCCGGAGTTATGGAAGCTTGACGGATTTGAGTCGCGCTTCCGTTGGATTGAACCCGGCGGCGTGTCCCCGTTCTCCTAACGGATAACTCAATGTCGGACACCTTACAAATCTTGACGCAAAGGATCAAAGCAAAAACCATTGAGCTAGGCTTTGATCTTTGCGGGATAGCTCCTGTCCGTGATTCCGTATTCAAGGAGCAATTCCGGGAATGGCTCGAACTGGGATTCGCCGGTGACATGTCGTATATGGAGAGGGATCCGGAACGCCGTCTCAATCCCCGCCTCGTAATGCCCTCGGTAAGAAGCATCGTTGCGGTGGCGAAGAATTATTACACGGAAATACCGGCAAATTTTCCCGCAGACAACGCCCGTTTCGCGAGATACGCCCTCAATGAGGATTATCACGATGTGATGAAAAAAACCCTTCAGGAGTTACTTCGTTTCATCAAGGAGAACAGCGATCATGAGGTAACCGGCAAGATCTACGTCGATTCCGGGCATCTGTTGGAACGAGAGATCGCGCGGCTTGCAGGCATTGGGTGGTTCGGCAAGAACACCATGATCATTAACACCCGCAAGGGATCATGGTTTCTTCTGGGGGAGTTATTGCTGGATATCGACTTGCCGCCTGATGAGCCCGCCCTGGGGGGATGTGGAACCTGCACGCGCTGCATCGACGCCTGCCCCACCGGCGCCATAGTTCGTCCTTACGTGGTCGATTCCCGAAAATGCATCTCCTATCTGACCATTGAAAACCGCGAGGAGATTCCTTCGCCGCTAGCGGAGAGGATGGGAAACCGCGTCTTCGGATGCGATATCTGCCAGGAGGTCTGCCCCTTCAACATCCGCCGCGCTCGGCCAACTCAATATCCAGCTTTCCAGCCCCGCCCCCATATCCACAACCATAAGCTGACTGAATTGGCGGAGATCGGCGACGATGAGTTCCGCAGCCTCTTCAAAAAAAGCCCAGTGAAGCGCACGAAGCGAAGCGGACTCGCGAGGAACTGCGCGGCTGCGATTTCAGACCGCAAATCGTGATCTCTCATGCATAACTGTGGAGACGCATTTTTTTGATGTGACATGATATCGACCATATGAATCGACATCATACAAACTCGAGCACGTTCGAATAACCCATGTATGGGCGACCCTTGTGGTCGCCCGTCCGGGGAATATCACGCAGAGCCGCAGAGCCGCGATTTTTTGGTTTTGTGTTTTATGCCGTCGGTGATGACCGACCGATAATTTGGAATTTTGCCCTCCGTCGGAACAACCAATGTAGGGGCGACCCTTGTGGTCGCCCGCAACGTATTGGTTGCCCGAAATTGAATGTATTACGGATGATTGCCTCGATGCCGGATTTGTAATGCATCCCCCATCCCTCATGGTGCGTGATTCGATGGCGGTTTCGTTGCCGGGGTTTCGGGCGACCACAAGGGATCGCCCCTACGAATGTTGCGAAATATGGTGCGCGGTGGGGTGCGCAATGATGAATTCATGTGTTGTTTCACGCTTTGGTTTTATCCCATTCCCCGCACGGTGCGTGATTCGATGACGGTTTCATTTGCCGGGGTAGCGGGCGACCACAAGGGTCGCCGCCACGTAACGTTCCATACATCAATACATGGGCCGCTGCGGCTCCAGTTTCCAACAAACCCAAGACTATTACCGGGATTTTCCAAATATAAGCAATTTAATACCTGTGAATTATATTGCCATTCTCAAGCTGAAACACTTATGAAAAATAAAAATATTGAAAAAACGCTTGACAATTGTCAAGCCGGATGTTACAATGCTTGAAATATTGAATGCGCATGAATTATACGGGAAAAAGTACGCGAATACATTTTAGTTCATTTTTTTGCTCCTCTGAAAACATACCGACCCTGAGCGAACCGAGTGTCGCCGGTTGCGGCTCATCCTTTTAATCGCGGGAGTGACATCCCTGCGGCTCCTCGTATCCGAACCGTCTGTCATACAAAAAACGAAATATTGCCAAAGTAATCGGTTTTCATCTTTTTGTCGGGAGAAAAGAAAAAGTGCGCTTTGCAATACCCGTCCCTCGTCGAATTTGTATTTTCATCGATTCGTCGCCTCCATTCGTCCCTTATTCCGTTTCTCGCCCCGTGCCTCCTCACGGCGGCGGCGCTGCTGGCTGGTTCGCTCGCGCAAGTCGCAGGCGCCCAGACAGGAGGCAACGGACGCTGGCAGATCACCGCCCAATACCTGGATTACTCATCCGGACTGCTATCATCAAATCTGTCTTCAACCATTACTGG
>DAIDHP010000033.1 GCA_027459625.1 Chthonomonadales bacterium
TCGTGTTTTCGGTAAGCGCGGTTTGAACCGCCGGCACCCCCCCCCGATACCCGATACCCGATACCCCCTCCATTTTCACGAATTTCCTTGGGGGCGGTGAGGAAAAGCCAGTATAATAAAGAGGAGAGAAAAATTCGTTATCATTATCCGTTTCATTTCATGCAACTCTAATGCCCTATTTTCGCTTGGACGACAAACATGTTCCTTTTGAGCCCGGAGAGACCCTTTTGCAGGCGTCGCTCAAAGCGGGAATCCATATCCCCACCCTTTGTTACCTTGAGGGACTTCCGCCGCAGACATCCTGCTTCCTCTGCGTGGTTCGCGTCAACGGCATGCAGCGCCTCCTCCCGTCCTGCGCCACCAAAGCCGAGGAGGGCATGGAGGTGCAAAACAACACCCCTGACGTGCTGGAATCTAGGCGCACCGCCATCGAACTGCTGCTGAGCGATCACCTCGGCGACTGCATCGCTCCCTGCCAGGAGATCTGCCCCGCCCATATGAACATGCCACTCATGAACCGCCAGATCGCGCATGGCGATTTCCGGGAGGCGCTGATAACCGTCAAGGAGGATATCGCGCTGCCGGCGATTCTGGGACGGATATGCCCGGAGCTCTGCGAAAAGGGATGCCGCAGGGGGCCGCACGACGGCGCCCTCTCCATCTGCATGATGAAACGTTTCGTGGCGGATTACGATCTCGAATCGGGCGATCCCTGGCTTCCCGCACCCTCCCCCCCCACGGGAAAGAGGGTCGCGATCATCGGGGCGGGACCGGCGGGTCTTTCCGCAGCGTGGCATCTGACTTTGGAGGGTCACGAGTGCACACTCTTCGACGAGCGACCGCTGCCGGGAGGCGCATTGCGCACTGCGATCCCGGAGGAGCGTCTCCCGCGTCATGTCCTTGACGCCGAGATCGACATGATCCTGCGCCTAGGGGTGCGTTTCGAGGGAGATATCAAAGTTGGCGAAGACATGGATATCCGGTCATTGTTGGACGGGATGGACGTCGTGCTGGTCGCAACCGGTCCGCGCACGAACTCGGAAATCCCCTCTCCCATCCCCTTGGAAGAACTCCGAATGGATCGCAAATCCCTGAGAACGAACGTCCCCAAGCTTTTCGTGGCGGGATCGGCGGTTACGCCCTCGCAGCACGCCATCCGAGCCGTTGCGGATGGCAAGAACGCAGCGCATTCCATCCATCAATTTCTCACCGGCGCACAGCACGCCGATTTGGGACACGATTTCAGCGTTCATATCGGCAAGTTAAGCCCTCTCGACATCCCCGTCTACCTTGTGAACGGCAGCCCCAATCCGAGAACCCCCGTGCACGAAAGAGGCTTGACCATCGAGGAGGCGCAAGCGGAGGCGAGAAGATGTCTGCATTGTGATTGCGAGGGGGCGGAGGACTGCCGCCTGCGAATGTTCGCCAAGGAGCTTGGAGCCAACCCGTTACGGTTCCGAGGCGAAAAACGGGGATACGAACGCGACACAACTCATCCCAATCTCATCTTTGAATCCGGCAAGTGCATCGCCTGCGGAATCTGCGTGCGTATCGCCGCGCAGGAGAAGGAAAGGCTGGGCTTGACATTTGTCGGCAGAGGGTTCGCGCTAAAGACCCGCGCCCCGTTCGGCGAGGATTTGGCGGTCGCCCTGAAGGAATCCGCCGAGGCTTGCGCCAAGGCGTGTCCGACCGGGGCGCTCATTTGGAGACCCTCCAAGGGAAACAATGGATGAAACTTCGACTGGAGAACATCGGCAAATCCTATCCGCTTCCAAACGGGAATCTGGAGATACTCAAAAACCTCTCCCTCGACGCAAACTCCGGGGAGACCATCGCCGTAATCGGCCCATCAGGCGTGGGCAAGAGCACCCTGTTGAACATCATCGGATCGTTGGAGCCGGTTTCCGCCGGAAAAGCGCTCTATAACAATGTGGATATCTCGCATTTGACGGAGAGGGAACTGGCGAGCTACCGCTCCTCCTGCGTGGGGTTCGTCTTCCAGGATCATCATCTCCTGCCCCAACTTTCCGCTTTGGAGAACGTTCTCCTGCCGGTTTTGGCGTATCAACTCAGAACCTCGGAGGGCAAACGCGAATCCGCCTCCATGATCTTCTCGCTTCCCCCCCCGCCAACGAACGAGGAAGCCCGTAAAAAAGCGGAGGAAATGCTGGAACGCGTGGGAATGCGGGATCGCATGGATTTTGCGCCCGGCAAACTCTCAGGCGGTGAGAGGCAGAGGGTGGCGCTAGCTCGGGCGTTGATTAACGGAGCGGAACTTCTTCTCTGTGACGAGCCCACCGGAAATCTCGACCGCGATTCGGCGGGCGGTGTGATTTCGTTGCTGTTGGAACTCGCCCGCGAGAAAAATGCGGGCATCATCATGGTGACCCATAATCACGAACACGCCTCCAAATTCCAGAAATGTCTGAAGTTGAATGACGGAGCGTTGCAGGAATGCTCGCCATGAATTTCCCAAGGCTATCCTGGAAGGGAATCCTGCATTACCGGGCGACGGGGTTATTGATCTGTCTCGGTATCCTGATCGCCTCCGCCACTCTCACCGGATCGCTTGTGGTGGGGGATTCCGTTCGGGGGAGCCTGCGGGAAACCGTGTTGCGCAGGCTGGGGAACATCGATGTGGCGATCTTCTCCACCAACCTCGCCCCCGTCAGCCTGACGGACCATCTCGACGCCTCGTCCAAGTTTCGACAATCCTATTCGCATATCGTCCCCGTTCTCCAGGTGATTGGAAACGCGGTCAATCTGAACACCAACCAGATTCTGCCGCGCATCAACCTGATCGGAATCAGGTCGGACTTCCCCCTCGCGTACCCCTCCTTTCGCGCCCCGATTCCGCATGAAAGGGATGTTGTCGTGAATGAAACCGTCGCCAACGTCTTGAATCTTCACGTCGGTGACGCCCTGATGCTTCATATTCCGAGCATGTCTGCGGTGCCGACCGATTCCCTTTTCGGCAGACGTTCCAAGGAGGACGCCGCGAGTTCACTGAGAGTGATCGTGTCCGCCATTCTCCCGAAAAACGAGGGGGATTTCAGCCTTACGGCGTCCACCGGCTCCACGGAGGATATCTACATCTCTCGCGAGTGGCTTCGCATGCTGATCGGGGAGAAAGAGGATTGCGCCAACATCTTCCTGCTCGTGAAATCCGCCTCGGGAGAAGATGCCGATGCAGCGACGGTGAAATCCGCCTTGGAACGATACGCGCAACTGAGCGACTTTGGATTGAACGTCACCGAAAACACCGATCATCGCTATCTCAATCTGCAAACAGATTCCATTGTCATGGATAACAAAGTGGTGCAAGCGGCGCGGGAAGCCGCGACGGATTGCGGGGCGTACTCCACCCTCTCCTCCATCTACCTCGCCACCCAGGTAAGCAACACGCAAAACAAAAATTCGTTGCACTACCTTGTCGTTGCGGGCGTTGGGGATGGATTGGGGATATCCTGCCCCGATAATGAGATACTCCTGAACTCCTGGGCGTACAAGCGACTGCTTCCCAAACTTGGCGCCGCGCTGAATGTCAAATTCCTGGCGCCCGATTGGATGGGGACATACGAGCCTCGAAGCCTCACCCTTCGGTATTCGGGACTGACTGACCCCACGGGCGAGGGTTACGATGACGGCTTGGTTCCAACCGTTCCCGGAATCACCGACGAGGAATCCATCGCCAATTGGAACCCGCCGTTCCCGATCAATCTTGGCGTGGTCACTCCCGATGATGAAGCCTATTGGAACACCTACAGAGCCGCGCCTAAGGCGTTCGCGAGCCTTGACACCGTGAAAGCCATGTGGCTTGAGGGCTCGATGGATAGCATGAAGCAATGGGTCACCGGAGTGCTCGCGCTGCCTCGACCGATTGTTGGGAAGGCTGCGCACTCCCCCTTCACCGCTCAAGAGATGGAAGCGCTGAAGGCGACATTCATTCCCGCCCTTCTGCATCGGCTTGTCGAGGATAACGCGGGATTGTCGGTCCTGCCGGTTCGACAATTGGCGTTGAACGCGGCGAACGGCTCGACGGATTTCGGCGGATTGTTTCTTGGGCTCGGGTTCTTTCTGGTTATCGCCTCGCTGCTCTTTTCCGGGGTGTTGATGAGGCTTTCCGGGGAGCGGCGCGCTTCGGAGGCGGGGGTTCTTCTGGCTCTGGGGTTCTCCCCTGAGGAATCGATTCGCGCCATCAAGCTGGAGGGGGCCATGTTATCCCTGTTCGGGGCGCTGGCGGGAACGGGCGTCGGAGTCGCCTACGCCGCTTTCACCCTTTTCCTTTTATCAACGAAGTGGAGAGGGGCGATAGGCGACACTCATCTCGACCTGCATCTCATGCTTTCCTCCTTGTTCCTCGGCTTTTTCCTGTCGTTTTTCATCGCCTTTCTTAGCATGCTCTTCAGCCTGGGGAGATTAACGAAAAGACCGGCGCTCAGGCTTTTGCGGGGCGAGACGCAGGAGATCCATCCCGTTAAAAAGGTCACATTCGCGGAAAAGGCGACGCAGACGGTCGTCCTCGCTCTCGCCCTTGCGCTTTTCGTATCCTCCACGCTCTTCAAGCTCATCTCGGGAGCGGAAAGTTTCTTCGCCATCGGGGCGTTGCTTCTCATCGCCTTCCTTAACGGCGTTCGCATCCTTCTAAAACGGCAATATGACAGGACGATCACGGGATCGAATTTACGGCGGCTGGCGCTGCGCAACCTCTCCGCAGGTCTGCTGCCCTCCATGGCTGCGATAGGGCTGATTGCGGGAGGGGTGTTCGTGCTGATCGCCGTGGCGGCGAACGTTCGCGTGTACCATCAAGGGGGCTTGCTCTCCAAAACCTCCGGCACGGGAGGCTACTCGCTTATTGTCAAGACGACATTGCCGGTCAACTCCGGGAAAACGCTGATGGGCGAGGGGGAATCCGCCAACCCGCAGGATGCGCCGCTGCTTCGTCAATGCAGGATCATGCCCTTCCTTGAAAGTCCGGGAGACGATATCAGTTGCCTCAATCTCGCAGCGCCGGAGCATCCAAGGCTTTTGGGAGTCTCTCGGGCTTTCATGAATGCGGACGGCTTCGACATCTCCGCCAACTCATACTCTCCCAATCCTTGGAATTTGCTCGTCGCCGCCCCCAAGAATAACATCATTCCAGCATTCGCCGACTCCGACAGCGCGGAGTGGATTCTGCAGTCTGGCTTGGGACAGACCTATGAAATAACGCTCCCGAACGGAGAAAAGCAAAAAATCAGGTTTGAGGGTCTTCTGAAACACAGCGTTTTCGCGAGTGAGATTCTCATCTCGGAGAGCAATTTCCGCAAGCTCTTCCCCGAGGTCTCCTATCCGAGGTATTTTCTGGTGCAAACTCCCCCGGGGGGTCAGGATCAGGTCTCGAACGCGCTGCAGCGCGATCTCGCCGATTACGGCGTGCAAATCCAAACCTCCCGGGATTTTCTGAACTCCATCATCGCCGTTCAAAACACCTACATCTCGGCGTTTCTGGCATTGGGCGGGATCGGTTTGCTTTTGGGGGCCGCCGGATTGATCGCCGCCTTGCTGCTGAACGCGTGGCGCAGGAGGAAGGAGTTCGCCATGATGCTCGCCATCGGATTCGACAAGAGGGATGTCGTAACTCTGCTCCTGCTGGAGTACGGGGGGATTTTGGCGATCGGTTTGCTGACCGGGACCGTCACCGCGCTGATCGCCTCCTACCCCGAGATCATCTCCTCGGATGCAAGGATCAACTGGCAAATAATCCTTATTACGCTCGCCTCATTTCTTGTCGCGGGAATCCTGCCCTGCCTATTTGCAGGCAAGCATATCGCGTCTCAAAACATACCCATCGCTTTGAAGGAGGAATAACTTCGCATGCGTTTTATGAAACATCTGATCGCCATTGGAATTCTTCTCTCCCCGATTATCTTTTCATCCCCCGCCATCGCGCAGAACTGGACCTGTTTTCGCGGCTCACCGAACTTGTCGGGGGGCTCCGAGTCTCCCTTGCCCGCGAAGCCAAAACTGCTTTGGACCGCTGAAACCAGGGCGGATGTGAAAGCGACCGCCGCAATTTCAGGAGATCGAGTGTATATCGGGGACCAGAACGGCGTGGAGCAATGCCTCAATCTGCGCACGGGCAAAAGAATATGGAGTTTCAGGGCGAGAGGGCCGATATCCTCTTCGACATGCGTTCTAAACGGGGCGATCTACTTTGGCGACGAGGACGGCTTCTTTTACTCCTTGAACGCCGACAACGGAAGGAAGAGATGGATATATCAGACCGGCGAGGAGATCGTCTCCTCGCCAACTCCCGCCGGAAATCGCATCCTCGTAGGATCGTATGACTACTATCTGTACTGCTTCGGCGAATCGGGCAAGGTGATCTGGAAATATCACACCCAAGCGCAGGTGAACTGCGCCCCGTGCGTCGCCGAGGGCAGGGTTGTTATCGCCGGATGTGACGGATTCGTGCGGATTATCAGCCTCTCAACGGGCAAGGAAATCGCCCGAGCGAAGGCGGAATCCAATTTCGCCGCCTCCGCAGCGTTCGTCAATGGCAGGATCTACGTTGCGTGCATGGAGGGAGAGATGCTGTGCGTTCGCCTAGCGGATGGCCGTATCCTTTGGAGCAAGCCCGCCCTTAGCTCCAACGATGGAGTGAAGGCGTGCGCCGCCGTGAAAGGGGATATCGTCCTGTTCGCCACCGACGGAAACCATGTCGTTCGCGTCAATCCAAGCAATGGGCGGGTATTGTGGACCTTCACCTGCCAGGGTGAGGTGAACTCCTCGCCGGTGATTGACGGCGGCGCTGCGTATTTCGGATCGGATGATGGCAACCTATACGCCGTGGATGTGGCGAATGGCAAGGGCTTGTGGAGGTTCCCCGCCGGAGCGCCCATAAAAGCCTCTCCGGCGATCGCGTGGGGACGGCTAGTGATTGGAACCGGAGACGGCGGGGTGTACTGCTTCGGGAAATAACGGAGCAAGGAAAGCATTGAGACAAAAGAGGGTTCCAACGGCTCTAAAGGCTATCGGAATCCTTCGCTTTGAGGATCGTCTCGCCATAATCGAGGATATTTAACACATCTCCTTCGCGCAGTTTACGTCCCCTTCTCGTCTCCCGTTCACCATTCACCTTCACTTCGATCTCCGAGAGAAAGCCCTTCGCATCCCCTCCCGCACCAATCACGCCCAGAACTTTCATAACCTGCTGCAGAGTGATGTATTCGCCCTTGTATGGAAACTCCTTCATGGATCGCCTCACTCGTCTTCCGAATAATGAATTTTAGGAACAACGGAATTATACCTGCAACGATTATCCTGTTGTCCGAATAAACATGAAAGTAATCTCAATGAATTCTACGGATATTTCTCCATGATTCTATTTGTTCGTCGCTCCCGTCATTTGATTTCATCCCCTCGCTTCGGATAAAATGATCCCAACTCGATGATATCCATTCGCGGGGCATCCCCGCCAACGAAACACCCTGGAAAAATGAAATGAAAGCATCGCTTCGCGCTCTGGTCACCTCGCAGATAGCCTTTTACCTAATTGCGTCACTCTTAGGGATTGCGGCGGCTTCCGCGCCCAATCCCGTCACGATAGGAGACGCCAGATTCACGGTCATCACTCCGGAATGCATCAGGATGGAATACTCCCCCGAGCATCGGTTCATCAACAACCCCACTCTGTTCGCCATGGAGCGTAACGCACGGGATAAGAAGGCGCGGATCGTTTTAAGCCACGATCGGCTAATTATCCGCACCCCTAACTTCGAATTAACTTACGCACCCGACGGGAAACCGTTCTCGCCGGATAACCTGAAGGTGAGGATTTTGAATAACGGGGAGCCGGAGACATGGACGCCAGGCGAAAAAGACCCGAACAATCTTGGCGGTCCCATCGCCACACTGGACGGCGTGTCCAGCCCTTTGGATCTTCCCACAGGGCTCATCTCTCGATCCGGTTGGGGCTTGGTGGATGATTCCGGGCAGCCCATTCTCAGGAACGATTGGATCGCCCCGCGCCCCGGCTTTGAAAAGGGCATACCAAGCCCTCAGGATATGAGCGGCAAGGATATCGACTGGTATCTCTTCACGTATGGAAAGGATTACCAAGGGGCGCTGAGATCGCTCGCGGCAATTTCGGGACGCGCCGCGATGCCCCGCCGGGAGGTGCTTGGCTCTTGGTATTGCAGATGGTACAACTACACCGGAAAGCAATTCCAACAGATTGTGAATGGGTATAAGAAGCACGATTTCCCATTGGATATCCTCGTGATGGATATGGGATGGCACCTTCAAAACGCAACCGCCGGCATGGGCTGGGCGAACAATCTCGGCTGGACGGGCTACACTTGGAACCGAAATCTCATCCCCCACCCCAAGCAGTTGCTGAAAACCTTCCACATGGATGATATTTTCGTCACTCTGAACGATCATCCCGCCGACGGTATCCGCACGACCGAGGAGTGTTATCCGAAATTCATGAGGCTCATGGGTCTATCCCCGGCATCCGGCAAGAACCTCCCCTTTGACGACGGCAGCAGGCGATACATGAAGGCTTTTTTCGCGGCGAGTCACACCCCTTTGGAAAAGGAGGGGGTGGATTTCTGGTGGCTGGATTGGCAGCAGGACAGCCTCATCCCCTGGGTTCCAGGAGTGCCCGGATTGCGCAACCTGCCGTGGCTCAACAAGCTTTACTACGATCACTCCGTGAAGAGCGGGTTGCGGGGTCAGATTTACAGCCGCTGGGGCGGTTGGGGCGAACAGCGATACCCCATTCAGTTCTCCGGGGATGCAGGTGGGTTCTGGAGCCTGCTCGGTTTCGAGGTGCCCTTCACCCTCGCATCCGGCAATGATGGCTGTTTTTACTGGGCGCATGACACCGGTGCGATCTGGGGGCCTCGCAACCCCGAGCTATACGCCAGATGGACTCAGTTCAGCGGGTTCTCCGCCTCGCTTCGAGTGCATTCCATGGGCGATATCGACCGTCGCCCCTGGCTTTGGGGGGAACCGTTCGTAAGCTCCATGCGACGAATATATCATCTGCGATCTCAACTGTTCCCATATATCTACACGAGCGTCCGCGAATGTTACGATAAGACGATTCCGCTCCTCCGTCCGATGTATATGATGTATCCCAAAGAAAGCCAGGCATACCACTATCCAGACGAATACCTTTTCGGAGACAACATCCTCGCCGCCCCTATCATCACGCAGGGTGTGGGTCCCGGCATGGTGGCGAATCAAGGCGTCTGGTTTCCGAAGGGCGTGTGGTATGACCTGTTCACGGGAGAGCGCTGCGAAGGAGATTCCGAAAAGTTGGTTGCCGCCGACATCATGGAATCGCCTGTGTTCGTTCGCGGCGGCGTGCCCATTCCCATGCAACCCTACACTCCGCGTATGACAACCGCCCCGATTCGGACGCTGACCGTGAGATGCTATCCCGGGGAAAACGGAAAAACGGGGCGTTCCTCTCTTTACGAAGATGACGGTCGCACTCAAGGCTATCTGCACGGGCGATACGCAAAAACCCCGATCTCCTATTCCCGCCTTGGCGACAAGGTGGTGGTCCGGATCGGCGCAACATCGGGGCATTACGCCGGTCAAGTGAGGATGCGCGGCGATATCGTGGAACTTCCGGATACCGCAAGGGGGACGCGCGCACTTGTAAATAACAGATTCAGCCCCCTCATCTACAATCCAATCGATCATATAAACCGTGTGATCGTGCCCATTCACCCCATCACAAAGCCGACGACCGTCGTGATTAATTGCCTCCCCGTGAATTTCACGATCCTTCATGAATTTTCCGTTTCCCGTAGGCTGCAAGGGGTGATGGGAAAGGATATCCCCTCCTCCAATCCGCTTCAAACACTTCAAAGTTCGAAGAATTTGACGGATGAGCAAAAGAGGGCGATATTAGGCATTCTCGGAGTGGGATTGATTAAGGAGACCGATGGCAGGGACTTCCAATCCAACCAGCCACGATACGTCTTCTACGCCCCAAAAGGGTTAATAGACGACAACATGGCGTATGTTTCCGATGGATCGGATGCAGGCGAGGATGTGAGCATGGCGAACGGCGCGGCGCTGGTTGGAGGACAAGGCACAACCATTCCTGTTCCAGTGGTGAGTTTCAAGATCGGCGGGGAGCCATTCGAACTATCCGGTGGTCCGTTTATCGGCCAAGGGGATGTGGCGTTACAAGCCAAGGTGACCGCAAGCGGTTCCGAGGGAGGTTACAGCCCGCAGGGTGCGATTGATGGAGTGATCAACGGCTATCCGAACAACAAGGCGAACGAATGGTCCTCCGGTTCAAAAACCGGCGCTTGGCTGGAACTTAAGTGGGACACGCCGCAAACCGTGGACCGTATTGAACTCTGGGATCGCCCCAACCTCACGGATCAGGTGACGGGAGGCGTAATAACATTCAGCGACGGAAGCTCCTTGGACGTTGGGAAATTGCCGAATGACGGACAGACAGGCGTAACGCTGAAATTCCCGCCGAAGACCATCACCTGGCTTAAATTCACCATTACGTCGGTAAGCCCAAGCACTCAAAACGCAGGCATATCCGAAATAGCGGTCTACAAAACGGACACCGATAAATAGAACATGATTGATGGATACAGGGATTAACAGGATGAGGTTATGCAGTATCCCCCATGCCCTCGATGCGTTCCATCCTGTCCATCACTCCATCCTGAAATCTTGTTCAAACACAGGAACACGATGAAAGGGATTAAGGGATTAACAGGATGAGGTTATGCAGTATCCCCCCATGCCCTCGATGCGTTCCATCCTGTCCATCACTTCATCCTGAAATCATGTTCAAATATAGGAACACGATGAAAGAGATTAAGGGATTAACAGGATGGGGTTTATGAAATCCACATCAATGCCCTCGATACGTTCCATCCTGTCCATCACTTCATCCTGAAATCATGTTCAAATATAGGAACACGATGAAAGGGATTAAGGGATTAACAGGATGAGGTTATGCAGTATCCCCCCATGCCCTCGATGCGTTCCATCCTATCCATCACTTCATCCTGAAATCATGTTCAAATATAGGAACACGATGAAAGGGATGAAGGGATTAACAGGATGAGGTTGATGGAATTTACGCCAATGCCTTCGTTAAGGTCCATCCTGTCCATCACTCCATCCTGCCATCTTGTTCAAACACAGGAACACGATGAAAGGGATGAAGGGATTAACAGGATGAGGTTGATGGAATTTACGCCAATGCCATCGTTACATTCCATCCTGTCCATCACTCCATCCTGAAATCTTGTTCAAATATAGGAACACGATGAAAAGGATTAAGGGATTAACAGGATGAGGTTTATGGAATCTACGACAATGCCCTCGATGCGTTCCATCCTGTCCATCACTTCATCCTGAAATCATGTTCAAACACAGGAACACGATGAAAGGAATTAAGGGATTAACAGGATGAGGTTGATGGAATTTACGCCAATGCCCTCGATGCGTTCCATCCTGTCCATCACTCCATCCTGAAATCTTGTTCAAACACAGGAACACGATACGTTCCATCCTGTCCATCACTCTATCCTGAAATCTTGTTCAAACACAGGAACACGATACGTTCCACATCCTGTCCATCACTCTATCCTGAAATCTTGTTCAATATGTATCATACTATGAATAGATATTTTATCACCATGCGGATTTTGGAGAGGTGCAAATCAATGGTTTCCAAAGGGATTAGGACAATTGCCGTCACCTTCTTGTCGTTTGCGCTTATATACGGCTTCCGAATGGTGACGTTGGCAATGGATAATCCCCATTCAATTCTCACAGCCGCCGCCGCACCCAAAGGCGACGACATCGCTTGGCGATCCGTGGGACCGGGAGGCGGTGGGTGGATCGAATCCATCGCCTGGGATCCCAAGGATGTCCGCACCCTCTACGTGGGATGCGACGTGGGCGGATTTTTTATCTCCAAGGATGACGGGCGACATTACGAAAGACGCAATACCGGACTGAAAAACTACTTCATCCAGGACATAGCGGTCGATCCGAACAACACGCACATTATTCTGCTCGCCACCGAAGGGGGCGTATATCGCACGACGGATCGCGGAAAACACTGGACAAGCATCCGCAACGGCTTCCCTCCAATCCAACGTTACTCCTTCTCCGCACCCATCGGATGCATCCAGTTCGATCCGGTCCATCCTAACATCGCCTTCGCAGGGGTGGGACGTCCACGCTGGGGAAAGGGAGGCGCGGGGGCGATCTATCGCAGCACGGACACGGGACTGACTTGGAGGGAGGTCTCAGCCGGGCAACTCCCCGAGGATGCCATCGTGAGCGGCATAGCGGTGAAACCCAATGACAGCCGAATTATTCTTGCAGCGACGGATCATGGCGTATTTCGCAGCGATGACGATGGAAACAGATGGATGCACAGTGATAAGGGTTTGGATAATATCGATTGCCAGCGGCTGGCTTTCTCTCCATCCTCCCCGGATGTCGTCTACCTAACCGTCAACACCACTGCGAGAGACAATCAGCCTTGGAACGGCGGAGTGTACCGCAGCGACGACGCGGGAGAAACATGGAGACCCGTGAATGGAAATGGAATGCATGAGCAGGTGGGAAAAAGCGGGGATTCCCCCTATTTAACAGACAGTGTCATGGCGTTGGCGGTGGATCCACGCAATGCTAACGTCGCGTATACGGCGGACCACGATTGGATTAACGCCGGAGTTCTCAAAACTACCAATGGCGGAGCCTCTTGGCGAGAGAGTACAAACTCCACGAAAAATACGGGTAACATGCAATACGGTTGGATAGATTTTTGGGGACCAAGCGTGGAATGCATGGCTCTATCCCCTGCGGACCCGAATCGAGTCGCCATCGGCACCAGCGGACACGTCTTTGTAACGAGGAACGGCGGAATTACATGGGACCAGCGATATTGCGAAATGCTCCCCGACGGACGATTCACCGGTACGGGACTGGAGACCACCTGTCCGAACACGGTTATCCCGTCCGACTCCGACCCGCATAAGGCGTACTATTGTTACGCGGATATCGGTTTGCTTATAAGTCACGACGACGGGAAGAGCTTCCATCGCTCATACAAGGGCATGAAGTATGCAGGTAACTGTTTTACGGCGCTGGAGGATCCGTCACGCCCCTCCACTTTATGGGCTGCGACTGGATGGTGGGATCATAATGCGGGAGATATTTGCATGTCCGTTGACGACGGCGCCACTTGGCGCGTCGTAGGAGATCCGAGCTCGGGTTTGCCAGATGGCCAAACGAGATATCTCGTTCTGGATAAGCACAGCCCAGTGAAGCGGCGAACTCTTGTTGCAGCCTGCGAAGGATACGGGGTCTATGAATCCAAGGATGGTGGGGAAAGTTGGGCGTGCATTAACGGGAATCTCCCCGCTGAGGCATGCAGGCGGCCAAGAGGGTTGCTAACGGATCCCGCCAATTCGAAGCATATCCTCATAGCCTTGGGAGGCTTCCCCGAGGAGGGGTCAGGAGTTTACGAGACAACCGATAACGGGGTGACATGGAGCAAACGAAACATCCGAAATGATTTCGCCGATATTCGATGCATGGCGGCAACTCCGGGGAATATCTCAACGTTATATATAGGATGCCAGGAATCATACGATCAAACCAGCAAAACCGATTATCCGGGGGGTGTTTTTAAAAGTACGGACGGGGGGGAAAGTTGGAGGTTAACGCTTAGCGATCCCACCATTAGCTCAGTTGCGATCGCCCCCCAAAACCCCCGGACCATCTATGCGGCGACAAACGATTTCCCTTACCATGACGACTACGCCGCATACGGATTGTTGATGAGCAGGGATGGCGGGAACACCTGGAAAAAAGAGGATAACGGTCTCTCCTTGCTGAATGTGACTAACATCACCGTCAGTTCCGGTGCGCCGTATAACTTATATCTATCCACCCAGGGGAACGGGGTATTTACTGGCACGGCACTACGGTGACAGGCTTAACCGACCTAGCGATTGCGTAGGAACTTGTCGATATTTACGCGAAAAAAATGCGATCCCTGAAAAATCATGAAGGAATATTTCAGGATGAGGAAGAATATTAAAGGAAAACATGAAAGGGACAGGAACCAATGGGGAATGTGATCATTGTAGAACATCATCCGCATGAGACCGCAGGCACCATTGCGGACGCCTTGGCTTTACATAATCTCCACACCAAATACTATCGGACATACCAAACCCAGCCTCCCAAAGAGATGGAGGACGCGGACGCGCTGATTATCATGGGCGGTCCCATGAGCGTACATGACACCAACCAACACCCTTTCCTGCTTGATGAGATGGCGCTTATTGAAGATGCGATGCGCCGTAAAAATCCCATTTTGGGAGTCTGTTTGGGGAGTCAGCTTATCGCGATGACACTAGGCGCTGAGGTGAAGCAAGGCGCTCACAAGGAACTGGGGTGGCTTTCGGTGGCGCTGACCAATGAGGGAATGGAGGATATCCTCTGGAAAGACATCCCCACTCCGTTCACAGCTTTTCATTGGCACGGGGATATCTATGATCCGCCCCAAGAAGCCGTTAAGTTAGCATACTCCGCCGTTAGCCCTTGTCAATGTTTTCGATATGATGAGAACATATATGGTATGCTTTTTCATCTGGAAATGACGGAAACCATGGTTTATGACATGGTTCACCAATTCAAGGAGGAATTACACGGGGCTCACGTCAACGGGGCGGAAATAATCGAGGAGGCGGAGCGAAACGCACCCATCCTGGAAGATCTCGGCGAGCAAGTGTTTTCGAGGTGGGCATCCTTGGTAAACGCATGAAAACGAACTCGCAGGATAATCAGACGATGCAATACTTTTATGAGACAATGTAATCAAGAAAATAGGAGGAAATCCCTTGTTCAAACGCGCATGGATATTCATCTTCGTCCTCGCAACCCTTGGAGGCTGCGGAGGAGGCAAATCCCCGACCGATCAGCTACTAACCTATGCGGCGGGGCAGAAATGGACTTACAACATCTCCGGGACCGCAACAATCGGGTCATCCACCACATCGATTCCATTGGATTCCACCAAGAGCACGATCACTTTCCAGGTGGAAAGCCAGACCGCCAAGGATTCAAACAATCAAACGGTTAATATTTTGGATAGGACCTTTGATATTTACCTTGTGGATGGCAGAGAGATACAGGCGATATCAAGGCTGTATTACACGCAAACCAGCCAAGGCATATTCGTACACGGTTTTAACAACACCATTGGATCTCAGATCAACACCGCCAATGATAAGTTCGTGCCTTCCACCGTGCAACCGCAGTATGCATTTTTATACATGCCTAATCCCGCAATACTTTCGTCGACCCTCACCTACAATAACCCGTTCGGTTCAATTGCGGCGGGAGGGTATTCCCTTACAATGCTCAGCACCCGCCAACTCGTAACCACCCCTTCAGGCACTTACTTCGCCATGCCATTTGCGGTAACAGAGGGTTTCAGCAATCTTGGCATAGGACAGGGATCTTACATGCCCGGTGTCGGTATTGTCTCCGGCAATCTAACTCTAAATCTCTCCAACGGTGACACGATCAAGGGTCCCATACAACTAACCGGCTTCACAAATTAAAATTGAACCTCCACAATAACCGAGCGGAGAATGGTTGAATCATTCTCCGCTCCTTTTTTGACAATATGAAATCATTGATGAATGTGAGATTCCTTCCAATCACACCCAACCGCAATAACGTAACACATGAGTTGATGGAACGCGTCCGGATAAACGCCAAGATTAACCAGCTCATATGCCCGATCCGTTCGGGAAGGCTCCGATTACGCGCCGCAGGCATTCAAAAGGAATAAATAAATCGTTGCTCTCATCATGTTACGTATTAGGTTATTCCCTCAATTGTTTTGATTGTCCAAAGCTTGATCAGGAAAACTCGGAGGCATATCGGATGTTCCAACATTCACAATGGGAGCAGATTTAAGCGTGTGGTTGTAAGTCACCAAGATGCTCACTCTGCGGTTAACATATGCGAAGGGATGAGCGGGATCACGCAGGTGAGTGGGACCATACCCCCGTATCTCCTCAACCTGATTGGATTTAAGTGTGTTCGCCATCGCCCTTCGTGCGCTGTTCGCCCTGTCCGAAGATAGCTCCCAGTTGGAATAACCCGCCAACCCTCCCACGTAAGGTTTCGCGTCAGTGTACCCCTCAATCATGATCTTGTTTGGCATCTGCCGTATAACCGTGGCTATTTTCGCTAATAGATGAGCCGTTGAGGGTTCCAAAACCGCACTGCCCCGTTTGAAGAAAAGTGATTGTTGATTTTCCAACAGTTCAATCCGCAATCCCTCGCTGGTGATGGTGATGGAGATGTTCTTGCTTAATTTTTTAAACTCGGAGGAGTTGTTAATCATCTTCTCCAGTTTCTTCTTGGCGCGCATGAAACGAAGGTTTTGCGTATCAATGTCGCTCTTGGATGGTTGAGTGGGAATTATTGAAGGGTGAGTGCCGCTTTCCTGCACGCCGATACCGATCTTGCTTGCTCCCCCGATAGTGGTTTTCATCACGCCGGTGGGATTATTAAAGTAAGCGGCGATGGATTGGCGAACATTCTGGTTCAATCCGAGGATCCATAACACGAGAAATAGCGCCATCATGGCGGTTACGAAATCGGCGTAAGCTACTTTCCACGCACCTCCGTGATAACCGCCATGACCGCCTTTTTTCTTGATGATAATAATGGGGCGATCTTCGCTCATGCGCTAAAAACCTTGAAAGGGATATCCATTATCGGACTGATGTTCAAGACTCCATATCTTGGATCAGGAATATCAATACTGACAATTCAGGTGATTGCAAAATTCGCTTTTCAGGTATTTCGCCGAGCATGAAATGAGCGATATTAGCCTCATTTTCTGCATTTTGCAATTACCTCAATTGATAACCACTAATGAGGAATTTCTTTCCGTTTTTGAAGATGAGGAGGATATATCTTCTCCCAAGCGTCACCAATCTTATCCTCCTTTCAGATTGGCTTCCAACTCCGCGAACGTGCATCTCACGTTCGGTTCGATATTTCTTCGAGCGAACTCCACAGCCGTCAGGGGGGCGTCTCCGCGGGCGAAAGCAAGCAACGCGGAGCGGATGCAGCACATGTATTGCGATTCAGCGTTCATCATTGTCTCTATTGCCTGAGAGAGAGGTTGGAACACGCCATATGCCATTAGAACCCCGAGAAAGGTTCCGACCAAAGCCGCCGCGACATGATGACCGATCTCCTCCGGTTTACCGCCTATCGCCCCCATCGTGATGACCACTCCCAGCACGCACGCCACAATGCCATATCCAGGCATCGCGTCACCGGTTTTCGAAAGGATGGCGGGTATCTTTTGCGCAGCTTCATGGTGCGTGTCCAAATCCACATCCATCATTTCGGCGAGATCGTAGGGTTGAACCGTGCCAGTGATAATCACCTTCAAAGTGTCCGAGAGAAATTCCATGGCGTGGGGATTATTGGCGAATGACGGGTAACGCTTAAAGAATTCGCTCTCCTCCGGCCTTTCCGCATGATGCTCCAGAGCCACCAATCCTTCGCGACGCGCCAGCATGAAGAGATCATACAGCATTTTCAAGAGTTCGTTGTACGTGTTTTTTGTATAGGTGTTACCTTTCAGCAACCCCATGATGTTGCGAAATATCTCGCCGATAATGGATGGAGGGTTGCCGATGAGCATTGCTCCGAGTGCAGCCCCCCCGATCACAATAAATTCAGATAACTGGAACAGCACCATCAGTTTTCCGCCGGCGATGGTAAACCCAACGATGATGCTGCCAAGCAATACGACCACGCCTATAATGACAAACATGCTCTCGCCTCGTATTCTCTCCGCTTTCATATTCGGCATTTTTGGCTGCGAACACAAGACCGAAATGAAATATCTTTTTAGCAAACGATCTTTTTTAATATCATGGCTTTCCCTGTTGACAATTATCTCTACCTATGATACACTTGAAGACTACCAGGATATTTCCAGGAGGTGTTTTGATCATGCTGCACCGGAATCGAATCACAATAATCATGCTTTGCTTCATGATGGCCGTGATGGGTGAATGTGTCCGCGCACAAAATGAAGTGCCTTTTACAATTCGCTACCCTCCGGATGGTTCCATAGTACGTGAAAAAGTTCCTATTAAAGTCCCTCTTGCAAGCATCCCCGTGGGCGGGTACATCTCCGTGGATATCGACGGTCATTTCGTGGTGGCGATGGCCCCCACCGCCGAGGATCGCGCCCAAGGCGGGGCGGGGGCGGATTACGTGTACGTATGGGATACGAAAAGTCCCATGCAACTTGGACGAGGTCAGGAAGTCTATCCGCAGGATGGTGAACACACGATCTCCGTGAGCCTCTATTCCCCGAGACCATCGGATCAAGGCAACGGCGACATGCTGAGTGCCACGTCCTCGATAAAAGTCCAATTGAAGAACAAGGTGGACATGAACGCGGCTGTGACACTGCGTTATCGTTTCATAGACGGGGATATTTTCACCTATACGCGTTCGGGAACCACGGATATCAAAGGGGGTCCAAACCAACAACAGGACACTCTCAACGCCTACATGCAAAAAAGTCATCTTGACGTATCCATAGACGACAAGTACTCCAACGGGGACGCCATGGTGCGGAACAAACTAACGAAGTTATCAATCACTCATGGAGCCCAGGAAACCATATTCCCGACGGATCAATTGCCGAAATCGCTGTACGAAGAGCTGGACGCGCTGGGGAACGTGCATTACCAGAACAACACCGCAGCGTCCTTCGCGGAGTTTGCCCGTTTGGGCATACCGGTGAGTGCTACGATTGACTTGCCGATTCTGCCGGAGAACCCCGTGAATATCGGGGATTCCTGGGAGACACCTGATGTGCCGATCGATATTCCAGGTGTCACGCCGGATCAGCAACCCAAGGAGAGGGTGAAAAGCACTTTGGTCTCCTTTGAATGGCAGGATGGATACCCCTCCGCGAAAATTCATCAGCATTACGATGGATATCCGGAGGAGAAGGCGATTGACTATCAAGGGATGCAGATTGATCATCCTCATGTGATATTCGATCGGGACATATGGGTGGCGTTTCGCGCGGGCTTGCTCTTAAAAGTCTATCGAACGATTGATGTGTCCGGTAAACTACTCGAAAACAATCTTTTCGCAGGGGGCTCTCCCTACGGCCCCGGCGCTTACGCCGGCATGGGTTCCTCTCCGTATTCAGGCATGGGGTCCTCCCCGTATTCAGGCATGGGGTCCTCCCCGTATTCGGGCATGGGGTCATCTCCCTATTCCGGAATGGGGTCTTCGCCCTATTCCGGCATGAAATCCTCCCCATACGGATCCATGGGTTACGGGGGTTCGCCTTATTCCGGCGCGGGGCGCGGCTCTTATCCGATGAATCCCTATAGCGGGTCCAGCGGACCCTATGGAGGATCAAGTGCGTATCCTGGACCGTATGGCGGCTCCGGCGGATATCCTGGAAGCGCCGGTTACAACCCATACATTGGCGGAGTACAGGCCAAACCTCAGGCAACGGAGATCAGTCTCAAATCGACTATGACCACTGAGATCATCCCGAAAAAAACAAGCGTGCCTGACACCAACGCACAATAGAACACCGCACAATATCTGTCAAGCCGGGCGTCACCGAGGTATAATAGCGTGACGCCCTTGTTTATGCGTCAAACAAAAAGGGTGTAGGAGGATTGGAAGGGGATTGCTCTTCAAGAAAAAGGAGAATCATATCGATGATGCGCGAATGGAGTTAACCGAGCATCTCGGGGAGTTGCGCACCCGAATTATACGCATAATATTATACATATTCGGCGGCGCTATTCTCACATACAATCTTTTTAAGCCGATATATGCGTTTCTTTTTTACCCTATGGAAATCATCATGCGGCAGCATAAGGCTGAAGGATGGAGTTTGCGCTTCACCACCTTCACCGAACCATTCTTCGTCGTATTGAAGATTGCCATAGTGGCGGGAATGATTATTGTCGCGCCTCTTCTGATTTTGGAAGTTTGGGGATTCATCTCGCCCGCCTTAACCAAAGAGGAAAAAAAACCGATTCGGTATCTCGCCCCGCTCGCTGTAACACTCTTCATATCCGGAGTGGCGTTGGCTTATTGGGTTGCCAAATACGCGATTACATGGTTTGCCAGTTATGTGGGATGGTTTCCACATGCGGTGCTTTTGCAGGATCCTGAAACTTTCGTCATGTTCATGTTGAAAATGATGGGGGTTTTCGGTTTGGTTTTCGAGTTGCCAATCTTCCTCCTTTTCCTTGCCTGGATAGGGATTTTAACATCCGATATGATGATAAAATCCTGGAAGTACGCGGTGCTAATCATAACGGTCATTGGCGTTATCGTAACACCTTCCAATGATCTATTCACAATGACAGTGATGATATTCCCAGTCATCCTGCTCTATTTGGCGAGCATCTGGTTGGTGAAATTAGTCGAGAAATATAGGAAAGCGCACATGCCATGAATCGACCGCCGACAAAAAAACAGATGATTTCACAGAGAAACAGATTTCTCAAGCAATTCGCGCTCATACTCCTGATCATCGGTTTGATGTATTGGATGGGTTGGAAATCACCATGGGCGAAACGTACAACGAAGGTGGATGTGTACGCAACCGATATGCCGCACCCCATTGTTCAAAAACAAGCGACAACGGATAATCCCACCTCGACGTACGATTCCTCATCCAACACCACTGATTCTCAGAATCCCCCATCCAAAAAACAGGCATCCGATACTCCTGCAAATATAAAACAGTAATGGAGCATTCAATAGATGAAAGTTGGACTGATAGGACTTCCGGAATGTGGAAAGACCACACTCTTTAACGCTCTAACCAGGGCGAATGAATCCACCCATGCATACGGGGCTCACAAAGACGAGGTGCATCTCGGATCGGTCCCGGTGCCGGATCCGCGCTTTGACTTCTGCGTGGAGGTCTCCCATCCTAAAAAGATTGCCCCCGCCACGCTGGATATAACGGACGGCGGCGCACGAATAGACTTGGAGGAGAAGCGCGAGAAATTCGGAGCGGATTTCTTCGCCGGCGTGAGAAACATGGACGCACTCGCATTGATTCTCAGAGAGTTTAAAAGCGAGATTCTCCCCGATCCGGAAGGTGGGTTGGACCCTCGCAGGGACGCTGAAAAGATTATGGGGGAGTTGCTTCTCGCGGATCTCATGGTTATTGAAGGGCGTTTGGAGCGACTTGAAAAAAATCGCATTCTCAAACGGCAAACCCCTGCGGAGGCGGCTGAAGAACAGACCTTGCTTAAAATAAAAACTCATCTGGATTCCCTGCAACCGATTCGAACCCTCTCCCTCACCGACGATGAAACGAAGGCCATTAAGAGTTTCGCATTTGTCAGCGCCAAACCCTTAATTCTGGTCGCGAACATAGACGAGGACAGCATCTCCCAGGACACTCCGATCCTCTCCTCCTTAAGGATCTTCGCCGAGGAACAGAACCTGCCATTGGTGGAGATTTGCGCGAAACTGGAGATGGAGGTCTCTCAAATGGATCAGGAGGAGGAAAAGGAGTTCCTATCCGCGATGGGAGTCGAGGAGCCTGCGAGGGATCGCCTCATCCGAATCGCATACGCCGCCCTCGGATACATCAGCTTCTTCACAGTTGGCGAGGATGAGGTGAAGGCATGGACCATTCTTCAAGGAACTCACGCGGTTGGGGCTGCGGAGAAAATCCATACGGATATCGCTCGCACGTTCATACGAGCGGAGGTGATCTCTTTCGATGACTTTCACGCCTGCGGCGGGTGGGACGAATCGCGCAGCGCGGGGAAGATGCGATTGGAAGGCAAGGATTACCAAGTGAAGGATGGCGATATCGTTCATATCCGTAATTCCAAGGGATAGAAAGTTATCGGCGCCGCCCCTTTTCCAGGACGGCGCCGTTAGCATCGCAATCCGCAGTTGAAGATGCTTTTATCGATAAAGCGGGCCGAAATTGGCGCAGGCTCGATAATCCGCGCATTGAGGATCCTGAGCGCCAAATCGCGACCAAACGCTTGGGCGGTAAACATTCTCCTCCGGCACATTGTGCATGTCAACGGGTATGCGCAGCATGGAGGCTAGCGTTATCACATCCGCGCCTACGTGCCCGTAACAGATGGCTCCATGGTTCGCCCCCCAATTGTTCATCACCGAATAGACATCGCGGAAAGGTCCCACGCCAGTGGTTCTCGGTGCGAACCATGTTGTAGGCCAAGAGGGACTCGTGCGGTCCATGAGCTTATTGGCTACTTCCTCCGGGAGTTGCACCGTTTCGCCCTCCGCAATTTGAACTACAGGCCCCAAGCCTTTCACCCTGTTGATTCTGATCATCGTCACAGGCATGCCGCCTGGAGTGTGAAATTCGGACGACCACCCGCCCCCTCTGAAATACTCCAATTCCGCTGCGTCCCAATGTGTTGCTCTCATGCATTTCTCGGTCTCTTCAGCGGAAACCATCCACCATGGCTTAATGCCAGGTTTACCTTTGTCCGTTTGTTCACCGGACCAATCCAACGCCGACGCTCCGGAGTTTATAAGATGAATGATCCCGCCGCTCGCGGCTCCTTCCGGGGTGTATCCCGTCACCCTCTTGATCGCATCCGGGCTCCAGTAGGTCCTCACATCGGAGAAAAGCTGAGCGGTTCCGGTCAGGAGATGCATCAGAAGCATGGATACGCCATTGAGGGAATCATTCTCCGTGGCGATGATGTAGGGCTGTCGAACGCCTGTCCAATCGAAGGAGGAGTTGAGAATTGCCTCCAGGAAATCGCCATTAGGGAGGTGGTCGGTCCATTGGCGTTGACCTTGAAATCCACCGGATAGAGCGTTATGCCCCTCCGATTCCTCGACCCATCCGAGTTCCGCCAATTTGGGATTTCCGTTCATCAGGTCCCGGGCAATCAGAGCCATTTTGACGCTCATCTCCCATTCGCTATTCTTCATCTCACGGGAGTGGCGTTTTTCCGGTTTATTTATGTCCCGTCCCTCGGTGCAGTTCGCCTTGACCCACTTCAGAGCCTTTTCATATTCCATAGGATCGTATATGCCCCTGTCCATCCTTCGAACGAACTCCACCATGTCCACGCTTTCGCATCTCATCCCGAAGTAACTTTCGAAAAGTTCATGGTCCACGATGGATCCCGCAATTCCCATGGAGACGGATCCCATGGATAGGTAGGATGCACCACGCAGAGTGGAGACGGCTATGCCAGCGCGAATGAAACGCAGCAATTTGCTTACAACGTCGTCGGGGATGCTTTTGTCATTCGCATCCTGCACGTCGCGCCCGTATACGCCAAAGGCTGGAAGCCCCTTTTGAGCGTGGGCGGCCAGCGTCGCCGCAAGATAGACCGCCCCCGGCCGCTCCGTGCCATTAAAGCCCCACACCGCTTTCGGTGTGTGTGGATCCATATCCATGGTTTCGGAACCGTAACACCAACAAGGAGTGACGGTGAGGGATACCCTCACTCCCTCCTTTGAGAATTTTTCAGCGCATTTCGCCGCCTCCGACACGCCTCCGATTGTTGTATCCGCGATAACGCACTCCACTGGCAATCCGCAGGAGTGTCGAACATTCCCCGTGATCAAATCCGCCACGGAGCGCGCCATTTGCATGGTCTGCTCCTCCAGAGATTCTCTCACACCCTCTCGCCGACCATCAATTACCGGTCTAATTCCGACCTTGGGGAGGTATCCTCTCAACCGATTCACAGGCGAACACAGATCATCCTTGCCAGCCATGTTTTAGCACATCCTTTCTCTTGAAATGTTAAGTTATATCAGGCAATTGCGAAATTCGAGGGTCTCTGTTTCATACAACGTGAAAGAACAAGCCTCATCCAAAGTTTGCAATCACCTCGAATGAATATCAAACAAAGCATGAACGGGAAAGTTCCATCCATCGCCACGCGTAGAGTACGATAAGGATAGATTACCTCTATTCGCACAGAAAGACGAGTTCCAAGCCTACTATTTTCGATTTATGAGGATGCGGGAAGAGAAGCCGATCATAGACAAGAGAGAGGATGGCGATACACCGTGATTGATGAGAAAGTGCCTCACGTTTTCAAATCAACATTCAAGCGGTAGAGTGGTGCGAGTAACACAATAAAATATGGGCCCGGTAGGATTCGAACCTACGATCCAGCAGTTATGAGCCGCTTGCCTTAGCCGCTAGGCCACGGGCCCTCATCGATCTATTATAGCAAATATATGGGGTGGAATCAAACACCAGGCTCTTTTGATTTCCGATATCGCATTCCACCGCTGTTAATCCTGCGTTTTTTTATTGAGCGAACAGATAAATCTGTGATCCAGGGTGAACCTAATAAGCTCCGTGCGGTTGCGGAGTTCCAGCTTCTTCATGAAATTGTATACATGAACCTCAACAGTGCGCACGCTAATGCCCAGTTTGTCGGCGATCTCCTTGTTCATCAAGCCTTCGCTTACCAGCATCACGATCTGCCGCTCGCGATCGGTCAGTTTCGACCATACCATCTTCATTTTCTCGATTGATGCCGAGTCCACGGGAGGTATCGTATGATCCAAGTGGATTTTTATCTGCGGGAAGAACTCCTCCCCCGCCATGATACTCTCTATCCCCAAGGCAAGCGTGTTCACGCCGGCATCCTTCAAGATATAACCGTTCGCCCCGAGTGCGCGCGCCTCAAGAACATACGCCTCCTCGGCGAACATGGATAGGATGAGCACGCGGGTGTCGGGATCCTTCGCCCTTAAGGACCTCAGCGTTTCAAAACCGTCCATTTCCGGCATTTTCATATCCAACAAAACAATGTCCGGATGCAACGCCTCGATGCATGCGAGAGCCACCTTTCCATTTTCCGCCTCCCCGACAACATGAACACGGTTCGTTGATTCCAGCAAGGCGCAGACGCCTTTGCGAACGATCTCCTGGTCATCCACCACCAGCGCAGTCAAAAGCTTTTGCAATTCCTTCATTCCTTTTTTCCTAATATATAGGCACCTCGGCAAAGATTACGGAACCAAAGTCGGGATGAGAATGTGTTTTAGTTTACCTCCTAGCAAAACTATCCTATCTTTCATTCCATATATTCATATTGTAACAGTTATAGATGTATTTTCGTCGAAATTAAGTGGATAGTCAGCCATCTTTTTTTGTACGCCATACGGAAACGTTCGGTATCCGTATCACGGAGGCGCCCTATCGACAGTATCTCCATGACAAAGCTGCCTCCAACTATTCTTAATGATACTCAATATATTCTTGCATCCTATGGTTCGTCATACGTTATGGGTGAAAAGAGAGAAGTACCGGATTTTACCGCGTCTCATCCACGCCATCCTCAACCATTCGATCCAAGCGTTTCATAAAACGCGTTTCTCCAAGCTTTTTCTAAAAAATACGTGTGAATACGTATTAGGCTCCCGCTTCTCCATGCCGATATTCTATTAACGTGAGAGATGGTTACCATAACAGTTTCATATTTTCACTGTTTCCCTCTCTTGCACACGATAAATACTGGAAACAAAAGAAAAAGAGCTACCCATGAGCGTTCAGTATCATGATGACAACGGTGCGGCGGTGATCACCCTCGATGGGGAGTTATTCCACGATGACCTATCGGCTTTGATGAATGCAGTGAAAAATGTCTGTCCGGAAGCGGTTGAACTATGCATCCAAGCGGATAACCTCACAGGCATCCATTTTAGCTGTCTGCAATTCTTAATGGCCACCAGTAAAAAAATGCGGTCTTTCGGGAAAAAGGCGAAATTCATAACGCCTAAAAACGATTTCCGGGAGGTGTTGATGAAACTGGACATCCTCAATTATCTTTAATACCTCATGCCTGTCACGCATATCCACGACGGAAGAGTCGTGATGCATTAACCATCTCCATTTTCAAGATGAATCCTCTCGATGATATGGATGCATCTTGTTATATGGCTATTATCGCTATTAATATTTTATTTAAGCGATTGGAAGGGCGGATGATCGCAGCCCTATGCGAGGCGAGAGAGACAACAAGATTTTCACGAATAAAGCGAGACAAATGAACTCATTTCCTTACTGACATTGAAATCAAATCCACTGGACCCCGTCAATTTGACATAAGAGTAGCGACGAAGAATTCATCATCGGAAAAAGATGGGATTGATGGATTGCCTATTTCATAAGGAACGATGAGAGGAATGTAAATATGGAATCTTTGGCTGAAATATTCTACGAAGAGGCGAGCGAGATGCTCCAGCAAATGGAGCAAATCCTCCTGAGAATGGAGACGGAGGGTGCGGAAAGCGAATCCATTAACGAACTTTTTCGATTCGCTCATTCCTTAAAAGGAAACAGCGGGGTGATGGGGTTCACGCACATTAATCGTTTCACGCACGGCTTGGAAAATGCGCTCGATTCGGTTCGCAAGGGAACCAAACCATTCACGAGCGCACTCGCAAGCGTTTTGTTAAGATGCATTGATGTGATTAACAAAATGGTGGACTCCACCAAGGTCAGCGGGGACACGGATGATCCGAACTGTGAAAAATTGCTTGAGGAGATCAAGCAAACACTTAATGCGGAAAACCTCTCCCCTGTCTCCGCCGCGCCGCAGGCGAGCGTAGACTCGCCCGCTGAAAAAGAGGCTGAAGTCTTCAATAATAAAGAGACAATCTATCGCATTCTTTTTACCCCTGGAAGCCCAATCTCCGCCGAAAACGATCCCCTTTCGATTCTGCAGGAACTTTCGGAATACGGGGTCATTTTGAAATCGCATCTTGAAGAAAATATCCCCTCGCTGGAAGAGTATGACCCCAAAACCTGTTACGTGAGATGGCAACTGGATTTTCGCACCGAGGCGAATCCGGTTATTATACGCACTATTCTCGAATTGAGCGGTGAGGGCGGCGAAGCGATCATTGAACCCATGGAGGAAAATGAGAAGCCGGATCAGACACCGGTCTCAACCTGCGTGGAGTCGTCCGCCAATCAACATCCTGCGTCACCCGACAATCCGGAAGGCTCCGCATCCCAGGGTGTCCGCAAGATATCGGAATCCGCCACCATCCGCGTGGCAACCAGCAAGATCGACGCCCTGTTCGACCTCACCAGCGAGATCGTCATCGCCCAGTCCATGCTCACCACCACCCAGAGCAGAATCCAGGACTCAGAGGCTCGAGGCGTCATCGCTCAGATGGAAAGGTACGTTCGAGACCTGCATGAGCACGTCATGGCGATCCGAATGATACCGGTGGGCTACGTCTTCAACCGCTTCCCGAGGATGGTGAGGGAGTTGGCGATGACGACGGGGAAAAAGGTTCAGTTGGAGATATCCGGGGAGGAGACAGAGCTTGACAGAACCCTCCTGGAGGCTCTCACCGACCCCATCACCCACCTTCTTCGCAACAGCATCGATCACGGCATCGAGACGCCCGAGGAGAGGCTGAAGGCGGGGAAGCCGGAGACCGGGGCAGTGCATCTGAACGCCTTCCAGGCGGAGGGGCGCATCCACGTGGAGATATTCGACGACGGCAAGGGGATCGACATCGAGAGGGTGCGTCAAAAGGCCGTGCAGCTTGGATGGATATCCCTCGATGATCGCCCCACGGCGGAGGAGACTTACGAGTTCCTCTTCCGACCGGGCTTCTCCACGGCGGAGAAAGTCACCGACATCTCGGGAAGAGGCGTAGGTATGGATGTGGTGAGAAAGAATGTGGAGCAACTCGGGGGGATGACGATGGTGCAGTCCGAACCCGGAAAGGGTTCCAGGTTCCTGATCAAGGTTCCCCTCACCCTGGCGATCATGGACGGTCTGAACCTCAGGGTGGGCGGAGAGCATTTCATCGTCCCTCTCACCTCCGTGATCGAGACCTTCCAACCTGAGAACGTCAATCTCTGCTCCGCGCTTGGCGGGTGCGAGATGGTGAACATCAGGGGGAGGTTCCTGCCGCTCATCCGTCTTTCGGACGCTCTGAGGATGAGGCTCGAAAGGGCGTCCATTGAGGACGGGTTGGTCGTCATTCTCGAACAGGACACGGAGCAGGTCGCCATTCATGTGGACGAGATCGTCGGACAGCACCAGGTGGTGATGAAGAGCCTGGAGACCAACTTCGTGCGCGTGCCCGGGTTCTCGGGGGCGTGCATCCTGGGCGACGGACATGTCGCCCTCATCGTTGACGTGGGGGAGTTGATCCGCAGAACCCAGGATCACGCTCTCTCAAACCTGCAGCTTGAAACGGTGTGACACAAACCAATAAAGGACGGTGCCAGAAAAAATGCAATCGAACAGACTTTTTTCGGAGACAAACTCATGTCAGTTCCTCGCCTTCCAGCTTGGGGCTGAGACCTACGGCGTGCCGCTGCTGGAGGTGCAGGAGATCAGAACCTACAGCAAGGCAACGCCCATTCCCAACACCCCCCCGCACGTTCTTGGGGTGATAAACCTCAGGGGCGCCATCATCGCGGTGATCGACCTGAGGACAAGGCTGGGGCTGCCCCCCATCGAAGACAGCGACCAGACCATCTTCGTCGTTGTGACGGTGAGGGGGAAGACCTACGGGCTGCGAGCTGACTCCGTGTCGGACGTAATCGACGTGGAGAACAGCGCCATCCAGGAGCCACCCAGACTCACGGAGGAGAGGTCGCAACGGTTCCTTAGCGGACTGGCGCAGGTGGACGACCGGGTGGTGGTTCTCCTGAACCTTGAGGAGGTAATCGACAACGAAACCGCGGAGAGGCTTGCAGCCTGAAGGGGGGAAGGGAAACTCGAATGGCTTTCACATTTTTTTTCAGGGACATGAACACGTTTCAACTTATTGAGAGGCACGCGCTGCCCGAGATGGTTCACAGACGCTACATAGACATCTGGGACGCGGGATGCGCCACGGGCGAGGAGCCGTATACGCTGGCGATGATCCTGAGGGAGAGGATGGGCGAATTCATCTATCGGAACTTGCGAATATTCGCAAGCGATAGGAACGGGGAGTTCGGGGACATCGTGAGTCGCGCATCCTACCCTGAGGCTCTGGTGAGGAGGATACCGGAGGAGTACAAGGCGAGGTATTTCGTCCAAGAGCAGAATCCGGGGACGTACCGTCTCACGGACGCCATTCGAGGCGCGGTCAGGTTTCAGGAGCACAACCTGACCAGCCTGTCCCCCATCAGGGGGGAATTCGTTCTGATCGTCTGCAAGAACGTGCTCCTGCACCTGTCGCCCGAGGAGAGGGTCGAGGTGATAAGAATGTTCCACACCTGCCTGATTCCGGGCGGGTACATGGCGTTTGAAAACACGCAAAAGCTTCCCGCCGAGTTGAGGGGATGGTTCGAGCCGGTCGAGGCGGATGGGCCCTTGTTCCGCAAAACCGATCCTCCCGGCGGGAAAGACGACCACAGGAATAATCACAATTCCACGGAGGAATAAACATGAAATGGTTCGCTAATCAGAAAATAGCGTTCAAGCTTGGAGTCAGCTTCGCGGTGATGGCGCTGGTCGCAGGGATCATAAGCGTCAACGGCATTCGCTCAATGAGCGCAATGAAGAGCGAGGATGAGTCGTTATATCAGAACAAAACCATCCCAATGGGGTATATCGCCGACATCGAGATGGACTACCAACAAATCCGCCTGTGCCTTAGGGATATGGTTTTGGCGAAGGGTAAAGACCAAGTAAACCTTCAGGTTCAAAACATCGGACAATACAGTGAAAAAGTGGATCAGGATACGACCAAGTTAAGTAAATGCCTAGCAATTCAATCCGACACTTTAAAAAACCTATGCAATCAAGTTGCCAATGCGGATCAGCAATATCAACCCATAAAGGATCGCGCCATCTCGCTTGCGCAAGCCGGTAAAAGCAAGCAGGCGTTAGCCGCCATCAGAACGGGTTCAGCCATATCCCAACAGGAAGACAAGGCTCTCAAGGATCTAAGGAACTCGCTCATCTCGGATGCGAAACAGACCGCCATGACAAATCACGCGGCTGCCGACGCCGCAACTCGTTCATCCATCCTGATGATGATCATCGGTATCCTGTTCGCGGCGGGAATCGGCTTCTATCTCACTAAACTGATAGCCAAGCCTGCGGTGGCAATGGCGGAAGTGGCTAAAAAGTTATCCATTGGTGACACGGATGTGCATTTGGATTACGAAAGCAAAGATGAGATCGGGGATCTATCGAGGGGTTTCGGTGATATTATCGAGAATAACCGTAAACGCGTTGAGGCGGCAAATGCCATCGCTCGTGGTGATCTCTCCATAGAGGTACCTGTTCGATCGGAGAAGGACATCATGGGCATCAGCCTCCGAAAAGTTGTGGATGCTCTTCACTCCATGGTTGATGAGACGAATATGCTCATACAAGCCTCCATAGCGGGCAAACTAAATACACGCGGAGACGCTCGTAAATTTGAAGGGGCATACGCCGAAATAGTGCAAGGTGTCAACAATACACTTGACGCAGTGATTGGGCCAATGAACGTTGCTGCGGAATACATAGATCGGATATCCAAGGGAGATATTCCGCCCATTATTACGGAACAGTACCATGGTGACTTCAATGAGATCAAGAACAACCTCAACAACACCGTCAAGATGATGAACGATCTTCTTTGGGAGACGGATATCATTATTAAAGCTGCGGCGGATGGAAAGCTTGACACTCGCGCTGACGCGTCAAAATTCGAAGGTGGTTGGAACAGACTCGTAACGGGAGTTAACGACACCATCACCAATATAGTTAATCCGTTGAATGTCACGGCGGAGTATGTCGAGAAGGTGTCCAAAGGCGTCATCCCGCCGACCATAACCACCGAATACAAGGGGCAATACAACCAAATCAAGATCAACATCAACAATATGGTTGAGATGATGAATAATCTTTTGGAGGAAACCGACAAGATATCCAGCGCCGCATTAAAAGGAGAACTGGCGACAAGAGCTAACGCATCCTTGTTTAAGGGCGGCTGGAACAAACTCGTCACTGGCGTGAATGGCACTCTGGACGCAGTGATTGGTCCGCTGAACGTAGCTGCGGAGTACGTGGATCGAATCTCCAAGGGGGACATCCCGCCGATCATCACCGAGCAGTACAACGGCGACTTCAACGAGATCAAGAACAATCTCAATATGTGCATCAACGCACTATCCACTCTCATTGCGGAGATGAACCGGATGTCCGAGCAGCACGACCTCGGCGACATTGATGTGGTTATCGACGTCAACAAGTTCCAAGGTGCATTCCAGAACATGGCGTCCGGCGTCAACAAGATGGTGGGCGGTCACATCACGGTTAAAAAGAAAGCCATGGCGTGCGTTGCCGAATTCGGAAAAGGCAACTTCGAGGCGCCGCTGGAGAGGTTCCCTGGCAAGAAGGTCTTTATAAACGAAACCATAGAGCAGGTCAGAGCCAATCTCAAGGCACTCATACAGGATGCGAACATGCTGGTGAAGGCAGCCGAGGAGGGCAAGCTCAACACCAGAGCCGACGCCTCCAGACACGAAGGGGATTTCAGAAAGATCGTCCAGGGCATCAACAACACGCTCGACGCGGTCATCGGACCTTTGAATGTGACTGCGGAGTACGTGGATCGAATCTCCAAGGGAGACATCCCGCCGATCATCACCGAGCAGTACAACGGCGACTTCAACGAGATCAAGAACAACCTCAACATGTGCATCAACGCGCTGAACGAGATGATCCGCGAGGCGAACACTCTCGAAAAGGCGGCGACCGAGGGAAGATTGAACACTCGTGCGGACGCATCGAAGTATCAGGGTGATTATAGAAAGATCATTCAGGGCATCAACAGCACGCTCGACGCGGTCATAGGACCTTTGAATGTGACTGCGGAGTACGTGGATCGAATCTCCAAGGGAGACATCCCGCCGATCATTACCGAACAGTACAACGGTGACTTCAACGAGATCAAGAACAACCTCAACAACACCGTCAGGATGATGAACGAACTCCTTTCGGAAACCGACATCATCATCAAGGCTGCTGCGAACGGTCAACTCGACACGCGAGCCGATGCGTCCAAGTTTGAGGGCGGCTGGAACAAACTTGTAGCGGGAGTTAACGACACCATCACCAATATCGTCAACCCGTTGAATGTCACAGCGGAGTATGTTGAAAAGGTGTCCAAGGGCGTCATCCCGCCGACCATAACCACTGAATACAAGGGGCAATACAACCAAATCAAGATCAACCTCAATAATATGGTCAGGATGATGAACGAACTCCTTTCGGAAACCAACATCATCATCAAGGCTGCTGCAGACGGTCAACTCGACACGCGAGCCGATGCGTCCAAGTTCGAGGGCGGTTGGAACAAACTCGTAGCGGGAGTTAACGACGCCATCACCAATATCGTCAACCCGTTGAATGTCACGGCGGAGTATGTTGAAAAGGTGTCCAAGGGCGTCATCCCGCCGACCATAACCACCGAATACAAGGGGCAGTACAACCAGATAAAGCACAACCTCAACAATATGGTCGAAATCATGAATGAACTCTTGTCGGAAACGGATATTATTATCAAATCCGCATCCGAAGGCAAATTGGAGACAAGAGCCGAGGTGTCCAAATTCGAAGGAGGTTGGAAAGAGCTTGTATCTGGGGTGAACGGCATTCTCGAAGCTATAGTCGGTCCCATCAATGAATCCGCGGATGTTCTGGATCGCGTCGCCCAGAAGGACCTCACCGTAAGAATGAAGGGTAACTATCAGGGTGACTTCGCCAGAATCAAAACATCGCTCAACTCCGCGCTGGACAATCTGGATGCGGGAATGGTGCAGGTGCTGGAAAGTTCCGGTCAGATAGCGGATGCGTCAAACCAGATCAGCCAGGGAAGCCAGGCGCTGGCGGAAGGTTCCTCGAACCAGGCGGCGGCGCTGGAGGAGATCGCCGCGAGCATCCAGGAGACGACAGCCATGGGCGATGAGAACACCAGCAACGCCCAGCAGGCCAAGGACCTGTCGGAGAGTGCAAGAAAAAGCACGGAGAGAGGAATGGGCAGCATGCGCCAACTCTCAGAGGCGATCGAGAAAATCAAACTCTCATCCGACAACACCGCGAAGATCGTCAAGACCATCGACGAGATCGCCTTCCAAACCAACCTGCTCGCACTGAACGCCGCAGTCGAGGCGGCGAGGGCGGGCGACGCAGGCAAGGGGTTCGCCGTCGTGGCGGAGGAGGTGAGAAACCTCGCGATGCGAAGCGCGGAGGCGGCGAAGAACACCGCGAACCTCATCGAGGGGTCCGTGAAGGACGCCGAGGCGGGGGTGACAATCAATCAGGAGGTGCTCGCCAATCTTCAAGAGATCAACGAGAACGTCAATAAGGTCTCCGAGGTCATGAACGGCATCACTTCCGGCACCGAGCAGCAGCGCGAGGCGATCAACCAAGTGAACCACGCGGTCGAGCAGGTGAACCAGATCACCCAACAGGTGGCGGCGAGTTCCGAGGAATCCGCCGCGTCGGCGGAGGAGTTAATGGCTCAGTGCGACGAGATGCTGAGCATGGTGAAAACCTTCAGGCTAAGCTCCCAGCAAAGCGAGAGTGATCGCCGTAAGGACATCCGCCTTGTGAGAAAAGCGGCCTGATAAGCCAAACTCATATGACACAAAGGGCGACCATAACCTGGTCGCCCTTTCTTATTGATCCTTACGAGAAATAGATATAACGGGCGTTATCTTCTCGCGCCTGCATACATTCTTTGGTAAAGCGAATCGGAGAGTTTGCTTATCGACACGGCGTGGTTCAAGCTTGATGCTTGTATGAAATACCCATTTCCAATGTAGATTCCGGTATGAACAATCGCTCCGCTTCTATTCGCGAAATAGAGGCGATCCGCAGGCTGCAATTGGTCCGCCTGGACCGGCTCACCATAATTGATCTGCTCATGCGCGGTTCTAGGAAGGGTGATTCCTGCGGCTGCGAAGCACTTCTGCACAAACCCGGAACAATCCATTCCCTCAACAGTTGTGCCTCCCCACTTGTATGGAACGCCAAGATAGCTGTAGGCGGTTTCCAATATCGTTTTTTGCTGAGCGGAAAGAAGCGGATTATCGCGAAAATATCTCTCATCCCCCGAGACCCCTCGCGAAGGGAGGGGAGCGGTGGACACCACGTCATAATCCAATACCTTGACATACTTTGTCGGCACCCAACCGATACCCTGATCCTGCAGCAGAACCCCGTACCATTCCCCGCGCCGGGATTTCAAAGCGAGATAGGTTCCGGACACGATCCGTGCCACCGGTTGGATATTGGCTTCAGGTTGCAGGCGCAAAGGAGCCGTTGTTTCAACTATCCCAAGGTGACCAAGCACCTTTTGGTCCTCATTCACTCTCACTCCACCATGACGATCCACTGCGTTCGAGGGTGCGGGAGGAGCGGCACGGGTGTTGGTCCTATTGTTATCCGTTTGAAACGAGGGGAGATTGATAACCAAAATATCATCAGCCATTATCGGCGCTGAAAGCGATATGGCGAAAAGCACCGAGGCAATTTGGGAGAAACGCACGACGCAATTCCCACCTTTCCAATGTATTTCGAATCGCGTCCGATAACTGTTATCAGACGCACCGTTCCATATTATCGGATGGCGACCACGGTTTTCAGTATATCCGGTAACGATGAAAAAAAAGTGATATCCCCGTATTAATATGGAAGAAAATATTATGGAATGACTTTAATCAACAGTTCGCATGTCGTTATATTTTATCATTAAACACAGGTAATTGCAAAAATCGCTTTTCAGGTATTTCGCCGAGCATGAAATGAGCGATATTAGCCTCATTTTCTGAATTTTGCAATTACCTCATTAAACGGTTTAAATGGCAACAGGACAAAACAATCAGAATGGATATGCGGAGATGAACTTTAACCCTGATCGCACGCAGGTGTACGCCACGATCACGCCTCCCACGGGGAAAGGACGTCCGGTAACCGCACAGGAGATTCTTGATCGCCTTCGCGACATGGGGGTGATGTATGGCCATCGCGAGGAGGAAATCCTCAAAGCGGTGCGAATGGCGAGCGAACCCGGTCAACCGGTGTTAAAAGCTTTAATTGCGCAAGGTGTCCTGCCGGAAAACGGCACGGACGCTCAAATCCTTTGGAAAATCCCTGAGAGCTACGTGCGCGCACTTCCTCGCAAGGATGACGGCTCCTTGGATTACTTTGCGTTTCCCAAGGACCAAAAGGTCAAAGCGGGACAGACGCTCGCATCCATCATTCCCGCCAGACCGGGGGCTCCAGGTAAAACCCTCACCGCGCCTCTCTCCTCAATTCCACAACAACCCGGAAAAGAGATCAAATACGTTGCGGGAAACGGGGTTGGCATGTCCGAGGACCGACTGCAATTCATAGCTCGATGCGATGGAATTTTCGAGGTGCATAACGACAAGCTGAGCATCCATCCCTTGGAGATCATGGATGGAGACCTCCCGCCCGGGGATCATCATTTTTCCGCAGGGGTTATCATCACCGGGAGCGTCAAAGGCGGCGCGATACAGGCGGAGGGCTTGGTCGCCATCAAGGGGATATCCGCTGGAGTCACCATCCGCGCCAAGGGAGACATATATTTCACGCGCGCCGCTCGATGCTGGGCTCTGGCGACTGGTGATGTCCATATCGGTGAAACGCTGATGCACAGCGATATCATCACCCCCGGGAAACTCATCGGTTCCAAGGGGTCCAAAATATACGGCGGTTCCCTGTCGGCGCAAAAAGGAGTGGATGCTTGGGATATCGGCATGGAGGACTTCACTTCAACGAAATTGGTAATTGGACAAGATCAATTTTCAAGCTATCGAGTGGCGGAAGTGGATGAGGCGATACGCACGTGCGAGCAAAACGTCCATCGCATAACGCAAACATTGCGTCCTCTCGGCGGGCAATGGAATGACAAACTACCGCCGGAGAAAAAGGCGCTGGCTCAGAAACTGATAGACCAGCGAAACAGCCTTGAGCAGAGGATTAGAGAACTGTTGAGTGAAAAGAGAACATTAATGCTTGGGTCGAGAAACGTCAAGGATAGTCAAATCTACTGCCAGGGGACCATCCATCCCGGCGTTTGGATTACAATCCTAAAGGCGACCATGTTAGTGGAAATTCCCCAAAGCGGCATTGAATTCACACTTGACAGCAGCGGTAGAAGCATCAACATGAATCGCCCCTCGGCGTCACGGCGCCCCGCGCTAAAATAAGGGTATCATAATCCTCAGGAGCTTACGAAGATAGACATTGCTTCGCGAGTGGAGGATTCCAGATGGATAATCGTTTCAAGCTGACTCGTTTGGTGCGAACCCAAACCTCCGAGATCTATCTCATATGGGATGGAGAAAAGCGAGTGGGGCAAGTGGATTTGCACTATGCTCATGACACAATCCATGCCACCGTTGTTTTTGAAACCGACCTGACCGTCGCCGAGGAGGAGGAACTGCTAGGTCAAGTGGACGACGATATCGTTACATCCTATCTTCCTCGGTTTGATCGCGAGGATTTCGTCGCCCACGTATTCAGAGGCGAGGAAATCAGTCGCTATACGGATTGCACCGGAGCCATGGACGACGAAATGGAGGAGGAGGACGATGACGAATAATCATCCTCCTCTCCCACTCTATATGTAGATTTTATACACCTGCACGTGCATCAATGGGCCGTAGATGGCCCAGAGAGACCCAAACACAAAATCCCCAAGTATCAACCCCAAAAACATTGGAATCGCCGCGTTATGCGCCTTCATCCCTCCGAACCGTATGATGAGAGTTTTGATTACCCAACTGATGAAGAAGGCGAACCAGAAATAATCCATTGCGTAGGATACTGCGAGAGCATAACCGGCGGGATGGAAGGGCCACCAGATAAACGCACTTCGCAAGGCTCTTAGCGCGATCGTAAAAAGCGCCCCGCCGATCATATAACCTATCTGAGTTCGATCAGGGTGCGTAGGAGTTTGCAGCCAGCCATTAAGCTGGTCGTAAGCCTCTTGCCCCACCCATATCTTATAGCCCACGCACTTGCTTGTCGCACCATCCATATAGGTCACCTTAAGGTTCGCCCAATAGGCGCAAAGGATGCCGATCAGCATCGAGACGGCGAGCAGGGCGATCAGGCGATTGGTCTGCATTTTACCGTTCTCCGCCATCTTAAACGCCTCCAATTGGTTTGGCATTAGATGGTTCCGGTATCCTCTGTTGTACCAATAGAGCGGTGCGAGGGAGGTAAGGCTTTGCGCGCCGATGGTGTTCACACCAAACAGGGTGACAATGATGCTGCGCGGATTCACGAAGAATATCTCATGGGGCGATCCGAACTCCGCTCTTACGCGCGTGATCACGAAGGCGATAAGAAAGAAAAGACCGAAAAACAGCAATGCAACCCAAGCGGAGAGCTTAATCTGATTGGAAAACCAGGATAGGAAGATCACCCCCGCAGCCAGAAAGATGAACGCCCCCCTGTATCTTTTGCGATCGGCGAGATACTCCTCGTATTTCTCTCCGTGCATCTCGGGAATCGATCCGAAAGCGGTTTGCCAAGCGGTTTTAAACTGCCCCCTAAGGGACCAAACGATAATGCATCCCAAAGCGATCCAGGCTCCAGACGCCTGCTGCTGGAAAAACGGGAATCCCACATTCGAGGGCGCGTCCCAGCCCATTTCGGCCCCAAGCACCTGAAACAACTTGCGCGCCACGAAGAAGAACCAGCAAGAGAACGCCAAATCCAGCGGGAGAAAATAGGCGATCCCTATCGCAAACGGATACATGGAGATATTCGTGTCGCTGATGACATTCCAAGGGCGCTGGGTGAAAAACTGACCCACGTTATACAGCTTTATCCATGCGAGAAACGGAAAAGAGGGATAGAGGTAATGCAATCCGTTCACGATATCGATGGCGCCGGCTATGGCAAATCCGCCCCACATCATCGGGCTTTGCCAGAACGGCGTGCCTGTGGGGTCGGTGTTGGTCATCGCCAAAGGCAATTGCACGATCGGGAAAGCGAGCTTTTCATTCTCCGTCCACGCCTTGCGGATGAGGATATTCAAGCTAAGGCACATACCGCCAAGGAATCCAAGAAAAATCGCCCACCAAAATAACGGACCGGCGAACGCCGCGATGTATGCAGGGTTTGTCCATGAGACCCCGCCTTGATAGAACGCCTTGATCGCGCCCATGTTCGTCACAATCAAGAAGGAGGAGGGCTTCAGATACTGGAAAAAATGCTCCTTGTAACCGTTTTCAGGTTTCGCGAACTCGTAGGCGTGCGCGATGGACCCGAAAAGGTTCTGGATCAAATCATGTCCCGCAAGGGCGGTGCCCATCACCAGCATCACGTAGATTGCAAGGAGTTCCCCCGGATCCAACGCCATCCGAGGCTTCTTGCTACGAACCGCGAAATTCGCAAGACAGATGCAAAAGAGGAAAAATACGGGTTCGATGAATAAAGGAAGGCAGGTGCCGTCAAGCGTATACCATCTCACCTCAACCACAGTGATCCAATAGGCGTTGATCGGCATGAGAATAAGCCCGATTAAAAAGGCTCTAAAAGTAATACCCTTGTTTTGCGCGGGCTGAGAAGAATGCGTTTTGTGAAGGCTTCCCTCCACAATGTTGGGATCGGAATCATATCTTTCAGGGTCTGTACTCATGAAAATTAATCTCGCATAAGGTGATTCGGATGACTGCAAAATTCGAGTTTACGATATTACCATAAACGTCCGATAAGCGCCGCACGGCTTATATTTTGAATTTCGCAATTACATCAACTGTTAAGAGATCGTTGCGATTCCCCACTTTGCCGGGGAAATCGCATGGAATTGCTTGACTGGAGGAAACGCTCAACGACATCGCGGATTAAGGCGAAGCGACCTTCCACCCATACTCACCTTTTCCGACTGAGTTCGTAGCGGGTGAAGAGTGAAGCACTGGGATGGAAAGCGCCAGCGATTTGAAATCCGGATTAAACCACAATGATATATCTTACCCACATTACTCCGCAATATCATTATGGCCAAAAGGCATAGGTGGGAATATTTAATGAAATCCCGATCAACATCCACAAGCTGCCCAGAATGCACTCCCCGATGATCAATCCGAGGAAAAGCGGCAACGCCTTGCGATAGGCTTTCAAGCCTCCGTATTTCAATATGATGAGCTTAATGAGCCAAGCGATCATCAATGGAAGCCAAAGAAGACTTAGCGACCAGGAACTGGATATGGCGTATCCCACGGGGTGAAAAGGAAACCATTCCAATCGTAAACGAAGGGCGTTGAGCAGAAGCGTGAAGCAGAAACCCACCGCGATCGCCACGCGGGTGTTGAACTGCTGTTCGGGGGACGGCGGTGTGTGCAACCACCCCTGCATTCTGTTCCACGGCTCCCCGCCGAAGATGAGTTGCACATTGGGCGGGGCGATGTTTTCCGCAGCGCCGTGATGATATGTGAGAAACAGGTCGGCGAAAAATGCGCAAAGCGACCCAAAAATAACCGCCACCATCATCGCTGCAAAAAGCCCGCTGTAATCGTTTGTCGCTTTCTGTGTGATTTTCATCCCTTCGAGTTGCACAGGCGATGGGTGGGATCGGTAGGCGCGGTTAAAGCCCCAAAACATGGAGAACATCGTGAGGTCCTGGCGTGGCAGCGTGTTCGGCGCCACCACCGAGGTGATGATGGAATCCGGGCCGCTATAATGCATATCGTGCGCCGGCACCCCAAGTTCGGCTCGCATGCGGGTAACCGCCACCGCCAAAGTGAAATAGATAAGGAAGAAGATAATGATCAATCCCGTCGTCATGCCCGTCAAACGACAGAAGATATAGATAATTCCGCTGCCAACCACTATTCCCATGGCGGCAAGACGATAGGATAGCGGTTCGTTATCATCCTCCAAATCGATGTTGCGATTAAACAACCCCCTCCAAATGCGCACGAAATACGACCGGCTCACCCACAATACCGATATGGCGATCCCGATATAGGCTCCGAACGATTGGGCCTCCATGTAGGGAAAACCTGGTATTTGGGAGTAGCCGTACTCCGCGCCGAACACGCTCTCCAACCTCCACACCCACGCGAAAAACCACACCGAGAAGAGTAAATCCAACGGCAGAAGCATCCCGAGTGCGATTCCGAAAGGATAGATCGCGGCGGGCGTCCACCCGATTGCGTTCCAAGGCGGAGAGGTCAGCCAGTTCTCCAGATCCTGCGTGGGGGAACTGAACTTGAGAGGAAGCATGGGGATGGAGGGATAGAGAAACGCAAGTCCGTTCCATATCTCCAATGTCGCGGAGATCGCCACTCCGGTCCAAAAAAGCCTGTCCTTGAAAAGCACCGTTTGGGGATTCACCATTTCAAGGGGCACGATCACCAATGGATAGGCGAGCTTCTCATTTTCCGTCCACTGTTTCCTTAAAAGGGTGTTGATGCAAAGCATGATCAGGCACAAGGTGGAAAGGAATCCGACCCAGCACAAGACCGGCACAAGCCATGCATGCCAGTTGTGGGATACAAATATGGAGGAGTTGCCGATGTAGAAATCGTGTATTGCTCTTGGATCGGTTACGGAAAGCCATTTGGGCACATAAGGAACGATCTCCGTAAGCCATCTGTTCTCTGGAGTTGCGAAATACCGCACATGCGTTAAAATCGGCGTGAGCACCTCAATCATGTCATGCCCATCCATTGCGGTGGACAGACCTAGCATGATGTAGATGGTGAGCAACTCCCCCGGATCAAACGCCCAGGAGGGGCGGACCTTGCGAACCAGGGTGTTGAGCCCAATCAGCACGGCGAAGATGAAAACGACATTGAAGAAAAGAGAAATCGTGGAGGGGTGGCCGGAATACCGGATAACCTCCATGTTCACCTGCCATAAGGAGCTGAAAGGCATAATGAACAGCGCCAACAAAACGGCGCGCAATGTGACCATTCTAGGACGTCTGCCATCATTTGTAGATGCAATCGAGGGAAGATCATCCCTCATGGCGATTCGTTTTGGATTTTGCTGATCACGCATGGCTTCTCCAATGACTGAGATAAAAATGCCAGGCTCAAGAGGATTTCATGCAGAATTGTAGCATATTCCAAGCGGTGATTCGTCATCAATCTCGGTCAAAAAAAGCTTACACATGCAAATTGTTGGACAAATTACCCGCTCTTCACCTAACGATCATTATCGCCTTCGCCATCGCCCCCGCGCTATCCGGTTTCCCCAACACATAGATGGGATCATCCGACGGTGTCAACCTCTTGGCGTTGAGAGGCTCCCCCATGATGTCGTAAGCCTTCACTTGCAGGATCGGGATGGACAAAGAGGTTCGTGCGGACGTTGGATTCCACAGGATCAAAAGGGATTTTCCATGGGTGTCAAACGCCGCAACCCGGCATCCCCCTTTGAGCGTTTCATGCAGGACCGGCTGCGGAGCGCTCCCCGCCATCTCCGCGAAGACCGCCAGTGCGGGAAGGAGTTTGCGAGGTGCGCCTTCTCCGGCGAAGATCGGGCATTCCAGATCAGGCGTGTTTACCGTTCCGCTGACACCCGCGTGTATGAAGATTTTTCGCACTCCTCGCGCCATCATGATCGTGAAGAAGCGGATAGTGTAATCGGCGCATTGGCGTTCGCTAGCCAGCAGGCGGGTATCCTCCCAGGAGTATGGCTGGGGAATGAACGGTTTGCGAGGGAGGTTGTCGCATCCGTAATAAGCGAACTCAGTAATCCATATCGGCTTGATCCCGCCGTGTTCTTTCATCAATGACAGCAGGCGATCCATCTCCTTCTCATACCCCTCCGGAGCGCGGAGACCCGGGTAGATATGCAGGTTGAGGATATCCACCACTTTCAGAATGCCGTCGTCCATCAACTGAGACGTAAAGCGATCCGGATCGGATGCCACTCCTCCTATCACCCTGCATTGGGGGTCCGCCGAACGCATCGCCGCCGCCGCGCCTTTAAGAAGGTTGACGTAATCCTCCACGGTGTATCTGCGCCCGGGATATCCCCCAACACCCGATCCTGGCAGGGAGTAGTCCGTGAAAATCGGCTCGTTTAGAAACTCCCAATACATGACTTTCCCCTTGTATCTGTCCGCCGCGCGTTGAATGAACTCGTCAAGAAGCGAGGGGTCCTTTGGAGCCCAAGCCTGCCTAAGGCGTGACCCCGGACCCGCCTGCGGAAAATCAATGGGAGCCTCGGATGACCAATTCGCGGAAGGAAAGGGAGGCAGAAGGGCCATTAGATTCACTTTTTGCGCCCGGACGCGATTGATCTGTGTGTCCGCAATACCCCAATGCCACACTCCCGGTTCCGACTCCATGTCCTGCCATTTGATTGACCAATCCCTGTACCAGGTGACCCCCGCCTTTTTCGCCAATCGAATGAGGGTGTCATCCGAAAAGGCATGGTTCAGCCCCACGACGCTGTCTTGGGGAATGCCGTCCGGAAGGATCGCAATGCGATTGGAGTGGCTGAACGGCTTGCCGGCGATATTCCATTGCGCCGTGATTCGAAAATATCCCCTCCAATTCGAAGGAAGCGTCAAACTCTTTTCAACCGCCTTTCCAGGCGGAATTCTCAGGATTACCGATGGCAAGGGGTGCGTTCTGTCGAAAAAATCCGTGGCTCGGAGCGCAATCCTCGATTGAGTGGTGAGGGCGGTATGGTTATAGCCATATACTAACACTTTGGCTTTCTCTCCCGCAGTAAACAGACCTCCCATTTGAGACGGCGTCACGCCTATCTCCTCAATACATGACGGGGAGTATGCGGTGGCTTCATCTCCTCGCTCCAACTGGATGTTGGTGACATCCACAGCCCCGCTCACCGCTCGCACCAAATCCGGGCCAACCGCAACAAAGAGATAGCGTTTCGGTGATTGAAACGTGAACGTGTATCTCTTCCAGGTATCCGAAAGTGTGACATCCGTTTCGATATCCCTCCAGTTGCCAGATCCGTCTGACGGGTTGGTCGCCATTACCCCTAGCGAGGCGCGAAGTCCTGGAGGATTTGAACGCATCTCGCATGAGAGAGTGTAGGAGGTGTCCGGCTGCACGGCGATCCATCCAAGGTTCGCCGCCAGCATGCGCAGTTGGCGCGTCGCACTTGGAACGAGATAGTCAAAATAGAGAACCGGTGTATCCCCTCCCCCCAAAGGGATCCTGAGAAAGTGGGAATGAAGCGGATCATTTGAAGCCATGACCGTTCCATGCAGATGCGCGATATTCCCCCACCCCGAGGTTCGCCCCATGGAGGACCATCCAAACGCACCCACATCGAAGGCGCCGTTTGTGACAAGGTTTTTCGATTCGGTCCGAGGAGCGAGGTCAGTGAATACCGTCTTGACGGGCTGTATCTCCGTCAACTTCACGTCTCGAAGGTAGAACGTTCCCGGCTCCGTGAACCAGAATTGCAGTCTGCTCTCCTTGCTCACAGTCCGCGTTGCTCGGAAAATAATGCTGCTCGACCGCCACTCGCTCGTCACGGGAATGGAAGTGTTCAGACCGCAGGTGTTCCAGTCGGTCATATCCATCACAGCCACGCTGACGCTGTGTCCCTGTATTCCATTCTCACGCACTTCACACGTCAGTTGATAGGTCTTGCCCCTCTCAAGGGAGACTACTCTCATCTGGGCGATCATGGAGTGGATATCCCCGCCGGAGCCTCGGATGCTCTTGCAATCAAGCTTGGCGCAGGATACGCCGTCCTCCCTCACCACGCTGAGCGATTGGGTCACGCGAGAGCTATCCCCCTCCGCCGCCCAACCGACGGGTTTGCCATTCGTGACCTGCGAGAAATCGCCGTTGATGACAAGATTGCCCGAACGCGGCTCGGCGCGGGAGGTGGACACTACCATCGCAAGGATAAATATCTCAAGGAGAATGCAGAGGGTGACACGCATTTTGTACGCACCTTTCGCGAGAAAGTCTGACGAGAGCGATTTTTGTCATATGATACCCGTAACGCCTATTCAATAGAACATACAGGATGGATAGGATACGGGAATAAAAACATTTATTACCAAACGAACTCAAGGGGTTACACCGCTTCCGTGTCAGCCGAGAATTCGTTTATGCATCCATGGAGCAGGATGAGATTCCGCAATCCTCACGAATTGGATTTGGCGGGAGAGACCTGAGATATTGTGATCTTCTTCCGTATTCGTCTGATCGGGAATGCAAGTAGACATACGTAAATTATTCGGGTCGAACGATAAAGATGTTTCATAAATTTCATTGACCATATCATCCATAAAAACTATTGACTACCTCTTTCAATAGTGATATCCTATCATTGGCATCCAATCCACATCGAGGGGCGACATCCAAACTCTTCGGATCCAAATGCGGAAGCTAATCATTCGATGTATACCTGAAATACCTTTTTTGCAATACGTGTTTTCTTTGCGACCCATAAGTTGAGAACACGAACATGCCAGCGGTAAATGCATTATTCTCATACCATAGTATGACCTTCCTCAATTACCATGGGGGGGGGGATCGATTTCGACTTCATTCCCGCCCTCCGCCAACTATCCTGCCGGAAGCGCGCACACTTTCAGCTACGACCCTGATTCCAATCTGATGGGTTTCACGGATGCGACCGGAACCACAACCAGAGCTTATGACGCGGACAACCGGATGACGAACGAGACAAAGAACGGAGCGACAATCAGTTACACTTACGATGGAACGGGTCAAATCGGCTTGCTCTCCTCGGAGACGGACCAAAGCGGCCGGGTGATATCCTACTCCTACACTCCACGAAACGCGATCAGCCAGGTGACGGACCCCGCAGGCGCGACCACTTATTCCTACGACGGGGACGGACATGTGATCGGCGAGACCCTTCCGAACGGCTGCACGGTGACGAACTCTTACAACTCCGACGGCGAACTGACAAGCGTGATAAACAAGTCCTTGGGCGGGACGGTTCTCAGTTCGTTCACATACACATATAACGC
>DAIDHP010000034.1 GCA_027459625.1 Chthonomonadales bacterium
TGTGAACCGCCCGGTGCGGACCCGCATGCCGGGTGGTGTGGGAGGCGGGATCAGTAATGACCCCGCCTACCCGATTTGTCGCAAACCCGTGAGTAATGCTTATTCTCCAACGATTCGCAACATCCCCTCATACCAGGCTTTCCAGCGATCCCGTGTGACGATCCGTTCGGAATCCATCGCGATGCTGTCCTCCACCATCGGAAGCGCATACGCCACTTTCCCTTTGCCAATTCGATTTGCAAGCACCATAGGCATGTTGCGATCATCCTTGGCCAGTACCTCCGCACTATGACATTTCAATTTGAGGCGAGTGGCGTGCGGGAATGTGTCGAACTTCCAAATGTTTCCGAAAGTTTTCACAGTCACCGTTGCGGACGAGTGTTGATCCATCGGGGTGGCGCCCAGGAACCTGCTGAAATCCTTGCCCCAATTTGAAGGATTTGGAGCATGCCAAATGACATTCCCTCCGTTTTTCACCCACTCCTCCAGTTTTACAGCCTCGTCAATGGTAATTTTGGTTCCGGGCAGGAATAGTGTGGAGTACTCGTCATTCAAGGGTAAATCACCTCTTACCGATACGGTCTCATAACCCATCATTTTCAAAAGATAGTCGCAGAGGATCATTCTATGTGAGAGAAACTCCGGTTTATTTCCCGGGTTTGCCGGGTTTTGGCGGTTGTAATAGTGCAATGGCCAATAGACGCCGATTCTTTTTTCCTTCTCATGATGCCGCACAATTTGAGGAATCTGATGGGAATATTCCAGAAAACATTCCAACCCCGGCTTTACCGTATTATGTTCATTCACCAACCCCAAAGAGCTTTCAGCGGCGTGCGTTGTGTAGGGTGAAAAGCGAGCGTCAATGTCCTTAAGGCTCCACCAGAAGAATCCATTCGCTCCGAATTTCCAGCATTCCGCAAGTGTTTTGCTTAAATATCTTCTTTGAATTTCCGGATCATAGGTGGACGCTGTGCTGATTGCCTGTATCAGAACCGGTCCGAAGGATCGAAACAGCATGGTGTAATATCCTGCGACCGTCACGGCGAGCGGATCATCCATTCCTTCGAAAAGCACGTTATGCATGCGGGGGAATGGCAGGAGATGCAAGGAATGAATGTTAATGGCCTTTTGTTCGTTAGGTCTCCATCCTGTGTCATCCAGGAACTGCGCCTGATGGTTTCCTGAAAGGATAAGGCATTTCGGGTATACGGAATGAATGGCGTCGGATATCAATACGCTCCAATGATTGATGGATAACACAGGCGCGGACATGGAATCCGGAGTGGAGCAGAGTTCGTTTCCTTGATCGATGCCGATCATCCATGGATGGAAAGGCGCCACAATGTCTGCAACTCTTTGAGCGTATCCTGCGGCGCATGCGTGCATATCCATGTCGGTAAAGACATTGCATCCTTCAGCCCAATTGGGCCATGTGACCGCGCCATTCATCCATCCCGTGATAAGAGACATTTGCATATTCAAATCTCTATCCGAGCACCACCTTAGGAAGTTTTCCAGTCGATGACAAACCGAAGGATCGTAAAATTCAGCTTCCGGTTCGAAATCCGACCAACGTAGAAAAAAACGCACGGAATTCATTCCGAGCGTTTTGATCAAATCCAAATCCTTTTGGATCTCCGTCTCCGGCCAAATTCTCCACATGCCCATGCCGCAGGAAGCAGGCCAATAATTAACGCCTATGGGCACGAATATTTTGCCGGATCTTTCAAAATAACCCTCTTTGTTGATAAGGAGACCTTCTTTATCCGACATGATCCCACCCTCGATTCTGTGATTACTAACGCATACGTATCACTTTTGCGGGCACTCCCGCAGTTACGGTTCCCGCTGGAACATCATGACGCACCACCGATCCCGCACCGATTACGGCGCCGGCATGCACATGCACTCCGGCAAGCAGAGTGGAACCCGCACCGATATATACGTCATCCTCCACCCATATGGGGGAAAGATGGCATTCCTGAAAAGACATGGGGGTATCTCTGTCCTCGAATTCATGTTCGGCGGATATGAAGTTGCATCCTGTGCCCATCATCACATTATCCCCGAACCGAACACCGCCCATCCCATTGACAATGCTGAAAGAGTTGATGCAACTCCTTTTGCCGATGTGAATCCATCCCCCGTAGGCGTGAAGCAGTGCGTAAGGGCGTATATCGGAGAAATCCTCGCATACAATGGAGTATTTCCCACCCTCAGGATGATTCCCGAAGGTCCATAATTCCGCCCCAAATCCAATACGCGATCCATAGCCGATGGAGATATGCCTTGGATCGCGAATGATCGCACGAAAGGATATTTCCGTTTTCTCTCCGACGGAGTACAATCGTCGCAATAACGGGAAAAGCCTCCAGCGCAACTCGTAAAGCAAGCGAAGGCGCTTATTCGATGGGTCGTATCGTTCCGTCGGTATTGTTTGCATCTTGGCAAACCCTCCTTTTTGTATAGTAGGAAAGTATCCTCGTGAGAATATTCCTTAAGGGAACATTCACCATAGCTTTCATTTTTTGATGATGATACTCTTAATACGATCACCGAGATGAATCTTCTTCACCACGTCCATCCCTTTGATCACCTTGCCGAAAACGCAATAATCCCCGTCCAAACGATGATTGGGCACAAGGTTGATGAACCATTGACTGTCACCGGTGTCACTTTGCGGGGCTGATAACGCCATGGCGATGGTTCCTGTGTCATTGGTCAAATTGTTGCGTTCAAAGGGGATGTTTTTTCCGGAGCCACCCGCTCCGATGTGCCTCATATCACGCTGCTCGGGCGTCATCTCAAGGAACTGTTTGGGAGTCATACCCTTAGTGGCGGGGTCCCCGGCTTGAACCACGAAATCCGATATCACACGATGGAAAAGAATGCCATCGTAAAATTTCTTGTGACAAAGCTCAATGAAATGCGCCACGGTTTTAGGGGCGTCTTTCGGATAGAGGGCGATATAAACCTTGCCTCTGCCTTCAACCGTCATAATCGCTATGGGGTTCGTAGTCTTTGGAGCGGGTTTCGCCTGGACCGCAGTTGCGACAAGGCTTAATAAAAGAACGGTGCATATGGAACGAAGCAAGTAAGACATTTTTCTAACCTCATGCATAGTGAATGGAATGAAAACATCCGATATAATTAACTTCCACGGATGTTCATCTTTCAAGTTAATTACGGCGCGAAATTGGCGAATCTTCACAGTCATTCTTTGGCGCTCCTATTCTCTCTCATGTTTTCGTTTTTTAGGAGGTTTGCGGGAGCGAATCATATCCTCCACATAGAGTTCCGCCAAGGCTTGATAAGGATCCTTGGCTGATCCTTGGTTGTTCGCCAATTCCTCCTTGAACTCCGAAATGCGCTTGTCAAGTCGTCGTTTGCTGCGGATGACCATTCGCAAAAGAATAACGGAGATCGTTAAGCCTATGAGCCAAATGATGATTCTTAAATAGATGTTCATCTCAAACGCATTCTACATTCCCATGATGTGATATCCCGCATCCACGTAAATGACTTCACCGGTAATCCCTCGCGCCATGGGACTCAATAGGAATGTGATTACATCACCGACTTCGTCGGCGTCCACGTTTCTTCTTAGCGGAGCGTGCTCCGCCATATAGCCGAATATCGAACTGAACCCGGAAATGCCGCTGGCGGCGAGCGTTTTGATCGGACCGGCGGAAACCGCGTTGACTCTGATATTTTGCGGTCCGAGATCGTTGGCAAGATATCTCATGCTTGATTCCAAAGCCGCTTTGGCGACTCCCATCATATTATAACCGGGAACCACGCGTTCGCCACCCAAATAAGTTAGAGTAACAACACTGCCGCCACCGTTCGCTTTAAATAGGTTCTTCGCACCTGCGGTGAGAGCGACAAGCGTGTAAGCGCTGTTATCCATGGCAATTAGGAAGCCGTCCCGAGAAGTATCGACGAATTGACCTGAAAGGTCCTCGCGCTTTGCAAATGCGATTGCGTGAATCATTCCATCCAATTTGCCTTCGAAATGTTCGCCCACCTGACAATAGAGTTCATTGACGCTATCCTCCTTGGTGGCGTCACATAAAAAAATCGGGGAATTCGAAATTTCAGATGTGTCTAGAAGTTTTTGAACCTCCCCTTTTTCACGCTCGCTGTATACCGAAAACGCTAATGTCGCCCCCTCTCTCTGAAGAGATAATGCGCTATGCCATGAGATGCTCCACTTATTACGCGTCCCGCTCACCAGGATGCGTTTTCCATCCATTATTCCCAAAACGATCTCCTTTTCGAAAAAAATATATATTCTCTCGGATAATTATCATTATGACATACTCGACCCTTCCGCGTCCCTAATCCTGTTATATATCTTCGGGAAAGGGGCGTCCATTCTCCTTATATTTCGCATCCCTTCAAAGACCAAATGAAACTCCAAATCGCGATGACAAAATCACCTTCCAAGGATCGTTTTCGCCCGAAGTATCTCCGCCACGCTCCATGCCTGGGCTATGGCTCCTTGAGGAGCGTGAGGAGAGTCTCCGTCGAAGATCTCCGAGATGCTTCCGATGCCAGCCTCCTCCATATGGCGTTCCAATCCGACGAGGAGGGATTCCGCTCCGCTGATGTCCGAGTGAACACGATAGTGCGCCAAGACGTAATGTCCCAGTAGCCACGGCCAAACCGTTCCTTGGTGGTACGCTCCATCCCTTTCCCAAGCGCTGCCAGAATAATATCCCTTGTATGCGGGGTCATGAGGGGAAAGAGTTCTTAAGCCTACAGGAGTAAGCAGATGATCTCGCACCGTTAATAGTAAATCGGTCCATTGACTGCGGGCAAGCGGGGAAAATGGAAGACTGACAGCGAATATTTGGTTGGGACGTATGGAGTCATCCGTAAAGTCATTTCCGATAACGTCGTAAAGCCCCAAATGATCCGGTCGTACATACGATAGTGAAAAACTATGCAACGCTTGCCGCGCCATCTCTTCGTACGCACGGCAATCCATATCGCATATTTTTAATAGCTCAGCTATGATATGCAGCGCGTTGCACCAGAGAGCGTTCACCTCCACGGGCTTGCCAACCCTGGGGGTGAACGCGTTATCCCCGATTTTAGCGTCCATCCACGTCAATTGCGTTCCCGGGTTCCCTGCCCAAAGGAGATGATCGGATGGGTCCATGTGAATGTCGTATCGAGCGCCTCGCACATGCCAATCGATTATATCCGTTAATTTCGGAATGATTGTACGAAGCATCTCCATTTTCCCCCCGTCCAAATGAGCCGGGGGGAGCGTGATTATCTCGTAATAATTGGGACATAGGGCGTCATACCCATGCAGATACTCCCAGATAGCCTGAAAATACCATAACGTTCCATCCACGTTATTGTATTCCGCCCCCGTTCCGGAATCCGGGAATCGATTCGGCAGCATGCCCTGATCGATGTAGTTTGCATACGAAAGGATGATGTCTCTGGCGATATGTTCCCTTCCGGTACACAAGCATATGCCGGGCATGGAGATCATCGTGTCGCGGCTCCAATCCGAAAACCAATGGTATCCTGCGAGGATGGTGCTTCGTTTCAAGGTCAATGAGGACTTGGCGTGGGATTCTCGATCCATAAGGAAGCAATCGGATGACAAAACAAGTTTAGAAAGGAAAGGATCGTTTACGGAAGACCGATCCAAGAGGGTTTTTTGACGGGATAGAATCTGCCGATAAGATTCCGATGGATCACTCCACTCATCATCCGTGCTGGCGACAAATGTAATCTCCTCATGTTCGTCCAATTCACACACGAAATGTGCAGGGCAGTATAAATCCTCCAACCAATCCATCCCGCGCTCCCGCTCCCGCATGTGTTCGATGTTCATATGCCAATAATCCACGGGTTCGCAACGCATTTCTCTCGCGGACAATCGCAAACGATCCTGGGTTTCATCTAATTGAACGCTTAATCCGGAATCATTTGGGAATAGGTGAAAGGGGGGGGGGGAATCTCTTCTCATCTCCTGATGATAACTCTTCCTGCAGATCAGGGGAGCGAGATTGAGTTGTATCGGGGAGTTGGATTGCAAGAGTTTATATTTCACGTAGACAGTGTTGCCGCCGTATTCCATCCAGATAGTCTTTTGAAGGAGAATATCAGTACTTATTCGATAGGTGAATTGGGGGGTTGGCGTATGGGTGAAGTGATCCAACAAAAGATGACCCTGAGGGTGAATTACACCGGGATACTGATTTGAGGAAAGTTCATACACCGCCCCCTCCGCCATGACGGTCTCCTCCAATTTCGATAAGAACGTTACTCGTTCCAAAGGTGGCTTCAAAGAGGCGACAAGAAGCGCATGGTATCGGCGTGTGTTTGATCCGGACAGAGTGGAGGAGGCAAAACCCCCTACGCCATTGGTTATGAGCCATTCCCTGTGGCTGGAAAAATCGTAATCACGTAATTGGTCTCCGTTGAATGTGATTGGCTTAAGGGATCGATCTATTGATTGCATTGGAAAAGGTCTCCTTATGGTATGAAATCCCAACGGCAAATCCATCAATGGAGGGGCGCTTATGGTAAACTAAATTGAATTAGCGAATGATGAAATAGGTTGTTTCGCTTCTTGCCATAAATCCGCAATTTATCCGAAACACTTTCTCGAAATGAAAGTCTACATAAATGGATTGAAAACGAGGCAATCATCTATGAAGCGCCCCTTGCCTGCCGTACGGATTTGAAGTTACGCTAGCGAAACCTTCAAACCGTATGATTATTATCTCATGTATTCGTTGGATTAGGATCGGAAATCACAATTGTCAATGGGACTGATAGGTCTAACAACGGAAGAACTAAGCGAATTGGTGGCGAAACATAAAGCCCCTTCTTACAGAGGGAAGCAACTCTCCCATTGGATCTACCGTCGGTATGCATCGGATTTTAATGAGATGAGCGATCTCCCCGCTGATCTTAGAAGTGATATTCATCAGGAATACACCATAAATCCGATTCATATCTCCGCTTGCGTGAAGTCCTCCGACGGTGTGGTGAAATACCTGTTTGAAATGGGGGACGGGGAGCGTATCGAGTCGGTGTACCTGCCATATCCCGATCGGGTATCGATTTGTGTTTCCACCCAGGCGGGATGTCCCATGAGATGCGCTTTTTGCGCCACAGGCTCCGAGGGGTTATCAAGAAACCTAACCGCAGGTGAGATAGTGGGGCAAGCCCTCGCGCTGCAACGGGAGCGCCCTGACAGGCGGATCAGTCATGTTGTATATATGGGTATGGGCGAGCCGCTGTTAAATTACGACGCAACGTTAAAAAGCGTGCGTCTGCTGATAAATGAGGTTGGGTTTTCAGCGCGACATATAACTCTTTCCACAGTGGGCGTTCCCGACGGAATACGCAAGCTTTCAAGGGAAAATGCGCCAGTCACATTGGCGTTGTCACTTCACGCCCCAAATGATCAACTTCGCGCTCGGTTGATTCCGACCGCGATGAAATGGCGATTAGCCGAGATTTTGCAAGCTTGCAGGGAGTATTTCGACGCAACCGGTCGAAACCTGACTTTTGAGTATCTCTTGCTGCAGGGTGTCAACGATTCGCCGGAACATGCGGAATCCTTGGCTACACTGTTGGAGGGACTGCCTGGGAATGTTAATCTCATTCCTTACAATCCGGTGAAAGTGGATCAGACTTTTAGACGACCCAACACAAAGGGGATTCAGGCATTCAGGGAGGTGTTGGAGAGAAGAGGGCGTGTTGTGACGCAACGAATGGAGCGAGGGGGCGGGATAAGCGCCGCTTGCGGTCAACTCAGAAGACACGCGTTTGAAGCTCAACAACCCGAAATATCGGCGGCGCCGGAAAGGTGAGATTATTCATAAAGAAGATAGATTTCATGTACAGCCACTTCTCATCCCGAGGCGCCGGTTTCATATTCGTTTTATTTTCACTCCTGCTCGTCGGATGTGTGCATGTACAACCGATAGCCGAGCGGAATTCGAACGCGAATAAACCGAAACAGGTGATACCAAATGTGAACAGCCAAGGCATCACCATGCATTGGCAGGAGAAAGATATAAAATCCCGCGTATTCAAACCGCTGTTGGATATCAAAGCGGATAACGGAATGATGAAGGCGTCGAGTGAATCTGGGACTTTGAATCAAGCTTCGGGAGTGCTATACAAGAACGGATTGCCCGCAGCAAGGTTTCAAGCTCCGCATGTTAAAGCGAGCAGAGCGTCAAACATTGTGATTGCATATAATGGCGTGGTATTGAACAGCATATCTCCTCCTGGTGTGAAAGTGACGGCGGATCGTTTTATTTGGAGGATGATTGAAAATAAAATTATCGTGTATGGAAACGTGCATGTCGTATATCAACCTCCTAAAGCGAAGACACCGGTCGCATGGGGCTTTGCGCAAAGAATGACCATAGACACGCAACTGCAAAAACTGACCATACCGTAAGCGGTATGATGACGGAAAGATACAGGAATGCCGTCACATATCACATATGAGAACCTGATGTTAAATTGATTGGTTATCCTTATTTGTGAGATTGTTCAAATAAACAGTACATCAAGAGGTAATTGCATAATTCAGAAAGCCGCACATATCGCTGATTTCAGACATGATGAACCTGCCAAGCTGGAAATTGCGGTTGTCTGTAACAAAGCATAAATAGATTCTCCGGCATAGGGGAAAAGGGATGAGAACTCTTTTGAAAAAAAATACACTGGTTTATTGTTTGTCCTTGACGGCTTTGCTATGTTTCACTCTGTTCGCCATGGCTCAATCCAAGCGTCGGGCGAGCGGAACCGCATCCACACCCACTCAAAAATTCGTGTTCGGCGACATCACCCTGTCAAACTACGACACTCTGAGCGTGGAACTGGGCAGGCTGGCTGAAGCGAAGGGGAAAAACACTACTGTCGATTCCGTTGATGTCAAAAACAATACGAAGAGCCAATTGAAGGCGGAACATATCACTGCATATATGTTGCCGAAGACAAACAACCAAGTGGAAAGAATTGAAGCCGAAGGCAAAGTCCATTTCCTGAACACCGTGTATTCCAAAGACAACACACAGATACAGCGTATCAGCGCCAGCGGAAGCAAGGGTGTTTACTTTAAAACGCAAAACAGGTTGACTTTGAGTGGCCCCGTCATATTCCACGCCGAGCAACCCTCCCAGGATGGCAAAACGATCAACAAAATCGATGGGGATTCGGACAGCGCGGAATTTGATGAAAACACGGACATCCTAACCTTTGATGGAAACGTGCATGTCACAATTATCGCTCCGGAATCTTTGGACGCCCCAGCCAAGGTGAATGGAGATCAAATCAAGGTCAATATCGGCGTCCATCCATACAAAATAGATATCCAGAGCGGCAATGTGAATTTCCATCCGAAGGAAAGCGCTCCGACTAAGTCTAAGTAATACACTGTTGAGGTGAATCGGTTGGAGATTATAACGGAAGATCTGGTCAAAATTTACCGCGGGCGCAGAGTGGTGAACGGAGTCAGCTTGCAAATACGGCAAGGCGAGATAGTTGGATTACTCGGACCAAACGGCGCGGGCAAAACGACGACATTCTACATGATTGTGGGTTTGGTGCATCCAAACAGTGGGAGAGTTTTGTTAGATGGCAAGGATATCACCCATCTGCAAATGTATAGGCGCGCACGTCTGGGTGTGGGTTACCTGGCGCAGGAGCCATCTGTTTTTCGTGAATTAAGCGTAGAGGATAATCTTCGCCTAGTGTTGCAATTCTCAGGGATGGGGAAATCCGAGCAACGAACGAAGGCGAAGGAGTTGCTGGAGGAACTACATATCCCGCATTTGGGCAAAAACCTCGGGAAAACTTTATCCGGGGGCGAGCGTCGCCGCGTGGAGATTGCTCGCGCACTCGCCACCGCACCCGCGTTCATCCTGCTTGACGAGCCATTCACCGGAGTGGACCCCATAGCCATACAAGATATCCAACAGATCATCGCGCATTTAAAAGAGAAGAATATTGGCATTTTGATTACCGATCATAATGTTCAGGCAACACTGAAGATCACTGAGCGCTCCTATATTATTGCGGACGGTCAGATCATGGCTGCCGGCACTTCCGATAAGTTGCCGGACGATCCCAAAGCGCGACGTTACTATTTCGGTGATGAATTCGGGAGTTGAAATTTCCTATGCGTTTAGTAGATAAACTGATTTGTCGCGAGTTGATCGCACCACTCTTTAACAGCATCTTTATGTTCCTGATGCTTCTTTTCGCGTCCGCATACCTGTTTAAGCTCACGGATTTGATCACCCAAGGGGTTTCTTTCGCCACCGTACTCCGAATAGGTTTGTACAGTCTTCCCACTCTTATCACTCAGACCCTACCGATGTCAATGCTGCTTGCCGCGCTGCTTGGGTTCGGGCGGTTATCCGGCGACAGTGAGCATATCGCCTTGTTTGCAAGCGGTATCTCCTTCTTTCGCATTGCCTTGCCGGTGGCGTTTCTTGGTTTGCTTGTATCGATGATCACCATAGCATGGAATGAAACAGTTGTTCCACCGGCTACTCGAGCGTATTATGATCTCTTACAACACGCCACGGAGCATATCAAAGCGACTGATAAGCCCCTCAATTACGTAATATTAAGAGGGGACGGGCACGTGGATGAGTTTGTCGACGTGGACGGCGGGTATGATGCGAAAACTCGGAGTCTGCGACGAGTGAACATTTTGAAAATGAGTGATGATCCGCGTTCTCAGGGGCAACCGGAATTGAACCTGTATGCGGATCATGCCATCGCCAAGGACCCAAAGGGGCTGGACTGGGACTATTTTGATGTCACTGTAACTTGGTTGCGACCGGAATCGAACAAGAATCTGTATGTTTATTCGCACATGAATCATGCCACCACAAGCACATTGCCTAAGAATGTCCGATTGGGTAAGGACTTTCGCGGTATTATGGAAACCGGGGTCACTGATAATCATCGACTGACTTTCGCTCAGTTGAGAAGAAAAATCAACGAAGAGCGATCCGAGGGGAGCGTCGATACTCGTGGGGACGAAGTGGATCTGTGGGAGAAGATATCTCTTCCATTGGCGAGTTTGATCTTCGGACTGGTTGGCGCCGCTCTTGGGGTGCGTCCGCATCGCGGAAGCCGGGCGATGGGTTTTGGGATTGCGGTAAGCATTATATTTGTGTATTGGGTTGTTTATCACTGGATGTATATCTTAGGCAAGACGGGGAGCTTGCCTCCCGCCTTGGCGAGTTTTATGTCGGATATTCTTGGAATGATTGCTGCGGGAGTACTGATCGCTAGAGCGCGGCAATAATCGGCAAGCGCGTAGATGCCTGAACTGGGAAGGACGATCATGTGATACGCTAAATCGCCTTTTGAAGCGGTGTAAACTGTTCATGCATCCTTCGAGTATTGAGGGCGTTCATATGCATAGTCATCCTGTTTTATGCTATTGCCGTGTAGTATCAGCATAATTCCTCGGTTCGGCATCACTAAAACGTTTCTATTTGGGATGTGGTCACCAAAAAAAGTTACAGCAATTAACCGACTTGTTAGTTAATTTCATATAGGCTTGATATAATAATCCATGCGTGTGTTTGATTCGGATTGGTATTGGCGGTTTGCAAAAATATGCGACAAACAGTTCAGCGCCACAAAGGATGTGTGAATAAGTCTTATTTCGAAGATGTCGTGACTTTAAGATTTATGGATCGACTATGCGTTGGTGGGTTAATTTCGGTATATCGTTTCCGAAGAGGATCGTTAGGTGGAGGTCGTTAAATGTTTTGGACCATTCTCGCTCTTAGCATGACGGTGTTAATGGGCGGGATTATCGCCTATAACGGAGATTTAATAGGCAGGAAATTCGGCAAGCGCCGGGTCTCCATGTTTGGCTTGCGTCCGAAACACACTGCGATCCTCATTACCAGTATTACAGGGGTGCTGATTTCCGCCGGCACGACGACTGTACTTTTTCTATTAGTCTCTCCTGTTCGCGAGGTGATACTTTCCGGCGAGCAGGCGTTGAGGATTAATCGGGTTCTGAAAAAGGAGAACTCGCAATTGGATCTTCGTATCGCTGCTCTGAAGCAGCAGGCTGTTAAAGAGAAAATTCAGGCTCGACAGACTGGCAAGCAATTATTCACCGTCGAAGCGAATTACAACAGCTCCCTTCACCGCTATCGCTTGATGCATGGTCAGTTGTTACGCTCCCAAGCGGATATTCGGCAGGCGGTGCAAGCCGAGCGAAAATCCTTCCGCCTAATGCTGGCGGAGCAAACCAAAACTCACAAGCTTGTTGCCTATAATCAGATATTGCGCAACAAGAATCAGGCTATGTCGGAGGCGAATGAGGTTCTTGGCAGGCAGAACTTGTCTTTGGCAGAGCAAAATCATACGCTTTCCATGACGAATGTCGAGTTGAAAAATGAAAACGACATCGAAGTGCAACGCAATGCGGAGTATATCCGCGCCAACTCCGATCTTGCTCAGCAGAATGAGCAACTCACCCGTACGAACACCGCATTGTCCAATTCAAACAAGGAACTCACTCACTCCAATGATATCGTGAAGCGAGTCAATGTGGAACTCATTAAGGCGGGGCATGACCTGATGGATGAAAATCAGCAACTTACCGCCGAAAACAAATCACTCACCGAAGAGAACAAGGAACTTATTGAAGCGAAGAAGGAGTTCGAACAGTTCAAGCAAGAATACGGACCCGGTTATCGTAATCTATTGGAAGCTTTCTTCGCACTTAGAAACAAGCATGTGGCGATTTACGGCGGTGAGGATTTGGGGCGAACGGTGATTCCAGCCAATTCATCGCCGGATGTGGTTCGACAGGCGTTACACGATCTAGTTCAAACGGCAAGCGTCAACGCATTAACGAAAGGCGCTTCCGGCTCCGGGCAAGCTCAAGCGGTTCAGGTTGTGGATAAGGAGTTCTTCCAAAGAACCCCCATGGGGCAATATGTTCCCATCCATGTGACCGCTCAGGAGCGAATCGAGGCTATAATCAATCGAATTTCATGGCAACCGATCCCGTATTGCATCATCGCCATGGCGGTCGCAAACAGCGTTGATCAGGAGCCTGCCTCCATTGATTTTCAACCATTTCCAAACAGGCTTATCTACCCACAGGGTTATCTGATCTCCACAAAGAAGATGAATGCGTCCGAACCCATTGACAAAATATTCACACAGTTGATAGGATTTTTAAAGGATTTAGGGCAGGAGGCGTTACAGAGGGGCATCATCCCCAAAATCGATCCGGTTACCGGATATCCGCAGGTCGGCTCGCTCAGCGCTGCGGACGTAGTCAACCTCGCCAGTGAAGTGAAATCCAAGGGGGGAGAGGTGAATGTTCAGGCGTATGCGGAGCAGGATATCTACTCTGCCGATCCCCTTAAGATGAACTTCAAAATCGTATCCACCTTTTAAGCGTGAAGGATAGGGTCATGCCGAATCAACTTGATCAAAACGGCTTGGCAACGGTTATCGCAATTGACCCAGGCAGAGCCAAATGCGGATTGGCAATTCTTTCCGAAAAGGGGGAAATCTTATATCGTTCCGTGGATCGCCCGGGCTGCATTCAACGTCTTCTCCCTGAATTGATAGACAAATATCATCCATTCGCCCTAATTGTCGGGGACGGCACGGGAAGTCAGTTGATGGTTCGTCAATGCAAGTTGAGCGCGACGGAGTTGCCGATTCATAAGGTGGATGAAAGTCACTCCTCGGAACAGGCGCGGAAAAGATATCTGATGGAGAACCCGCCAAAGGGCTGGCGTCGCATAATTCCTCAAGCATTGCGCGTTCCTGACGCACCTTACGATGATTACGTCGCAGTAATATTGGCGGAACGATGGTTGCGTGAAAAGTCTATCATCAAACCTGATTAAACGAGTTGAAGATAGGATTATGGATCCGCCGTGTTATCCATGAATGAAATAATTTCCAAAAATACCTGAAGCCAATAATTGATTTGTATCGTAGTGACTGTATATTGCTTTTCAAAGGAACGATGTGAGATATATCATGATTAGGCTACAATGTAAGGGCTAAGATCATGTAATCGTTTCCAAGTGTCGTTTGCTGATTATTTCGTGTGTGTAACAACACCCTCTATCGAACAGGAGAATTATCGATGAAGACTAAAATGTTTCCGGCCCTCGCATTATGTTCGATGATAGCCTTGACAGCGATCGGAGCTAACTCGACCCATGCGCAGCAATCGGTAATTGTTGCACCGAGTCAAACATACTCGCTCCGCGCTGTGTATACCAAGAACGAAGCATTGCTTTACAAAATGACCATGAACATGAAGACGGATGTAACTAATGAAAATGGGGTCAGCATACTCCCGAACGGGCCGATGGCGACTCAATCCACTGCAAACATCCGGATGAATACGACCGATGTGAAACCGGATGGTTCCGCGACAATGGTCGTGCAGACGACTGGAATGAAAATGAGCATGAACGGACAGGAGATGATGGCTCCCAACCCGCCAATTATCACAATGGAAGTAAATAAATACGGCATGGCGAAAATGAGCGGGATGGAAAATAAAAATATGCCAGGGATGCAGATGATGATGAAAATGATGAATTTTCAAAACATGCCTACCATGGCGGCGTTATTGCCCAAAGTTCCAGTCAAGGTCGGTGATACCTGGACAAGCGTCATTCCCTCTCCTATGGATAAAACGGTCAATCTAACAGTTAAGAGCAAACTTCTAGGCGTGGAGACAATTAACGGACAAGAGACATTAAAGATATCACAGTCCTTCACGATGCCCATGAATATGATGATGGGCAAAGATGGTCCCACGCAGGATGCTGCGAGCGCGATGATGACCATGACAGGATCCATAACTGCGGATTCCATAGATTACATCCTGCCGACCAATGCGCGATTGATCAAAATGGAGACGAAGATGTCGGGGGCGATGAATATGAACATGCAAAACAAGCAGAACGCCAACGCCAACGCCGCCAAAAATATGAACATCAATATAACAGGTGATGTTAGCATGAATCTATCAAAGGCGGATATCGAAATTCCAACGCAAAATGGCAATTGATTTACTTTGATTGCATGCGTCTGTTCTTTGGACGACAAGACCCCTCCGATTGAAGGGGTCTTCCTTTTCTTATGCAGTGAATTGCACTATTTCATCTCATTACACATCTCTTATGTAAGCTCTTTCGCCCATCCTGATATGGACGAATAAAGCCCATACCTCATATTTTGGATTTAACTCATCCGGATGACGACCTTTCAATTATCAGTCGGGGCAGGAGATGTTTGGATTTTTCCTGCCGGAGTCTTTGACTCTCCTGCTGCCGGAAGTCGCTCTCGATATCGTCCTTGCGCATCTTCGTTCGCATAACAAGGAGTTGTTCAATCACGGACCTTGGGGCAGGCATCGCGAACCTGTTGTGTTGACGGTAATTCCATGGAGAAGCGGGCTTGGTTCGACTCTGTTGCATTTGGAGTTCAGGCAAGTATATCCAGAGGCTTTCCCCGCAGGATATGGGAGTATTTCATGATGCTGACGCTTTGCGAGAAGACCCTCATCCTTCCCTTGGTATTGTATCTCTGTCCCGGCGATGGGATCACGGAGGAGGGGCACGACGTGATGTTGCACGGCAAGACGGTGAGCGTGTTTCGCTGCACGGCGATTTATCTTCCCGATTTGTGGGAGGAGGACCACTGGGACGAAGGCAACATCCTCTGCCCCGCAATATGCTCCTTGATGGGGAGCAGAATTCGCAAGAACCTGGCAAGAAGGGATCGGGCTTACGAGTATAGTGCATCCGCGCCTGTCGAAGAGGAGAGGCGTTCCGTTCTATTGAACATGGTGGATCAGTACCTATTCTTAACGATCGTGAAACTGTGGAATGGAATGCGTGGATGCGAAGGAGGTAAGGTAAGGAGAATGTTGTCGCAATGGCATGTGAAGGGTATCAATGAAGGAAAGACGCTGGGCAAAGCGTAAGGAAAGGCTGAAGGGAAGCGAGAGACGCTGCTCTGACAAATGAGGGTTAAATTCGGTCAGATACCGGAAAGCGTGGAAACGCTGATAAATGGAATTAAAGGTCCTGAGATGTTGGATGAATTGGCGGACCGGGTGCTCTTCGCCAATTCGTTGGAGGAAATGAATATCGAAACAACATAGTCTTCATTGACTATTAGAGATTTAAGGGAGGGGGTAAGGACATATCGACAGGATAGCTAAGGGAGCGTATAGAAAACGAAAAGCAATATCCCCTATGAAAGGGATGAATTGAATCAGAGTTCTTCAATGGAACAAAATGGCATCCGTCATTTGCGCCACTCTCTTCATTTCACGAACATCATGAACTCTTACAATGTTCGCCCCTTTAGCGATACTTATAGCCACGCTGGCTGCCGTCCCCTCCACGCGTTCCTCGGGCGGTAGTCCTCCTAGCATCTTACCAATGAAGCTTTTACGCGATGTGCCAATAAGAACCGGATATCCCATTTCGCAGAATTCATTCAATCGTCTTAAAATTTCCAGATTGTGCATTGTCGTCTTGCCAAAACCTATGCCTGGGTCGATGATGATGTGATCTTTGGGTATGCCTTGTGATAAGCCATAGTCAGCTTGCTGTGTCAGCCATTTATTTACATCGCATACAACGTCCTCATAAGTCGGGTTGATCTGCATGTTCTTGGGAGACCCCTGAATGTGCATGATGCATACCATCGCCCCTCGCTCGGCTACCACACTCGCCATCGCCGGATCGAAACTTAATCCGCTGATATCGTTCACAAGGCAAGCCCCTGCCTCGATCGCATGACGGGCAGTTTCCGCCTTGTAGGTGTCCACGGAGATGGGAATCGGACGCTCGGATGAGATATGGGAAATAACAGGTAAAATACGGTCCAGTTCTTCCTGAAGCGGCAAGGGATATGAGCCTGGGCGTGTGGATTCCCCGCCGACATCCAAAATATCCGCCCCCTCTTCGATCAAACGCATCGCGCGGTCGTATGCGTCAGCCTGATTGAAATACTTCCCACCATCGGAGAATGAATCGGGGGTTATATTGAGTATTCCCATGATTAGAGTGTGATGCCGTTCCATCTCAGATTTGAGGGTGGCGTAAAATGAAGAGTTCATAATATGATAATCCATGGGAATGATGCTACGGCACAGTTAATTCATTTACGAACCAACGTGACTTGGATCTTCCAAACGTATTGAAGGAGTGGTTAATGATATCTGATGGAACGTGACGGACCTTCAACCTTCATTTCGGTTAGGCCTTGCGAACACAACATGGTAAGTTGCTCCAAGCCATTTTCACTAAGCACGAACCCTTTACTCTCCACCGCCTCGCGAATATCCATGGCTAGCCGCATTCGAAATATGTCGTCCTCAACAGCCAATACGACTATTTTTTCTATCTGATGAGAATCAAGCATTTCGAGTTGGTCCATCGTGGCGTTGATCATTTCGGTGTCATCTGTCATTTGAAGTACTCTTTCAAGCTCCATGATCGCCATTCCGATCTCTCCTCCATGCATGCAAAGCATCGCGCGGGTGTAATGGTGAGCGGGATTGGAAGGATCCAACCGTATTTGATCATTGGTTACTCGCATTGCAGCATCTAGTTTGCCAAGCCCCATGTAAGCATATCCAAGCATATCTCTTGCAGGGATGTTGTTAGGAGCGATCTTAATTAACTCTCGACCCACATCCACCGCTTTTTGAAAGTCTTTGTTCTCAATGGAGAGAGAGAGTAAAGCCTCCCATGCGTTAATATTGGCTGGATCCAAATCGACCGCCTTTGAAGCCGCTTCGAGAGCCATGGGTAACTGTTTTTGACTTTGGTAAAGGCTAGCTAATCGCAGATAACAAAGCGAGGGGTTCGCACCATACCTTAGGGCAGATTTGACGCTTCGAATCGCCTCGGGAAGTTGTCCCTTGGCGGATAGTTCCTCCGCTCTCATCATGGCTTTCGACGCCTTTTCCATTGTGTTTCTTTGACTGATTGTCATCTGTGCCCCTTAAAGTTCGAGTTCTAATGGCTTTGGGATAACTGTTTTTAATCCTCGCCTCATACATCACATGGCGTGTGACAATAATAGTTCCGTAAACGATTTGGTTGTTTGAGATAGTGCAGACTTATTTCGCGGCATTGTAGTATACCATCACATTTGGAATGCGTGTCCCCTTGACAAGACTTAAGGGGATAATATCCGCTTCCGGTTGTAACGCGTTGAGCGTTTCAGCCATGGCGCCATCCTCGGTGGGGGATATAAGTTTTATTGGCACCACCTTACCTATGAGGTGGGAGCCGCCTGCAAAAAGCGCTCGAATGTAATTCTCCGTATAACCGGAAAGCAATCCGCCTTGCGCCTCCTTGGCCTCCACAAGAACGTTCATGCTTCCGCCTAGGAACCTCGATATGTATTGATTTTGCACCTCTTTGCAGAGCACCGCCAATCGATGACTGCGTTCCTCCTTGACATCCTCCGCAACTGTTTCCGGCATGAGCGCCGCAGGTGTTCCGGGGCGAGCGGAATAGCGGAAGATATGCGTGCGTGCGAAATGCGCATTGCGTACCACGTCCATCGTATTATGAAACGCCTCTTCGCTTTCACCCGGGAATCCCGTAAGAATATCCGTGGTTATGGCGGCGTTCGGCATAAAATGATACACCCGCTCGCAAAGGTTCAGATAATAATCCCGGTCGTACGGACGATTCATGGCGCGCAATATGCCGCTATCGCCGCTTTGCAAAGGGATGTGCAGATGATTGCATATACGCTTCTCCTCAAGGAAAGTTCTTAGCAGTTTATCCGTCACCTGAGTGGGTTCAATGGAGGAAAGGCGGACCCTCTCAATCCCTTTGATATTCGCAAGAGACCTCAGTAAATCGGCGAGGTCACGGCGCTCCGCATGGCGGAAATCCTGATAGGAGCCCACAAGCACTCCGGTCACCACAATCTCGCGGTATCCCTTATCCGCCAAATTTTCCGCCTCTTTGAGGATACTCTCAAACGGACGGGACTCCATTCGATTCCGCGTGAAAGGTATGGAGCAGTAGCTGCAGTATAAATCGCATCCGTCCTGTACCTTGATCATCGCCCTTGTACGTGAGTTTCGCCTCTTTGATGTGTTTTGTGACATACTTTGAATCTCATGGGAAGGCCTGAAATCCGGAAATCTTTTTAAAAATATCTCTGCAGTGCACATCTTCTCCGGATTGGGAATGTGCAACGATACCTCTGAGGGCATCTCATGTCGGCTTTCAGCCATCTCACCGTAACATCCCGTAAGAACGATAAGCGCATTGGGGTTTTGTTTGTGAAGCCGTCGGATCATCTGTCTCGACTTGCGTTCCGCCGTTTGGGTCACAGAGCAACTGTTGATGACATAGATATCGGCGGCGCAATTGAACTCCGTGATCTCAAATCCCGCGACCTCGAAGGAATCCAATATCTTCTGCGTCTCGTACTGATTAACTTTGCAACCCAGCGTCGCAAAAGCCGCTTTTGGCATAATAAATAAAATACTCCAATCAAATCCGTACGCAACTAAACATGATGGATGATACGGAATGTCATATCCCTTTTTTTATTCCACGTTTCAAGTTCGTGAGTCGTTCAATCTCATTTCATTACACGAAGGAGAGAACCAGTTTGTCACCCTCATGCATCATTAATTCGGAAGGTAGTTGAACCTCAATGCGATTTCCCTCGTTCTTAACAGCTATCCTTAGTGACTTGCCGTTGTGAACCGCCTTCGACTTGGCGGGATTGATCGGAAATGGAGCCTCAAAGGATAGCGAGCTTAGTTTCACTTTTCCCCATCTGATCTCAATGGCGTTCGTCTGGGTGCTGCCAACTCTCTTCTGTGAGAATGTCCCCCAGCCTTCGGCGATAGTGAAAGCGGCTCGGAAATCCTCTTGGTTCATTCTTGGCGCGAAGCCAAGGTGTCCTTTTGGTCCGTGATATTCATACCCGCACGCCGCAAGGAACACCCCGTAACTCGCCATGGCGCGGGCGTAATGATCCCCGCACTCCACCTCGTTCCATGGGTTCCTACGAAGTGGGTGATAACGGTCATGAATCGCGCGGGTGACCGCAAGACCCTCTCGCACCATCCCCTCAGCTATCATGTTCCATGCGACTTCATACTCGAATCCTGTCATGCACTCGTTGAAGTACATGGCGGACCATTCCTGGGTTGGATCATTGATGGAGGGGCGTTTTCCCATCGGGAAGGTCACCATGATCATTCCGCCCTCCCCGGGCATGGCGAACCATCTTCCGGATTTGTGCGCTCCGCGATACGGTCCCACATCCGGCGTAAAGTTGTAATCCCACAGCGACTTCAAAGCTGCGAGCGTCTTTTCCTTGCTTATCACTCTTTCCATCCCGATTTGATGCGCCCAACTCTGTCCGAAGACCTGATCGATCTCACATCCATCGTAGGAACCCACTGCCTGTGCGTGGGCGGGATCGGCGATCTGGATGAAATACTGGTACTCATCTTTCCAGAGTTGCGATTCAATGTTTGCGCTTCCTTTGGCGGCGATTTCGCCGCACTTCGCAGCGAAATCCGTATCGCCCATCTCCGTCGCCATCCTCTCACCCGCCATCAGCGCCGCCACGTACAGCGAACTGAGCCAGGGAATCTTCCCGAACCATGCGGCGTCAAGCGTATTCGCCTGAGGTCCCTCCAGTATTCCGTCCTCGTTTCCGTCCAATTGCAACAGTGGATCGAACGCCTTCTTCAGTCGCAGCCAAATGCGGCTTAGAAAGGCGTTGTCCGTGGTCATCTGATGTTCGCGATAGGCGCGGAGGATAACTCCCGCCTGCCCGTCCACAGCGAGGCTGCGGTCAAACTCCCCTCGAAAACCGATGATACCGGTTGCGAGATCGAAGGATATTCCAAGGTCGACCCTGTCCCGGAGATATCTTTCCAAATCCGGGAATAACCGCGCCACTGCGTGAGCGTAGTGCCATACATGCGTGCAGGTTCCGACGCAACAACCCACCCCCTCCCAAGCCCAGAATCTCCCGGAGCTTAATCGGTGACATGTGGATGTGGCAAGGGTGGAGGCATTGAGGAATGTGCGATCCAAAAACCAGTAAGGAAGGGTCGAATCGTACCATGTATCCCGCCACAATCGGGTTTGTTCGGTAAGGGGCTTGATATTCCGCGCGATGTGTTTCGCCGTGTCTGCGGAGGTCGGGAACCGATCGGCGTAATATCTTCCTCCGAGATCCTGCAACCCCGCCAATGTCCAGTTGGGGAAGTTCCAGCATAGGATAAATTGCGTTTCGCTTCGCTTGCCGGGCTCGATTTTGACCTTCCTTGTCAAACATCCAACCAGCTTCGCGCCGACGGGCGCTTTCCCTTCGGAGTTAGCCGCGCCAGACGTGGACGATGAGAATATCGTCTGCAAATCCGTGCTCGCGAGGTTGAGGTTGCAATCGTCTTGCGCGGTTGGATTCAATAACGCCAAGGACATAGAGCCGAAATCGTACTGGTCCTCCATTCTTCGACGGATATGCGGGGTGTCCTCGAATTCAATCTGATCGATGTCGATATGCCCCCAAGCGTCGCTGCTGTGATCCACAATCTCCAGATGGGCGGTTTTCCCCTCAAGATCGGTCACATTCCAACTGACCCACTCCATGTAATCGCTGTTTCTGCCGGTCTGAGTTCGCACGACCTTGCCGTCCTGCACGAGATTGATACAGGTTTCGTTTGGATGATCGCCTCCGCCTATCAGAAAGCTGATGTAATGCCGCTCTATGGTGAAATCGGGCGAAATCAGCTTGCCCTGCAATGCGTCCGTGCCGGTCCATGTGTTCACCAGCCCGTTGCCTTCGTATCCGGTAAGGTGCTGATTGGCGTCGTGGGCGCCATGCGTTGGTCCGGATCCGAACGCATCCCCCTCGGTCTTCCAGTCTCCGTAATCTGCACCCTCGAAATCATCGTAAACGATCATGGGGCGCGGATTTACGACGGTATTCTGTTCCGTAGGCTTACCATTGCAATCGAGAATCAAAAGCCCCTCGTCCCTTTCCACTCTGTTCTCAAGTTCGCCGATCACATCCGTGCCGGTGAACAGGCTGCAAGCGTTTTGGAGCCATCCCGCAAACTCGATTTCCACGGGCTCCTTGGATTGGTTGGTAACCGTGTAATTCAGGATCGTGCCTGGAAGGCTCGACTCCTCCGTGTTAAGCGGGATGAATGGCGAGAAAGCCTCCAGGGAGACTTTTACGGGGGAATCCGGATCATCATACTCCACCAGTCCGATCGGGTACTCCCCTCGGAAAGTGATATTTTTAAACCCGGTTTTATCCAGAGATCGAACCTGAGTCCGTTTCTTGGAGGTGATCTTTACGGCGAAACCCTGATCCAAGGGAGAGGAGGGGACGGGTGGATTCGCATAATGAGCGTCTCCGGTGGCGTCCGGGGCGTTGAAGATATCCCACAGCCATAGCTTTCCGTCGCCGCCAAGGTACAACTGCCCGGCGCAAATCCCCCCAATTGGCATGCCTATCATATCCAGCGCCGCACCGCCATAGACCTCCGGTTCGCCCTTGTCGTACAGGGATTTGATCCAAGCGGGACTCAGTTTCTTGTTCAGCGGCACCAGTTTTTCGAAATCGGAGCTTTCGAAGGGACCGGCGTATGCGGGAATTCCGCTTGCCAGCATCATAGCGGCGGAGGCTCCCATGATTTGTAAAAACTCTCTTCTGCCAACCTTGCAGCGACAGGATGATGAGACGCATGATTGCGGAGCCGGAATGCCGGACGGGTGTTCGTTTGTCATCTGTGAGCCTCCTTTAGGCGGGTACGCCGGGATTGTTCATAGTCAAGGGGTTGATGTAACATGGTGTTAAGAATACCAATTCCAATGAATGGATGCAAACGTGTATTTGAGAATTCGATTCACCTCGAACCGCTCTTCGTCGTGCATTGGAATGAGACTCTCCATAGGGAGAAATCCCCGCAGATCCTTTGAATTGGGGTGGCGAGTCCTTTCTCCTCCATGAGTTTTTCCAATTCCTTCATCAGTTTCGCATGGTCGGATTCCGTAGCATTCCAGCACTGGGAAAAGGGGTTACGGTCGAGCAATGACAGTAAGCGGCGGGTCTCAATTTCGATCTCCCACTGGAGCGCAGCACCGTCGATTCGCGTTACCGAACCGTCCAGAGAGCGCAAATAGTCGAAAACCTCCTCCTTGGAATCCGCCCCGATATGCCTGTGCCGAATTCCCCTTTGCGTCGCCAATTCGAAGTAAATATCCTGAATGGGGTTCCTTCTGCCGGTTTCGTAGCCGAGATACAGGGGGGCTTCGTCCTGAAGAACCCTTCTCACTTCGTCCAGCGCGGTCCTCCATCCCTCCAGCAGGTGCAGAATATGCACCATTAGAACACCTCGTAAGGAATGGCTCGCGAATGGAAGGCGATAGAGATTGGCTTGTATGAGTGGGAAACCTTCCTGAATGCTTCTCGCCTGTTCGAGCATCGCTCTCGATATGTCCGCGCCGATGACCCCGATCCCGTTCCGGTAGAGATGTCGGGAAAACCTGCCCGTTCCCACCCCGGCGTCGAGGAAGGGGTCGGAGGAATCCAAACGGGCGTCCTCTCGTATGATTTGCGCCACCCTGTCGAGGGTGTCTGCGGGAACCATGCGGGTGGCTTCATAAAGATTCGCGACGCGATCGAACGAGACATAGTCCGGGGCTGTGATTTTGGATGCCAATATCTCTCTCCCGTGATTGGATTTTATTGATGCGCTTGCTCCTCGCCCTTTGGGATGGACACGCCTCCTCGCAGGGGAAAAGCGCCGAGAAACATAACGCTCTATCCATGCAATTATGATACCCTTGACACACTCGCAAGTCGATACCTCGATTCTCAATCAGCACTAAGAGACAAATTCCCTTTTTCCCTCCTCCCGGATCGCTTGAATTCCGTAGTCCGCACGTTTTTTTGGACAACCTCCTTATTTAAAATAGGGGGGTCCATATGGAAAGAGTCTGGACAAATGTCAGAAAAACGCAATCCTCGCACGTTCAAGCCGATATTCAAGGCATGCGTGGATCTGGAGCTCATTTAAGAGAGTTGACGCGGATATGACTGCCACGGATTTAGTCGCTTAAACCTTGTTCATACATGAAAGTTTTATTTTGCTTTCCCAAAAAGTGAGACAATGTCTCACCAATTAAGCTGGAGCCATTAGGTAGTGTAAACTATTTTCTGTGAAATGACATTGTTTCTTATCCGTTCGCGGAGGTCGAAGGCCGAAGCGAACGGATAAGAAACATAATGGAGTATTATCCCTGTCGAAGCGATGAGAAACGGGTAAGCAGCGTTTTCCAACCCGGTAATGGTTGCGCCAAACCCTACGCGACTCGCTCCAAACGGCGAACCTTCGCGGAGATCATCCCTGCGGCGTAGATAATCGTGGCGACGATAAGTCCGGGGTACATGGGTTGTATTCCAAAGGGGAAGAGGGTGCTGTCGCTCATGTCGGCGTTCATGCCGTGGCGTATCCAGCCTATTCCAAGGCAAGCCGCCGCAACCCCGCTGCCTAGAAGAAGTTCAGAAAAAGAGAAATTCGCGCCGACCTTTAATTTGGGGGAGTAACCGGTAAGCACGGGATACAGCATGCCTGGCACGAAGACGGTTCCAATCGCCCACCACTGCTGCACTATCGACGGAATGTAGTAGCTTATGACAATTGCGACGCCTGCTGAGAGCAGGATGCCGATTCGCGTGTACGCAGGCACCTTTTCGTTATCCTTCTGATCCCCAATGCGCCAGAAGAAATCCCTGCCGATCGTCATCGCGCCGAGGAAGGTGTAGGAGACAACGGCGGACATCACTGTGGCGAACATCGCTACGTAGAAAATGCCTTTGACAACCGGCGGAAGACACTCTGCGAGGATGGGAAAGGCGAGGGGGATGTTTTTCTCCGAGAGGTGAGGGAAAATAGCTTTTGTGTAAAGTCCTGCGGTGGTGGTCATGAAGTCGAAAACAAACCAGCATACGATGGCGATTAGGATTCCCTTTTTGGCGATTTCGGGAGTGCGTGCAGCGTAGCATCGCTGATGGAACCCCGGATCCACCAAGGTCCAGAGTGCGATGAAAAACCAAATCAGTGTGAAGCCGAACCCCAATCCGCCGTCGAACTTTAGATGATCCGTCGGGACATGCATCATCATCCAGTTGAACCCGCCGAATCGATGAAAGATGAAAGGCAACGCCAAGGCGAACCCCCCGAACATCAGGCAGAATTGAAAGGTGTTAATGCGCACATCGGATTGGAACCCGCCTGCGTAGACGTAGATTACGGAAAAGATGGTGCCGAAAATGAGGGCGGGCAGAAGGGGAATCCCCATGGTGATACGCAACAGTTCGCCTACCATGAGGATGTACGGCGCAGGGGTCACCATGAAGAAGGCGTAAAACGCGCCTAAAATCGCGGTTTTTTTGTCGTACTCCTTTGCAAGCTTGTCGGGGATCGTGTACAGGGAGGCTTCTCGGACGCGCTTGGCGAGGAAAAGAGCGAAAAGTAACGCGAAGACATAATACGGCAATCCCTGTGTCGTCCAGTTCACCAGCCCATAACGATAAGTCATCTCGCCGACGCCTAGAATCCCCCCGTACCATGTCGCCACAAGGGTGGCGACGAACACGGGAAGGGCAAGGGATCGGTTGGCGATCAAATAGTCCTCCGTGGACTGTTTGCGTCGCCAGAAACCAACGATTAAAGTGAACGAAAAGTACGTCCCTAATATGATAAGATCAATCGCCGCGAAATGGGCTCTAATCATAAAATCCCCTATCAGACTCACGCCGCAATATGGCAGACGATTAACACTCCCGACCCTATCGATACCCTCGCCACATTGCCGGTCATGCGATTGCTCACCCCGTGCGAGGAGGGCAAAAGTGTCTCGCCTCTTATCGGCCAGCGCACTCCGTCCAACCTCACATCGGACACAGCGTCAAAAGTGATCAGCGACAGGGTGTCTCCCGGGACGCCGTGTATCTCCGCCGATTTTCGCACAGGGAACAGGGAGCAAGATTGTTCCTGAATGGATATCTCCGTCACCTTGCTGTATTTCACGAGCATGTCAATGGACACCAGGGTGTGGTCAATCCTTCCCCCCAAAGTGCCTGTCAATGTGATGTAATTCGCACCGGCGTCGAGTGCGTGTTCGATGGCCTTTTCAATATCGGACGTATCCTGATCGGGCGTGTGAACGAAACTGGATGTCGGATACACCTCCCGAGTCGATTCCTCCATCGAGTCGAAATCGCCAAGTATCACATCGGGAGGAGGGATTTTCGGGCTGAGATTGTTCGCTGCGCCGTCCGTTGCGATGAAGAGATCATGGGTTCGAACCAATCGCAGCAGCACGGCGGTTTTAGGAGCGACCCCGTTCACTAAAATAAGGCATTTCATTTTGATAGCCTCCAAATCGACCGTTTTTTTGCTTGCATCTCCATATATTATGAATGTCTTTGGATGCGCTTTCATCACTCACCCGAAAAAACCCATGATTCGCGGATGAATTCACGCAGGGGTCCGCCTAATCGCACTCCCAGTAATACCATTCCCCCGTGGACGGGTCCGTTTGTCCGCTCTTCTGACCCGCCGGACAGACCACCTCCTGATCAAACTGCTCGGAGCTAACCACAAATTTGGCGTGACCGTCGGCGAAAATCACGGTTCCCCCTCTTGGATGCCACTGCTGGTAATATCCGGGGGTGTAGCCGTAGATAGGATTGGTGAAGAAAGGGAACATCTCATCTCGTATGATCCTCGTATCGGAGGGATCCATGAAAGAGGCGTCCGTCACAATTCGATTGGATGTGTAATCCGTCTCGAAACTCGAACCGGCGTTTTGAGTGGACTCCCCCGCGATGATGGAAAAGCTGCCCGAATCGAAGCGATAGCTTGATCCGTAGCACTGCCAGTAACTTGACGTGCCGGGGCACCCTCCGTCCGGCGATACCTGCGCCGGACCGCCGGTATCGTCCGGGCATCGGAAAATATCCTTGTTTTTTCCATACGGAAGGATTTCAAGCTCCACCCCCTTGTGTCCCGGCTGACCTGCGGGGGGATTGACGTCGTAGGCGTAAAATATGGGCATCACTTCGTCGTAATCCTGCACATACATTCTCGTCTGCATGCCTATCTGCCTCCCATTGGAGATGCATGTGATCTCCCGCGCTTTTTCCCGCGCTTGGGCGAATACGGGGAACAGAATTGCAGCGAGTATCGAAATTATCGCTATTACCACGAGTAGTTCAATCAATGTAAAGGCGTTCGCCTTTTTCTCGGACATGGAAACCATCCTTTCGTTCAAGTCGGGAACGAGGGAAGGATGCGCCACCGAGATTGCGAATAAAAAAAGCCGCAACCTTCGGTGGGAGCTGAAAGTAGCGGCGTAACAAGTCTTCGTACTTGTTCGCTTCCCTCCGTCGGCATTACCCGTATCAGGTGTAAGGGGTTCTCCGATATTCGGAATCTCAGCAAGCCTTAAGGCCAGCACCCCCAGCGATATCATTTATTATATCTTACGAAACAATCATTCTGCAAGTGACCGTCGCGGTCTCATTTTTTTAGATGCTCGATATCCGTCAGCATATTACTGCCTCGAAGGTAAGTGCAAAACTCGATGGAAACGGTGTGCGACGCGCGTTTCACGCTTGCTAATACTCCGTAAAGCGAATTATGCAATTCCCTGAACGCATACATACCTCGTGGACGCATGCATTAGGCGTCGGACTACGGTAAATCCGCGCTACTGGTTGCCTCCGGACGCGACTGTTTGAACCGGATACAGGATGTTGGTCGTCATCAACGGAAAATAGGAATAGTTCAACACCCTCTTGAATAAGTCGTCGATTTTCGGTGATAAAGTATCCCCCCAATTGGTGGGATCCAGTTTGTTCGCCGCTTTCAATTCCGCAGTCTCCAGGTCAATCTGATGTGCGATATGATAAAGACAGGATAACGCCATATGCACATCCGCCGAGGAATCATTCACGCGTTCAACACTCCTCAACAGCGGAAGCGCCTGTGTCGGGTTATTCACAGCGAGGTAATAGAGCGCTCTGGAGTACTCACAATACGGGTTGTTGGGATCGATATGCAATCCGAACCCGCTTAGCATCCCCGCTACGTCATACACACGATTCCCTTGCGTCAACGCCTCCATTGCCGTAAAGGAATAAGCCACGGACGCCATCGGGTTTTTCTCCAATGCGGATAAGAGCAACGTGTGAGCATCGCCGAGACTGTTTGCGAAGTAGGCTTGCAAGATATCCACTTCGGGCTGACCACCCATCATGGCTCCCGCTTGCAACTCCTCTTTTACGGCGCGAACCTTCCGTCCACCCTGCAAATCCGCGTAGGCTGCGATGATCCAGTCGGCGGAAGTGGATATGTCTCCGTTTGAAGGGGCGGTGGCGTCGGAATCGACTTCGGAGATCACCGCCTTGCGAGCCTTGTCTGGCTGGTGCATGATTACATAGTACATCCCCATCAGCGCATGGGTTGCTGCGTCTCCGCGTTGAGCTGAAATGAGATCTCGCAAAGTGCTCCAAGCGTTGATGAAATCGCCGGAATTGATGTAGGCGAGCGCCAAATGATTGGCGATATTGGTGGGTACGTTATCCAAACTGCCGCATTTCTTATAGGATTGGATTGCATCGTACCAATCGTAAATGGAGGCGTAGTAATCGCCTTGGAGCATATTCTTATCCGTGGAGGAGGCGTTAGCAGGCACGGATTCCGACTGTATTTTTTTAATCTCCTTGTAGGTCGACACTGCCTGGTTCAAGTAGGGTATGGACGTATTTGGTTGAAGGTTTTTGTCCGCGGCGTCCACAAGGAAGGAGACTTTCATGGTGCGCAGAGTGGTATCGTTATCGGGAATTGGGAGCTTGTTGAGCATGTCGATGGCCTGATCTGGGTGACCGCTCTGCTTCAGATACTGTGCCATCGCTCGGATTGCGTTGGGGTTATTCGGATTGATCTTCATAGCGCGAGCGCACTCCACCTGTGCGGTAACCAAATCCCCCTTCTTAAGCGCCTCCATCGCCATCTGCGCGTGTTTATCCGAGCCGAGGGAAAGCTGATTATCGAAGATGAGATGAAGGTCCGCCTTGACTGTGGTCCCGTCCTGCTCGGTGGCGACAGCCGTGATGGTGTGCGGACCATCGTTATAATTCAGAGTGTCAAAGGAGACCTCGTATGGAGTTGCGGTTTTCGTTCCGATAACCGTTCCATCCACCTCGATATCCACTTTGGTGATAAATACATTATCGGGGTAAGCCAGCATTGCACGGATATTGATGGTTTTGCTAACCGTTTCCCCATCCTGATGATTAAAAGTGATCGTAACATCCGCACGAGCGATAACGCACGCGAAAAGTAAAAGCACAGCCGATAAAACAAACCCGAGATTTCGGTGTGAGATTGAAAGACGCTTCACACTCATCGCTACTCCTCCATGATCTCTCATCTTGTGGGATGAGCTTTCTTTAAAATAATAGGGGCGACGGCTACGTAAATCCCCTCTCTGCATTTATGTCGCGGGGATTGCGCGATATTCAGTTCATCTCATGAATTATACTTTAACATGTGAGTGCGGACATAACTTACAAGGGATTTATATCCGCCACCGCCGGAGATCGATCAAAATAATAGACCAATCGTGCGCTTAAGTCGTCATTTGGATCTCCCTGGGCGAGTTCCAAATGGAATCGCGCTTTTACGGATTGTCCCGGTCCGATGGAACCGAGCATGGCGATCGTCGAAGGCGTAATACGAGAGTGCGATTTGGAATGGAGAACGAATCGCGCGTTGCCAACCGTGCCTCCTCCGTAATTCGCCAAGGTAATGTTCACCGCATACGTGTCTGGCTTTCCGGCTGAACTCCGGTTCCAATTCAATTGCGGCAGCAGTTGCAGGCAGCACATGCTCGTTTCGCTAAGGGAATCACGAAGATCGCCTATATAGACATCAAACTCCTTGTCCACTATAGTATGGTTCGCAAGCTTAATGTTTTCAAGCAATGTCTGAATATTGGAGAGTAGAAACAGAGCGCGATGGATATTCCTTAGTCGATCGTAACGGTTGGATACGGAAACCCCTTGTGACACAATGCTGATCTGCTCCCGACATTCATTATAGGGGCCATTTAGTATGCGGAAGAGATGAGAACTATGTTTTTTCAACCCTCTTATGACATCGAGCAAGTTTTGTGTGTTTTCCACCATACGCGCAGTTTGATTTTCTATAATCAAAAGGGTCCCCTGTTCGGGTTTTTGCCAGATCACTTTCGTAACATTTCCAGGATGCAATTGGGGAACGGATTCCAAACGATCCAATCCTATGTCGTCAGCGGAATCCTGCAGGGGAAAGTCGATTTTACTGAAAGTAAGACACCCGGCGGGAAGTTTTACCGTGATGATGTTTCGTATCTTGCTGTCGCCTGAGTTTGTGAATAGCATGCATATTTTGTACCCTTCGCGGGTTGAGAGGATGCCACTTATGACGGACGTTCCCTCCGGGGGCAACTCGATTCCTTCCATGTCCATCTTTTCAAGAAGTCGCTTTGCTTGGTCCGGAAGTGTTGGATATTTTTTGATGATCTCATTCGTCGTCGTAAGGTTTCCGGTGTTCGTGCATGCATCCACAGCGATGTAGCGTTGAATCGGCTGCGCGGTTTGGTTAACGCTTGGCTGCGCTGGAGGTGTGTTTTGCTCAGCGGGATTATCCTGCATGCCTGGAATGACAAGAAGCAACAAGAGAGCGGACATCCCTAATAGGATGGGGGAATGGATCGCTTTTCCACCCCCCTTAATCATGGAATGGATAAAAGTGATTAGTTGTTTCATATTCTGTTTCCAGGTTTTTCCAAATGCACGATGCGTTTAATCAGTTGTTCGCGATCCATCATGATTGCATGTCCGCATCCCTCGCATATCAATCCGATATCCGCTCCAATGCGTCGCACTCTCCATGTGCGACTGCCGCAAGGGTGAGTTTTCCTCAGTTGAAGGATATCACCGGGTTCAATTTGCCAGTTCAAGGTTCCTTTTCCTGTCAAAAACGATATTCCCGAAAACAAGCCGACTTATAATTACGCATCCAATATGGTTACAAAGCGTTGCATTTTTAGGGATTTAAGCTTGCCTCGCTTTTTGGAAGATAGTTAAATGCACCTAAGGTCATTCCACTATCAACTGTCATTATAACATAGAACGGACGGGGGATGAGTCGTTTAAGGATTATCGCTCTTCATATCATGCGCTTAATTGGACGCTGTGTAGGCGAATTCGTTGGTATAATGATATCATTGTCTCCAATCACTTAACGATATTGAGGTTTCGATGCAAATTACGAAAGCCACCAATCAGTTTTGGAAACTCCTTAAGGAGATTTCCCCTCAGGACATTGAGGATGAAAGCCAAATTCCATTCAAGATATACGTAGTATGCAGCCCGGGGGATCGTAAGGGCATCGAATCAATCCTGTTCAAGTCACACCCCACGAGCCAGATTTTGGACTCGTCTCATCAGGTGGACTTCATGGATGAATGTCCATCATCCTATGGAGAGAAGGATATCATCATCGATTCAAGAGACACCACGCCGCTTGAAGAGAACATTTCGCAATACTATTTCCACCTGAGATATTTCGGAGACTGGCGCAAGTTGATTTTACGCATTTTGGAATGCCGTGGCGATATCAGTCTCTCCCTTGCTCGTCACATACCGGCATTCCGGGCGCCCAAGACGGATCAGGTTATCAGGGAGTGTTGCATGGTGAACGCCCAATTCGTGGTCATCAACTCCCTCCCTACGGTTATCCCGTTTGCGATTCCGTTGCTTCCGGTCTCCATGGTGGGGGATATCGTCACCTTGACGAAGAACCAGATGATGATGACGCTCAAGTTAGGTGTGATTTACGGGTTCGAGGCGGATTGGCGATCAAGAGGCATGGAGATGCTTCCGATATTCGGAAATGCGTTCGGTTGGAAGTCCATCGCTCGAGAGGTGTTGGACTTAATGCCTGCGGGCATCGGGATTGTTCCGCGCGGAGCCATTGCGTACGCAGGAACCGCCGCAATTGGTAAGGTGATGCAGGCTTATTACAGCAAAGGCGTACCCGTAAGCCTTACCGCCATCAATCGGCAATATCGCGACCAAATAGACGAAGCCATACGGATTGTCAAACAGATGCTTCCACGATTACTGGAGAGCAGAAAACAACATGGAGGCGGCAAGTGATTGCAGAAATGCCTCACTTGCCGCAACTCTCCTCCCTCACTTCGGAATATTCAGATAATTTCCATACCCAATAATCACGGTGGATGATACGAGTACCAACAAGCCAAGCCCGATCAGCCAGTGAGTTCGTTTGCTGGTTCCCTTCCACTCTTTGAGAGCGATTCCCCACAACATACTGAAGATCATGATGCTTGCCATATGCAAGGTCCAACTGGAGAAGGAGTAACTACCCATTTTACTTTGACCCATGGTGTAGAAGAAGAACTGTAGATACCATGTTATCCCTGCCATTGCCGAGAAGAGATAGTTGTTGGCAATTAGCGAGGCTCCTTCCTTTTGCCCCTTGACGACGCCAAGGTATTCCCGTCCGGAGCGATTTTTAATATTAAGCGCTGCGCACCAAACGAAATTGGTCACAAAACCGCCAAGCAGTACGGGTATGAGAACCGGCAAGCCTTGCCAAATTCCAGACCTCCCATGGAGTTGCAGGATTTTCACGGCGTAATCGTTAATCGGTTTGCCCGCATCCAGTCCAAAAGCCATGCAGGAACTCATGATGCCGGAAAAGGTTGCGATCGCCATGCCCTTGCCAAAATGGAACTCAGTGATTGTGCTCTGTTTCTGCTCCGTGGTTAGTTCACGCTCCTTGGACATGCCCGCCATTCCACTGACGCCAATGCCTATCACGCTCGCAAATACACCAAGCAGAATGAATTTGCCGGACAAGGTCGAGAAAATTCCTGAAAGCTGTCCGTGAAAGATAGGCGGGATCATTGTGCCAAACACCGCCGTGTAGCCGAGAGCGACCGCCATTCCCAAGGCGATGCCTAGGTATCTCATTGTCAATCCGAATGTCAAGCCTCCCACGCCCCACAACATCCCGAACAGAAACGCCCAAAAGAGGACGGTTATGGGTGTGTGAGCTAGAATGGACCAAACTCCCGGCACTAAAAGCGATGCCATCAGTGCGGGCATGATGATCCAACTGAAAAAGCCGCCGGCAAGCCAGTATGTTTCCCACGACCAACGTCTGACTTGCTTGTATGGGATATAAAAGCTGGCGGCTGCGAGTCCTCCCGTCCAATGCAAAAGGACTCCGAGGAATGGGTTAGGTGTCAACGAATTTCTCCTTTGCAGTTTTTGTGAAATAGTACATAACACGCTTCGCCTATCCATGTCATGATCCATTATGAACATTCGAAGTGTTTTTTGCAATCGAAGGCATTAACATATCCGAATGGATTCCATGCCGATCAACGAGGCGAGTTTTTCCAGTTTCGAGGTGATATGACCGGTTCCAATGGCGCAATGATGCGCAGGGCCTGCGTAACACCATCGATTTACGAACTCCTTGGCGCCAATTGGGAACCTGTATCTGCTGTTAGTGTTTCCGATTTGAAGAATGGGGCCGGGAACTGATTCTCCTTCCGCGAAGAGGAGTTTCAGCTTGCCATATCCGTCCTGAATGACGGAGAGGAGCGTCACCGGACCGTTTTTAACGCTCATCTCTATGGATAATCCCTTGCCAGGTTTCCCGTGATAGACGGGAAGAGGCACCAATTTGGCGGGCCCGTCGGCTATGGCGATATGGGCGGGCCCGTCGTGTCCCAGCAGCACGATGTCGTCATTAAAGTCCATGGCGTAGAATTCCGAGAAAGAGCCTCCGCATCCAAAGAGGTCCAATATCTTCATCGCCTGAGCGTTTTTGATTTCGCATTCCCCCGCCACAGGAACGCCGTGCGCGGTGAGCAGGGAGTTGCCGGCGATTACCGAAGTGACGATGTCCTCGTATTCATTGCCTTCGTATCCCTCGTAATAATAAGCCATGGAGCCTATATGATGGTTTTGAACCAGTTTATCCAAGGCGCATGAAGTTTTAGCGGATCTTACCAATTCATGTGCGGAGCATTGCGGGCTAACCACAAACTCGTCCTGAAATTGCTTTAGCTTGGTTTTTATCTCTTCGTCTGAGACCGCATCCCGTAAAGCCTTGAGTTCGCACATCTCCAATATCTCGAAATGGCATCCGAGCACTGCGGATTGCTGGGTCATGTCGCTATAGACATCAAGCATCCCCCCATAGTAATGCCCTAATACACCAACCCGATTGAGCCTCGCCCTCTCGCGCACCTTGGCGGCGGATACCCAATCCTCTATCTCGCACCATGCGTCCGAATCGGGGTCAAGAATACCGGTTATCAGATGGTATTCGATACCCGCTCTGTTGAAAACGGAGGCTATCTCCGGTGCCGAGCAGGCTTGACAATGCGCGAGCCATTCCCCCGTCATGAGACCGCGATCCCCCAGCTCATTGAAGGACTCATAATCTATCGCCTTGACGGGTTGGAGGTTGAGTACTATAACCGGTATGTTCGCTTTTTGCACAACAGGCAAAACCGTGGAGCTTAACGCATAGGTGGAGATGTAGAGAAAAAGAATATCCGCACCCTCCCTTTTGAAGAAATCACCCGCAAGCCTCGCTTTTTCCGGGGAATCCACCATTCCCGCGCTGACAACCTCGGCGTTGAAAGATTCGATGCGGGATTTTACTGTTTCCAGATAGCCAGTGAGACGGGGGAGAAGGGATGGGAACTGTCCCCAGTAGGTGTCCAAGCCGATGCCGAACAGACCGATTTTCATAAGGTGTCTCCTTTGAGAAGGCGAAGGGAATTGACGGTTGGGCGAAGTACGTACCTATTGTGTCATATTTCCCCGCAGGAGCAAAACAGACTGCCAAAAATCCAAGCGTGAAGAGGAATTGAATACTGGAAAGGCTCCTCGGTTCACTTAGTCTCTCATGCCATAAGGGATGTAAGGTTACTTTATGCCCGATCTTAGAGGCTCGGAGGCGCTATTAAATATGGCTCGAAAGGTCAGATATCGTTGGTATATTAAACCAATTTCACGGATATCTTCAGATATGGTGAGGTGGATTTCTTAGAGAGAATAACCGGAATGTAAATGTCTTTGTTGTTCAAAGCGCGGTGTTCGGCGTCAATGACTCCATCTCTTGAGGGATGAAAGATATGCGGAAAGGAAACATACAATAGAGACGCTTACGGCAAACGTCAGCAGCGCAACTCCCATGGATCCCCCTTTGAGATTTACGATAAATTGGGGAGCGACTAGAACAGCCATCAAAAGTAACACAACAGGAACGGCGCCGGGATGCGCCGCATTGATAATCCATCCCATCCATTTGATGTGCCTTGGCACGATCACTCGGGGGTCCGACTTGCAATAATAAACACCCCACTTTCGGTTATGCGGATCTTTCCAGCATGTTTCTATTTCGTCTGATGTCATCGTCCCGCCCTGCTTTTGGTTTTTGCCGCGAATGCAGTCTAACGATCCAATGCATAGCCACGCGTTTGAGACGAGTGGCTCGGATAACCCGATAATCGTTGTTTAATTCGAACCAAACACAAACATAAAGTACGATCAGTATGGTGACCCATCACCCCCTCGCCGTAATGGGGTGCGATAAAATTTTGGTGGTGACGGATAGGTTTAGCCGGGCAATTAATCCTGCCTGTCGGGATTTTCGGTGCTTCTTTGCTGCCACCACTGCATAAATTCATCAACGCTTCGCACCTGAGCATCAATCACAGCTTCATACACGTGGACCGATAGCATCGTCCTGCGATACTCCGGTAGCGAATAAATAGCCCGCTTCACTTGAAGGATGCGAAAGCGCACATAATCGGTTAGCGCGACGCTCCAGCGTTGGCAGTTCGGGCAGTGCTTGGCAAACTCTCCAGGGGGGGCCGTCCAAAGGTCTAACTTCCATATGATCGCTTGACTGCTTTTCTTTGGATTACTTACCCTTATCCCCCAATAAAGACCTTCGGCGGGTCCCGTACCAATTCCAGGCTCACGTCGAGCATCCATGCAGACAAGTCGCCATGCCCAGTCTGTTGCCGCCAATCGATTACCCAAGTCCCAATGCGCATTCCAGTCGAGTTGCTCTCGCTCGCGCTCGAAATCCAAATCTCGCCAAGTCATGGTTTTCATCACGTATGATCCGACCGGATAGAAACCTTTCGCGAGAATAATCTTCCTCAAGCCGGAATCTTCAAGCATTTGGTCTGCTTCGGTGCGCAGCTCCGCCTCACGTTCAAGCAGCTCCCTCTTCTCATCGGTGGCCACGGCGTCCTTATCAATCAAAGCGATGATCCTTTTCTTCCCGTATAATCAGAAATCTTCGGGTTGCCAACCACCTGCGTAAGCGATTTTCAACGCCCCTTGGAAATGTATAGGTAACATCAGCCTGCCGTATTCGTCAGCGAATCAAGGGACATTCCTTCCTACCAATTTACCGTAATCGATCTCGAAGGTTACCGAAGAACGAAGAGGAGTGCATGTGTCGAACCATCGCAGCCCACTTATCTTCGGCTTTGACATTTTTTTTAAGGCGGGTTTCCTCTTGCTTCATGAGCTCCAAGACTCTGGTGTCTTCATCCTCGTATAACCAGTATCCATGCTGATTTTCACAAAACTCCATTTCAAGATCATAGAGCCTGTATTTGAATTTCCTCAAAATCGCATCACACTCGGGGCATTTTGCCGCAGTGGGCGTGGAACTGAAAATCAGCGTACCCTTGTCGTGTTCACCGAAGTCGAAGACCTCATCTTCCAATTCGTCAAGTTCCTGATGCTCTAGCCACATGCCTTTGCAGGCCTCGCAGAAATTAACATTGATCCGGTGCCTCGTCTTTGGCGTCATCTCAATGTTGCATTGTGGGCATTTCATGCTTTCCTCCATATAAAGTATTTCTCTCTCAGATTCCAACCATCCACAGCTGAGCAATTCCGACCGGCGCATGGCTCCGGAAGCCTGGAATTATTGTAACATACGAATCATCGTTAAGATCCAGGAACTATCGGCGTTGGCTCCAGCGCGGTTAGGCGATTTTTGTAGCGGCAATCGCCGTAACAGGGAATGCAAAATGTATCTTCCCTCCGTTGAGATATGCGCCGACTCCCAGATCATCACGTCCCAAATCATCACGGAAAATCCGGCGTATGCGTTCGTCGTCTACCGGATTCGGGAATGACCCCGCAAGCAGACGCTCCAACTCCATCTCCAGCTTATTGGTCTCAATCCGCAGGTCAGCGAGCGGATACCCAAGCTTGAAATTATTGCAACATACGAATCATCCATAAGTTCAAGAGACTCTCGGTGTTGGATCCACCTTGGTATTAGGCGTCATGGCTTGGTTTATCTTTGGTCCAACCTGCTATCCGGTTGTAGAGCCAGGCGAAGATCGCACCGCCAATCAAGGCGTCAAAAAACCCATAAACCAACCCTATCACACTGCCGAGCGGAGAAATGGTATAACCTCGATACACCTCGCCAATGAGCGTAGGGCTTCCCGTGGAGCCTTCGAATGCGATAATCCACCAAGTCAGTAAAACAGTCCGACTCCCCAAAAGACGCCGCAAGTTAGTGTGAATGATTTGATGTTCATTTTATGTTCACTCCATTTCACGTCGTTTATGCTTATGAAGTAAGAAGCCTAAAGATTCAAAACTGAGACGCGCCGACCGGCAAACGGCTCGGCAAGCTTGGAATTATTGGTATATACGGATTGTCCATAAGTTCAAGAGACTGTTGGCGTTGGCTCCAAAGCGTTGTGATATTTTCATTTCACCTTCCGAGTAATATCGCCAAACACACGCCGAGGTTCACCACGCCGATGCCGAGAAGGAGTGTGGTAAAGACAACATTGAACTGCTTGCTCCAACTCGGACAACGGCCAAGCAGACGGCACGATGCGGGCTTTCCCCCGCCGCCAACGATTCCCTTCCTCCAGCCATAAACCTTCAAGAGCCCGAGCGTAGTGAATACCACTCCCACGAACGCATTCGGCATCCAATTTAACACCTTCTCGACGTTCGCCGACATGTGAATATGAGGCAGCCAACCGGCGGGAATCAAAAGAGCCATAAGTGGCAACATGCACAAAATGATGAGCAATAATCTGATGGTGTCTCGTTTCATGCGTGTTTGTCTCTCTCGTCGCGCTAGTATCTGCATCTATCTCCCTATCGGGAGTATCACTGACCAATCGCCGGATACCTTTTCCACCCTCTCAACCCTCCCTTCGCTCCCAAACCTTTTGGGGATATGGAGATATATGGGGACGGGGGTTTCCAAGTGGTAGTGGATGCCGTCGGGTTCACGGGTCCATCTTATCTTAACGACACCCTTTTCGCCAAGCAAAGGGATCGCTCCGTTCGCCTCTTTAAGCGATCCGGGATACAAGCTCAAAACAAAATTGCGCTCGCCCAAGTCATAACGCGGTTGAATTCCCAGAACGTAACGCGACAGCTGCCAAGTCGGACATCCGGACCACTGATGGCAGTGACTCCATCGGGTGTCGAAAACTTCAAGCCATGTCGTGCGGTCGTCGCCTAGCATCCATCCCCAACATTTGCGATACTGATCCAGCGCGAAGTTCATCTCCCCGTGTTCGATCAGAACGGGCAAGGCGTAGTGTCCGAAATAGGGGGTAATGAGCATGGGGTTGTTCGCCCCCGGATCGCTCAATCTGGGAGCGTTAGGATTGTTGGGAAAGCATTTAAGCATATGATTCATGATGTACATGACGCAGGCTTTCTGATCCTCTCCGTGGAAGAAACCCATTTTCAGCCCGAGAACCGCGCGATGATATCCTATGCGTTGCCATGCGTCACCGCCTTTTTTGAATTCATCGGAGTAATACCGCCCAATGATGGCTGTCATTTGATCCGCCAAGGCTTGAAAATGAGGTGCATCGCTTTTTTTACCGATTGCGTCACACCAGTGAACCATATCGCGAAGGGCGGCGAGATAATACAAATTGACCGCCATGTCGGATGGACCCGGGTTCCGCATGTAGCCCCAATCCACAAACCCCCAACCCAGGGAGTCGCTAACTCCTCCGTCGGTCGTCTGATTTGCAAACGCCTCCATGTTTTTCACGGCTGCGGGGTATAGCTCCTCCAACAATGAGCGGTCTCCGGTCAATTCCCAATAATGGACGCATGCCGTGACCCACTGCGCCGCGTAAGTGGATAGATAAGCAGCACCACCTGGAGAGAGCCCAGCAACAAGACCGTCGGAGCGCGCGCATTCGGCGGATTGCACCAGACCTCGTTTCAGTAAGCGCATATCGTTGTAAGCTACCGAGGAGATATCCATACCAACCGATACCACGTCGCCGGTCCACTCCCCGCGCTCCCTGGTGGGATTATCGATCAATGCGTCCTCGCTGCATGCGCGGAGCGTCGAAACTCCGACCGACCATATTTTATTCAGCAGCGGGTCGTTGGTATGAAAGGAGCCTTGCGGCTCGCCGTAATACGTTCGCTCGACGATCTCCTCCTTGATGAAATGGACCTGGTTCGGGGGAGCGTAGACGTGAATTTCCATGAATCGACCGCCCTTGGGAGTGAGAGGAAAGAACTCCTGTTCTCCCCCCCGAGCGACGTAATGGTCCAGATTGCAGGATTCCCCTCCCGATAGCGTGATCCAGGGGCATACCCTGCCTCCTCGCAATTCCTCGGAATAGGCGAATTCCACAACCGCGCCCGAAGGCAAGTCCAAGACGAACCTTGGGCGCATCAAGCGGACCCTGCCAAAGTCGTACCGCCTCCATACGCCGTCGGGCGGTGTTTTTTTGGGAGTTAGGTTGGCGAGGTAAAAGCGCGCCGCAGGATCGTCCTTTTCATAGCCGAACTCATTGACAAACTCCCCGGAGGCGATGGGCTTTATTTGATGAACTATGGAGAGAGTATTCGCCGTGGTAAGCGCTTCCAACTTGCCGATATTTGGATTCACGGGGACCGGGGAATTCCATCCGGAATCGTCGAAATCATCCTCCTTCCAGCCCGCGGGAATCTGACGCGTGTCGCACCATTCGATAAATCCGAGTTCGGGATTGATTCGCCGGACCTGGGAATCATATCCGTTCAACCGGATGCATTTCCAAGTTACCGGGATTTCAACGCCGTCTTGCATCACGACGCAGTGGAGAAAGGGTCTCGGATTATCAAGGATCCTCGTCACCACTCCAATCTGATGCACCTCTATCGCCAAAACGTGGCGCCCGGCGGAGATATGGAGATGGTAAGTCTGATATTCGGGATAGGCGGCGGGAAATCTCGCTGGACCTTCGCAAAAGTAATGACCGTCCATCCACCCCACATACCACGATGCACCTATCAGCCGGATGTCGCAATTCTGTTCCGTCTTGAGATCGAAATGACCTCGAAATGCCACATAGTAATCCGGCTCTTCATTGTTTACGTTCCGATACCACTTAAATTGTTGGATGGGTTGAAAGGTGGCGTTGGCGAATGCGGAAACGGCAAGGCTCAACAAGACGAATAACAGCAGCTCGGCGAAATGCATTCCGTTAATCTTCCACTCCTTTGAGGTTACCATCCGGATACGTACTCCAGTTATCACCCGAATAATGACGTATCTATCGCACATTCAACAATTGATTCCAGTCAGAATGATTAACTGCCGCCACATGACCATCTAGAAATCCCACATACCTTGAGCCGTCTCTTCTCGCATGAGGTTCATATATCACCGGAGTATTCATGGGGAGCTTAATTGAATTAAGATTTTGTTTTGTAATGTCGGCGTTTAGAGTGTAAGGGGTGTGGGTTCCGGGCAAATAAAATACGTCGGAGTGCTTTATATAAGGATATAGAGCCTTGACGAAAACGGAATAATCCGTCATCGGGGGCAGGGTCATCTTATTATCCTGAGCGTACATCATCAAAGCTATGAGAATCTGATTCAGGTTCGATTTGGAAATCTCGTTATTGTACTTGCCATTGGTTGTGAGCAGCGTGTAGAGATCAAATGGGGATATGTTCAGGATATCATCCGCCGATTGTAAATTGAGCAGGCAGAGATGCAATTCGGAATCCGGGGTTACCGGTTTATTCATCTCCTCAGCGGAACTCCCTTTTACAATCGACGAATACGCGTTTTGCAAAGAATAGGCGATCAAATAAGACGTTCCGTTTAGCGTTGTAGTTCGTCCCTGTGTGAAATACAGGTGACTCTTATCGGTGGCTGTTCCGCTCGAACCTTCCGATGTGCGCCCGTGATTTGATGAGAGATTGAAACTGCTCCAGAGAATGTCCAGATCCTTTAGCTTCATGGTTAAGGGGGCGATCCGTCCCGTGAAGAGAGCCATCTCGGCGAGACTGGAACCACGCTGGTTTGGAGACGTGGAAATATCGAAGGATTGGGAAGCAATGGGTTTCGTAGCTAGCGTATTTGCCGCGTTTGCTGGTGGGTTTTGCGCCGCCAATACAGGCAGTGCGTAAGACATCAGCAATAGAGAAAGGAACGATCTATTCATGGCAGGCATCCTTTCGTTTTGCAATTGACTGACGAGAGTGAACTACCCGTAGGAATAAGAGCATTTGTTTCAGGCGTCAGATTCATGCCATGTGATTTTAGGATTTTCAATTTGCCTGTAAGCGTGCAATATGATTTTTCAATGATATCTTACCATAATGTCTGATATTTGTCGATTCTCGTACATGGATCAATCCGTAGGGATTTTATTAACGGATTGGCGCGGTTGATGGGAGAAACTCATAGATGGATGGCTCCTTTTTATCAGGCAATTCGCCCTCCGGAAGTGTATGCGAGCGTCGGTTCAAGAGTTTCCAACGCTGCATGAAATATCTCTCATTATTTTCATCAACACCCATTGACAAGCTCTTTCAAAAGTGTTATTCTGTCAGAGACACTACAAATCCGCCGCG